>JBDGQP010000005.1:0-16866 GCA_042218975.1 Salinibacter sp.
GCTACAACGACGGGTACAACGAGAACGTCCTCTCCTTCGTCAACAACATCAACACCCACGAGGGCGGCACGCACATCACCGGCTTTCGGCGGGCCCTCACCCGGACGCTGAAGACGTACGCCCAGAAGAACGACATGCTGAGCGGCCTGAAGTTCGACCTTTCGGGCGACGACTTCCGGGAGGGGCTCACGGCCGTGCTGTCGGTGAAGGTGGCGGAGCCGCAGTTTGAGGGGCAGACGAAGACGAAGCTCGGCAACTCGGAGGTGCAGGGCATCGTCGAGTCGCTCATCAACACGAAGCTGGGCCGCTGGCTGGAGGACCATCCCGACCAGGCCGAGCAGATCATCCAGAAGGTGATCACGGCGGCCGAGGCGCGGGCGGCGGCGCGGAAGGCCCGCGAACTGGTGCAGCGCAAGAATGCGTTCTCGGGGGGCAGCCTGCCCGGCAAGCTGGCCGACTGCACCTCGCGGAAGCCGGAGGAGAGCGAGCTCTATCTCGTGGAGGGGGACTCGGCCGGCGGCTCGGCCAAGCAGGCGCGCGACCGCCACTTCCAGGCCATCCTGCCGCTGCGCGGCAAGATCCTGAACGTGGAGAAGGCCCGCCTCGACCGCATCCTGGAGCACGACCAGATCCAGAACATCGTCACGGCCCTCGGCACCGGGCTCACGTCGACGGAGGAGGAGTTCGACATGGGCGAAATGCGCTACCACAAGATCGTGATGATGACGGATGCGGACGTGGACGGCGCCCACATCCGCTCGCTCCTCCTCACCTTCTTCTATAGACAGCTCCGGCCCCTTATCGAGAAGGGCAACATCTACATCGCCCTGCCGCCGCTCTACCGCATCCAGAACGGCAGCGAGGAAATCTACTGCTGGACCGACGAGGAGATGCAGGACCGCATGCAGGAGCTGCGGGCCGACGGCCGGAGCCCGACCATGCAGCGCTACAAGGGCCTCGGCGAGATGAACCCCGAGCAGCTGTGGACGACGACCATGAACCCGGAGACGCGGAAGATCCAGCAGGTCACCATCGACGACGCCGCGGCCGCCGACCGGCTCTTCTCCACCCTCATGGGGGACTCGGTGGAGCCCCGCCGCAAGTTCATTGAGCGCAACGCCAAGTACGCGACGATCGACGCGTGACGAAGGGCGCCCCGGCGACTCTTCGAACCTGGCTTCCCCCCGCAATGACCGACGTTGTTCAGGCCGTTCACGACGAGGCACTGGCGTGTCACGTCGTTCAGGCCTCTCCGCTGACGTACGACGACGACGCGCACCCGGACGTGGACGACCGCCCTCCGCACGTCCGCGCCGCGTCGAGCCTCGTCCTCCTGGTCGATCGCTACGCCATCGTGCAGGACGACGCCAACTTCCTTGCGCTCGTCGATCCGGACAGCCACCGCGTCCAGAGTCACCCGCTTCCGGAAGGGCCCGAGGGACTTCGGGTCTTCGACTACGACGAGGGCACGGGCCACCACAAGCTTGACCTGGAGGCCTGTGCGGTCGTGCCCGGGACCGACGCCCGTCGGCTCGTGGCCTTCGGGTCCGGCTCTTCGGACGCCCGCGAGTGGATCGTGACCGTCGACTGGCGGACGGACGGCGAGCCCGAGACGACGCTCGTGGAGGCGCCTCGCTTCTACGCGTCCCTCCGCGAGCAAACGGCCTTCGCGGGCAGCGGCCTGAACGTGGAAGGCGCCATCTTCGTCGGCGACGACCGCCTGCGCCTCTTCCAGCGCGGCAACGCCGAGCCGACCGACGCGCTCGCCCCCGTCGACGCCGCCGGCGACCTGCAATGGTCGGCCCTCGTCGCCCACCTCGAAGATCCGGAGCGGCATCCGCCGCCTCCCCTGGAGAATGTGGTCCAGTACGAGCTCGGTACGCTCCACGACGTCCGCCTGACGTTTTCGGACGCGACGCTCCACGAGGGGGCAACGCTGTTCTCGGCCTCGGCCGAGAACGAGGACACGGGCGACGTCGTGGGCTCGGTCCTCGGCGTCATCGACGAGGACGGGGCCCGCCTCGCGGAGCTGTTCGACGAGGACGGTACGCCCTTCGAGGGCAAGGTCGAGGGCCTCAGCGTGCATCCGGACGACGCGCACCGCGTCTCGTTCGTGATCGACGCCGACGCCTCCGACGAGCCGTCCCTCATCTACGAGGCCGACCTCGACGGGCCCTGGCTGTGACGGAGCACCCGTCCCCGAGGTCGCGACGGCGTGTCCGTCGGGGACGCCGCCCGGCGATCTCTCCCCAAGAACGCCCCCGATCGTGAACGCTTCTCGTGGTTCCCGTGCTCGCCCCGTCGCGGGGCGGCCGGACCTCTCGATTATCGTGCCCGCCTACGAGGAGGCCGCGTCGCTCCCGGAGCTGGCCGAACGCATCCGGGCCGCGTGCGAGGGGGCGGGCCTGACCTTTCGGGTGTGGATCGTCGACGACGGATCGCGGGACGACACCTGGGCGGCCGTGCAGGCGCTCCACGAGGAGGACGCCCGCGTTGCGGGCCTGCGGTTCCAGCGCAACTACGGCAAGTCGGCGGCCCTCTCCGTCGGCTTCGATCGGGCACGGGGGCGGTACGTCGTGACGATCGACGCGGACCTGCAGGACGACCCGGCCGAGATTCCGGGCCTCATCGAGACGCTGGAGGAGGGGTACGACCTCGTGAGCGGGTGGAAGAGGAACCGGAAGGACCCGCTCCGCAAAACCCTCCCGAGCCGCTTCTTCAACTGGGTCACGCGCTGGACCTCCGGGCTCGACCTCCACGACTTCAACTGCGGCCTCAAGGCCTACCGGCGGGAGGTCGTCGAGAGCGTCAGCGTCTACGGCGAACTCCACCGCTACATTCCCCTGCTCGCCAAATGGGCCGGGTACCACCGCATCACGGAGCGGCCCGTCGAGCACCATCCGCGCAAGCATGGGGAGACGAAGTTCGGGGCCGACCGCTTCGTGAAGGGCTTCCTCGACCTCATCACCGTCGTCTTCCTCACGCGCTTCGCCGTGCGCCCGATGCACTTTTTCGGGGGGCTGGGCACCCTCACGTTCACGGCGGGCTTCGGCATCAACCTGTGGCTCACGATCGACAAGCTCGTGTTCGGCCACCCGATCGGGGACCGGCCGCTGCTGCTCCTGGGCCTGCTGCTCATTCTGTTCGGGGCGCAGCTCTTCACGACGGGCCTGCTGGGAGAGATGGTGATCCAGCCGCGCATGGAGGACCCGGACTCGTACGTCGTGGGGGAGACCCTCCCTCCGGACGGCGCCGGGCAGCCGTCCGCCCCGGACCGCCCGGCCTCGGTGGAGGAGTGAGCACGGGGCAGAGGGCGAGTCGCAACAGCGCCCCCGAGTGCCCGTAGGAGGCGACGGTTCGTCGTCCTGCCCACAACCCGCTCTCCTCCCGTGAAGCAGCGCACCCTCGGCCACAACGACCTCACCGTGTCGGCCCTCGGCCTCGGCTGCATGGGCATGTCCGAGTTCTACGGCGTCCCCGACGAGAACCGGGCCATCAAGACGCTCCAGCGGGCCATCGACCGCGGGATCACGTTCTTCGACACCGCCGACATCTACGGCCCGTTCACGAACGAGAAGCTGCTGGGTCGCGTCCTGGGCCCGCACCGGCACGAGGTCACGATCGCCACGAAGTTCGGGATCGTGCGGGATGAGAACGGCACGATGCACGGCATCAACGGGCGCCCGAGCTACGTGAAGAAGGCCTGCGACGCCTCCCTCCGGCGCCTCAACACCGACCACATCGACCTCTACTACCTGCACCGGGTCGACCCGGAGGTGCCCATCGAGCACACGGTGGGGGCCATGGGGCAGCTCGTGGAGGCCGGCAAGGTGCGCTTCCTGGGGCTGTCGGAGGCGGCGGCCGACACGATCCGGCGGGCCCACGAGGAGCACGCGATCACGGCCCTGCAGACCGAGTACTCGCTCTGGACCCGGCACGTGGAGGACGAGATCCTCGACACCTGCCGCGAGCTCGACGTCGGCCTGGTGCCGTACAGCCCGCTGGGGCGCGGCTTCCTCACCGGCCGCTTCCAGTCGCCCGACGACCTGCCGGCGGACGACTGGCGGCGCCACAATCCCCGGTTCCAGGGCGAGAACTTCCAGAAGAACCTGGACCTGGTCGACGAGGTGGAGCGGCTGGCCGCGGCGAAGGGCGTGACGCCCGCCCGGCTCGCGCTCGCCTGGGTCCTGCATCAGGGGGATGACATCGTGCCCATCCCCGGCACCACCGACCCGGACCACCTCGACGAGAACCTCGGGGCGCTCGACGTTTCGCTCGCCGATGAGGAGCTGGAGCGGATCGACGAGATCGCCCCGGCCGGTGCCGCCGCGGGCGACCGGTATCCGGACATGAGCTCAGTCAATCGGTAGCAGGTTGAAGGTTGAACGGCTGAAGGGAGCGACATTGTGTGTTGGAGATGCGGAAGCAGAAAATGGGACAATCGGACAGTGAAAAATGGACCCTGGGAGTGGTGGGCCCGATGCACCCGTACCGGGGCGGCATTGCGCACTTCACGGAGATGACGGTGGCGGCGCTCGACGGACGTGGGCACGACGTGCGGCCGGTGAGCTTTTCGCGTCAGTATCCGGAGCTCCTGTTTCCGGGGAAGACCCAGTTTGAGCCGGACGACAATGCGCCGCCGGTCGTGCAGGGGGCGCCGCGGCTGCTCGACGCCATCAATCCGATCTCGTGGGTTCGTACAGGGAAGCATCTGCGGGCCGCGGCGCCCGAGGCTGTCGTCTTCCAGTACTGGATGCCGTTTTTTGCTCCGGCCTACGGGACCGTCGCCCGGCTTCTGCGGTGGGCCGGCATTCCCTCCTACGCCGTCGTCCACAACGCCCTCCCACACGAGCGGCACATTGGGGACGCCTGGCTGAGCCGCTTCTTCCTGCGGGCCTGCGCGGGCCACGTCGTCATGTCCGACGCCGTGGCCGAGGAGCTGCGCCCGCTCCGCCGTCCCGACGCCGCCCTCCAGCGGATCGAGCACCCGGTATACGAGCGCTTCGGCGACCCGGTGCCCCGGACCGAGGCCCGCGCGGCGCTCGACCTCCCGGCGGAGGCGCCCGTGCTTCTCTTCTTCGGGTTCGTGCGGGAGTACAAGGGGCTGCACGTGCTGCTCGAGGCCCTGCCCGACGCGCTCGAGGCGCTGCCGGGCCTCCACCTCGTGGTGGCCGGTGAGCCCTACGACGACCCCGAGCGCTACCGCCGCCTCATTCGCGAACACGGCCTCGCCGACCGGGTGCACTGGCACGACGCCTACGTGCCGTCGGAGCGGGTGCCCACCTACTTCGGCGCGGCCGACCTCGTGGTGCAGCCGTACGTGTCGGCCACCCAGAGCGGCGTGGCCCAGATCGCCACGCACTTCGAGACGCCGATGATCGTGACCGACGTGGGGGGGCTCGCGGAGTCGGTGCCCGACGAGGACGTAGGATTCGTCGTGCCGCCGGAGGACCCGGCGGCCCTGGCCGAGGCCATCGCCCGCTTCTTCCGCGACGACTGGCGCGACCGGCTCACCGATGGCATGCGGGCCCGCAAGCACCGGCATCACCCCGACCGCCTCGTCGACGCCATCGAGCACCTGGTGACACAGAGGCAGATGGGGAAGTGAGCCCCGACCCAACCCGGGCCCGCTCTGTGGAATTTTGCCAAATTGGGGGGGCGGGGCGAGAGGGGACTGTCAATTTCGAATCCGGTTCTTTAGAATGAATCTAAACAAGCCTCTCTCAATCGGTCCCGCCCGCCTTCATGCCACGGTTCTTGCGCCTCTCGCTCCTCGTCGTCCTTGTTGCCACGCTCGTTGGCTGCGGCGGCGAGCAGGACGAACTCGTCATCTACTCCGGTCGCAGCCGGGCCCTGGTCGACTCCCTCGTGTCGATGTACCAGCAGCGGGCCGATGTGCCGGTCCGCGTGCGCTACGGCTCCGACGCCCAGCTCCTGGCCGCCCTCCAGGAAGAGGGCGACCAGAGCCCGGCCGATGTCTACTGGGCCAATACGACCGGTGCCCTCGGCAACGCCGTCAACAACGACCTGCTCGCCGAGCTGCCGGACTCGATCACGTCGACGCCGGCCCGCTTCGTGCCGTCGAACCAGCGGTGGACGCCCGTCACCACGCGCTTCCGCGTGCTCGCCTACAACAGCGACCGGGTCGACCCCGGAACGCTGCCCGACTCCGTCGCGAACCTGCCGGAGCACGAGGAACTGAAGGGCCGCATCGGGTGGACGCCGGCCTACTCCAGCTTCCAGGACTTCGTGACGGCGATGCGCGTGACGGAGGGCTCGGAGGCGACGCGCGCCTGGCTGCAGGGGGTGGCGGCCCTAGACCCCAACAGCTACACCTCCAACACGCCGATGATTCGGGCGCTGGCGGCCGGGGAGATTGACGTCGCCCTCACGAACCACTACTACGTTCTCCGCCTCAAGCACGGCGGGGCCGAGGGCGAGTACGAGGGCGGAGAAGGCGAGGAGGAATCCGAAGAAGAGGAGGAGAGCCAGACGCGGGCGTCCGCGCCGGTCGAGACGTACCGGTTCGCGAAGGGAGACCTCGGGAACCTGGCGCTCGTCACGGGCGCCGGGGTGCTGCAGACCAGCGACCAGAGCGCGGCCGCCCAGCGATTCCTGCAGTTTCTGCTGTCGGAGGAGGCGCAGTCGTTTGCCGCGAACCGGGTCAACGAGTACCCGGTGGTGTCGGGGACGGAGGTGCCCGACTACATGGTGCCGGTCGACAGCGCCCTTGCACTCAGCCCCGAGTTTGACCTCCAGCGGCTGCAGGAGATGGACCCGACGCTCGACCTGCTCCGCGACGTGGGGCTGCTGTAAAAGATCCGGTACGGACGTCGGGACGCACGGGCGTGTGGACACCCTGCGTCCGCGCCTCCGTACTCGTCTGGGCAGACGATCCCACCTCGGCCGTGAGAGGGAGATCACCACGACCGTCATGATCGGCACAGAAGAATGAGCGCTGCCCAGGTTCTCGACACGATCCGGCGCCGCTGGTACGTCGCCGCACCGGTGGCGATCGTGTTGACGGGGGTGCTCGTGCCGCTGGCCTACCTGCTGGTGCGGGCCCAGCAGGCCGATCCGCAGACGCTCTGGGATCTCGTGGTGCGGAGACGAACCCTGCAGCTGCTCGGCAACACGGTGGGCCTGGCGGTCGGTGTACTGGCGGGCACGACGCTCATCGCCTTTCCGCTGGCGTGGCTCACCACCCGCACCGACCTTCGGGGACGCGGTGCGCTCACGCTGCTCGGGGTGCTCCCCCTCGCGGTGCCGGGCTACGTGATGGCGTACGTGTTGCTGGCCACCACGGGCACCTACGGCACCCTCGCCCAGACAATCGGGATCGTCCTCCCCCGTCTCAACGGCTACGACGGGGCCCTGATTGCACTGAGTCTGGGGACGTATCCGTACCTCTTCCTCAACCTGCGCACGGCGCTGCAGGGCGTCGACCCGGCACTCGAGGAGTCGGCCCGGGCGCTCGGCTACGGCCGCTGGCAGATCTTCGTGCGGGTCATTCTGCCCCAGCTGCGGCCCGGCTACCTGGCGGGCAGCCTGCTGGTGGGGCTCCACGTGCTGGGGGACTTCGGGGTCGTGTCGCTGATGCGCTTCGAGACGTTCAGCTACGCCCTCTACCTCCAGTACGCCGCGTCCTACGACCGCATCTACGCGGCCTGCCTGGCGCTGATGCTGCTGGCCCTCACCGGCGCGGTGCTGCTACTCGAGGCGCGCCTCCTGGGGGGGCTGCTGCTGCACCGGACCGGCAGCGGCACGACCCGCCGGTCGGCCCCGCACCGGCTCGGGGCCTGGCGGTGGGCCGGATATGCGTTTGGGGGCGGGGTGGCCCTCGCGTCCGTGGGCCTGCCGGTCGGGACGGTCGGGTACTGGATGGCCGACCGCGTGGCGGCGGGCCTGCCCTGGTCGAGCCTCGGGGCGTCCCTCTGGGCGTCGGTCTCGGCCTCGGCCCCCGCCGCCGGCCTCGCCGCCCTGCTGGCCACGCCCATCGCGTACCTCGGCGTGCGGTACCACTCCGGCTGGACGCAGGGCATCGAGCGGATCGCGTACCTCGGCTACGCGACGCCGCCGCTCGCCTTCGCGCTGGCGCTCATCGTCTTCACGCTCGGGGCCGCGCCGTTTGCGTACCAGACCCTCGGCCTCCTGGTGACGGCCTACGCCCTCCACTTCATGGCCGAGGCCATCGGGCCCATCCGGAGCGCCCTCTACCAGGTGCCGCCCCATCTGGAAGAGGCGGCGCGGTCGCTGGGGCGGTCGCCGCTCGGGACGTTCACGAGCGTCACGTTTCCGCTGATGCGGCGGGGCCTCCTCGTGAGCGTGGCCTTCGTCTTCCTCTCGGCGATGAAGGAACTGCCGATCACCCTCCTGCTGGCCCCGGTCGGCTTTCAGACGCTCGCCTTCAACACGTGGAGCTACGCCGAGGAGGCCATGTTCGGAGAGGCGGCCCCCTACGCCCTTACCATCATGTTCTTCTCGGCGTGCTTCGTGGGCCTGCTGCTGGCCCGCGAGCAAACCGCCGCCTCCGCCCCGGCCCCCGCGGGAACGAGCGCTGAATGAGCCCGTGCCGCATCCGTCATGAATGACCCTCTTCTCTCCGTCCAGCATCTAACGAAGCGGTTCGGGCCGGACGCGCCCCCTGTGGTGAACGACGTGTCCTTCGACGTCGGGACGACCGAGTCGCCCGAAATCTTCGCCATCCTCGGCCCGAGCGGCTGCGGCAAGACGACGACGCTCCGCTGCGTGGCCGGCTTTGAGCGGGCCACCGAGGGCACCGTCGTCGTGCAGGGGCGAACGCTGACGGGCCCCGACGTGCACGTGCCGCCGGAGCGGCGGGAGGTGGGCATCGTCTTCCAAAACTACGCGCTCTTTCCGCACCTCACGGTGCTGGAGAACGTCCGCTTCGGCCTGCAGGACGGACCCGAGGCCGCGCAGACCGCCCGGGCCCGCGAGGCGCTCGACATGGTGGGCCTCGACCGGTTCGAGGACCGCCGTCCCCAGCACCTGTCGGGCGGGCAGCAGCAGCGCGTGGCCCTCGCCCGCACCCTCGCCCCCGAGCCGGACCTCATCCTGCTCGACGAGCCCTTCTCCAACCTCGACGCGCTGCTGCGCCAGGAGACGCGGCAGGAGGTGCGCCGGCTGCTGAAGGACCGGGGCATCCACGCCGTGCTCGTGACCCACGACCAGGAGGAGGCCCTCTCGTTCGCCGACCGGCTGGCGGTGATGCGGGGCGGGCAGTTCGACCAGGTGGGCACGCCCGAAAACGTATATTACTGCCCGCGCACCCTCTTCGTCGCGCAGTTCCTGGGCCGCACCAACCTCCTGCTCTCGCAGGCCGCGGGCCGCGAGGCCGACACCCCCCTGGGCCGCGTGCGGCTCGACCGGGACGCCGACGGCACCGTGCTCGTGTCGCTGCGGCCGGAGCACCTCACCCTCGCGGCGCCGGAGACGGCCGACGGCCCCGTCGGCACCATCGTGGGCCGGGCGTTCAAGGGGCACGACATCACCTACCGGGTCTCCTGCGAGGGCAGCGAGTACCTCGTCCATACCGACAACCGCGCGCTCCACGAGGCGGGCGACACCGTGGCCCTCCAGCCCCTTGAGCCGGCGGTGGTCCTCGAGAGTCGATCCACGCCCGCCGAGATGCCGAGCGGGGCCACCCCCGAGCCCAACGCGTAGCGCGCCGTCTTGCCGACATGCGACGCTGTGCCCACGTCGTGAACGCGGCCCTGCTCGCCCTCCTGGTGGGCGGGAGCCTGTGGGTGTACCCGTTCCTCCCGGCCCGCATTCCGCGGCACTTCGGGATCGGCGGCGTCGCGGATGCCTACTGGGAGACGACCCTCGCGCGATGGCTCCTTCTGCCGCTCATCGCCGCCGGAACCGTGATTTCGGTGTACGGGTGCGTCTGGGTCGTACGGACCCTCCCGCACTCGTGGATCAACGTTCCGAATCCGGAGCGCTTCGAGGCGCTCGATGAGACCGACCAGCGGGCCGTCCGGGCTCGCATGCGTGGCCTGCTGTACTGGATCGTGGCCCCGACGCTCGTGATGTTTGGCGCCCTGCAGTACGGCACCTACCACGTCGCTGCGACCGACGCCACGGCCCTGCCGGCCCTCGTGACTACCGTCACTGTCGGTGCCCTCGTCGCCCTCTTCGGGCTCGTGGCCCTGCTCGTCTGGCGGACGCGGACGTGGATCGACGAGCGGGCCGGTGAGCGGTGACGGCATGCGATTCAGGGGCGAAAAAGAAGGGGCCCCCACCGTCGAACCGGCAGTCGAGCGGCGTGACGCGGCATCGTTGGACCGCTCCTCGTCACGTTCACCCGCCTGTTCGGGCGCGCTCCATCCGGCTGGGGGTGCACCGGTCCTTCGTGCGCTCGGCGGGGGGCTACTCCGCTTCGCGGTACGCCCGGACCCAGTCCACTTCCAGTCGAAACGGGCCGTCGGTGCCGTCGATGATGTAGATTCCGATCGACTGCACGGCCGAGCGGTCGAGCGGGGCGGCCCGCACCGGCTCGCCGTGGGCGCTCGTCTCGAGCGACGCGAAGGGGACGCGGACGGTCGTCCACGAGTCGCTCGTCGGGACCGGCCCGCGCCGGGTCACCTCGCGCCCCCGGTTCCGGGTCCCGTCGTCGACGTCGAGGGCAAACGTGCGCCCCCCGCCGCGGACGCGGAGCGCGATCCCGTCGTAGCCCGACAGGTCGACCCGCCGCGGGGCGCGGACCGACGAGAACCCGCCGCCCTCAGTGACCACCTCGCCGGTAAACACGAGCGCGCCGTCGGTGATCTCGACGGTGCCCTGCGAGCGCCCGCCCATCACACGGTCGGTCTCGACGCGCCACGGGGCCGGATCGGCGCCGTCGAAGGAAAAGAGCATCCGGGAATCAGACGAAGGGAAGGGGCCGCCCGGATCGGCTATTTCTGCGGCCGGGCGTGCCGGGGCGCCCGTCGCCTCGCCAGGGGCCGGTGCGTTGTCGGTGTACCCGGTGAGGAGGAGGGCTGCGGTGGCAACGGCGAGCGCGAGGCGACGAGACATAGATCTGGAAAGAGGAGACATTCTTGAACATGCGGAGTCGGGACGTCGCGGCTGTCTTCGATCCGTGAGTACATTGCCAACGTCCGGTTCTCTGCTTACGGCGATGCACGGTCCGCAACTGTCGCGGGTAGTGATTCCCATACGTTCTCACGGATCGGTAGTCTCCTAAATTAAAGAAAGCCCCTGACTGTTGCGGGGATGGGTCCCCAGGATCGACCGGGCTCGCACGTACATTTGCTGCTGTCGAGTCCGATCACGGTTGGTCCCAGATTGCAGGCGGCGTAACGGGTAACATTGAAAGAGGACGCCTGTGGTGGCGAATTTGGAGTGAGCCGATTCCAATCAACCACCACACGGCGTCCTCATGACTACAGCATACCTCGGGCTCGGCCTCCATGCAAATTCCTGCACCCTCGGCGTGATGGACGAGAACGGCTCGGGCACCCATCCGCCGGGCGGGCGTAACGCATCGGGCCCCTGTTCCACCCAGGACGCGTCGCCCCTCGCCGCTCTCCCCATTGCTTCTTCTCCCCATGACCCCCGACTACGACGTCCTCGTGATTGGCGGCGGCGCCGCCGGCCTCTCCGCCGCCGGCATCGCCACGAACCTCGGCGCCCAGACCGCCATGATCGAGCGCGAGGCGTTGGGGGGCGACTGCACCTGGACGGGGTGCGTGCCCAGCAAGACGCTCCTAAAGGCCGCGAAGGTCGTCCAGCAGGCGCGCCAGGCCCACAAGTACGGGCTCACCGACCACGAGATGAGCGTCGACTTTGCCGGCGTGATGGAGCACGTGCGGGAGACGCGGCAGGAGGTCTACGAGGACGCCGACGCGCCCGAGATTTTCGAGAACATGGACATCGACGTCGTCGAGGGCGACGCGCACTTCGTCGATGCGCACACGGTGGCCGTCCGGGACGCGGAGGGCGCGACCCGGCAGCTCACGGGCACCTACGTCGTCATCGCGACCGGCGCGAGCCCGCTCGTCCCGCCGATCGACGGGCTCGACGAGGTCGACTACCTCACGAACCACACCCTGTTTGAGCTGGAGGAGCAGCCCGAGCGCCTCGCCATCGTGGGGGCGGGGCCCATCGGCACGGAGATGGCGCAGGCGTTTACCCGCCTCGGCACCGACGTGACGGTCGTCGAAATGACCGACCGCATCCTCGCGAACGACGACCCGGAGCTGGCCGCCACCCTGCGCGAGACGCTCGAAGAGGAGGGTGTCGAGTACACGCTGAACGCGCAGGTGGAGCGCGTCTCGCAGGACGGCGACGAGGTGACCCTCCACACGGGCGGGGGCCGCACCGTGAAAACCGACGCCCTGCTCCTGTCCACCGGACGCGCGGCGAACGTCGACGGCCTCAACCTGGAGGCGGCGGGCGTGGAGTACACCCGCAAGGGCGTCACCGTTAGCGACCGCTGCCGCACCAGCCAGTCGCACATCTACGCCGCCGGCGACGTGACGGGCCGCTACCAGTTTACGCACATGAGCAACCACATGGCGAAGGTGGCCGTCACGAACGCGCTTTTGAAGGTGCCCTCGAAGATGGACATCGACCACGTCCCCTGGGTCACCTACACCGAGCCGGAGCTGGCCCACGTCGGGGCCCGCGCCGACCAGCTCGACGCCGACGGCGTGTCGTACGAGACGTACCGCTTCCCCTACAGCAAGCTCGACCGCGCCCTCACCGAGGGCGAGACGACCGGCCAGATCAAGGTCCACGCCAAGGGCCTGACCGGCACCATCCTGGGCGCAAGCGTGCTGGGGTCCCACGCCGGCGAGCTCATCACGTCGTTCGCCATCGCGATGCGCAACGGCGTCACCCTCCGCAACATCGGCGACACGATCCACCCGTACCCCGCCTGGGGCGAGGGCGTGCGCCGCGTGGCCGACCAGTGGTACGTGCAGAAGCAGTCGCCCCTCTTCACGAAGGCGCTGCAGACGGTCTTCGGCTACCGCGGGCCGGTCCTGGAGAACGGGCCGGACGAGATCGTGTGACGCGTTACGGGTTTAGCGTTCTGCGCTGAGGGGGTCGTGTCGCCCCGCTTCGGGATGTCGGGACCCCCGTCGAGGGACCCGTGCTGCGCCCGGCCCTCTGGGCCATCGCCCAGCCGCCCCTTCATGCCCGGCCCCAGACCGAGTAGACCGTGTAGGCCGCTGTCAGCCGGTCGGGGTCCTGCTCGATCCGGCGGGTCTCTTCGACGAGGGCCTCGTGCTCGTCGGGGGTCAGCTCGCCCTGGTCCAGGAGCGCGCCCCCGATCGCCTCGACGCTGAGCGTGAAGCACTTCCGCAGGGCCGTCCGGTCGGTCTCGACGGGCACGACGGCCTCCACCGCCGGCGTGTCGGCCCCCTCCGGCCCTCTGAGGTCGGCCCCGCGGAAGAGCCCCCACGTCTTTCGGCCCATCTCCGGGTCGAGCAGCGCGGACGCGGCCTCCTGAATCATCTGGTAGGCCCGGCTCGGCGGCCAGGTCCCGAGCGACGCGAAGTCCGGCTCCTGCACCGCCATGAGACCGTCCGGGCGACACACGCGCCGAAACTCCGCGACCGCCTCCGCGGGCTCGGGCAGATGCGTCAGCAGAAACCGGGCGAAGACTACGTCGAACGTGTCGTCGTCGAAGGGCAGATCGTCCGCGTCGCCTTCCCGGTACGCCAGATCGACTGAGCCGTCGGTGTCGCTCCGGTCGCGTGCAACCGCCAGAAGATCGGCGTCCGCGTCGAGGCCCACCACCCGCCGGGGCGCGGAGAGGCAGTCGCGCAGGTGCCGGGTCGTCCGCCCGAGGCCGCAGCCGGCGTCGAGGACATCGGCCCCGTCCGGCACGGACCGGTCGTCGAGGAAGGCGCGGGTCGTCGCCGCGAAGGCATCATCAAGAAGCTCCTGGCGCCGACGATTCGACTCGTCGGCGGCGTAGGTCTCGGGAGGACTCAGGGCTGAGAAAAGGATTTGGTGGTGTGAATGAAGAGCCGAGCAACCTGGCCTATACCTGAAACAAACCAAAGTCGAAGGACGCACAGAACCGCGGCTCTTTCGGAAGAGACCCGGCCTTCCGACGGAGCGGGCCGCCGGGTTGGGAAGGGGAGGAGGAGCGCGGCCGCGCCCGGCGGGAACCCTGGCGGCCGTCTGTAGGTGGCACGAAGATCCAACTTCCGTTTCTCCTCATCTCCACCGTTCCGTGTCGCTCCGTACTTCGGGCCTGCCGGGCCTTCTCGCCGTGGGGCTTCCTCTCCTACCGTCCGCTCCTGCCCGGTCCCTCGACGTCGGGCCCGCTGAGGCGGGATGGGCCGGGCGGGAAGAACCAGCATGACGAGCGATCCGGGGACCTACTGCCTTCGTTTCCGCGCCGACGAGCGGCACCGCATCGACGTGGGGGCGCTGGGCGAACTGACGATCCGGCCGGGGATGTACGTCTACGTCGGCAGTGCCTTCGGGCCGGGGGGCGTGCGGGCCCGGGTGCGGCGCCACGCCCGCGGCGACGGCGCCCGCCACTGGCACGTCGATTACCTGCGATCCGGCACGACCCTTGAAGCGGTGTGGTACACCCACGACCCGACGCGGCGCGAATGCGTCTGGGCCGTGGCACTGCGGGGGATGCCCAACACGGATGTGCCGCTCGTCGGCTTCGGGGCGTCGGACTGCGACTGTTCGTCCCACCTCGTGGCGGTCCCGTCGGCGCCCTCGTTCGCGGCGTTCCGGGAGCGGATGCAGGACGAATGCCCCGAGCACGCCCCCCTGCGGCGGGTGGACGGGACGGCCCTGCCCGGCGGCTGACGACCGCCGAACCCCCGGCGGATCCCCGACCGCGTGCCCCCGTCCATCCCGGCCCCTCTGCGTCCCGTTCCGTCACCTTCTCAACACGCACCGTTCCTGTGGCCTCCGCTCCCCCCTTCGCGCTCTGGTGTCGACGCCTGCTACTGATCGCCTTCTTGTTCGGCGGGGGACTGTGCGCCACGGGTGGGCCCCGCCCGGCCGCGGCGCAGGAGGCCGCCCCCGCGGCCGCCGACACGGCCCGCTTCGTCGGCGACTGGGTGGGGACCCTCACGGTGGGGCAGACCGACCTGCGCGTCGTCATGCACGTGCAGACCGACGCAGAGGGCCGCCTCGTCGGTACGATGGATAGCCCCGACCAGGGGGCGACGGGCATCCCTATCGGCCGCATTCTCGTGGACGCGGACAAGCTGCGGCTCGAAGTGCCGTCGATCGCCGGGGCGTTCGCGGGGGTGATCGGCGACAGCGCCCGGGTGCTCGACGGACAGTGGAGGCAGGGCGGCCGCCGGCTGCCGCTGACCCTCGAGCGTACCGACGAGGCCCCCTCGGTGCGGCGGCCACAAGAGCCGGATGTGCCCTACCCCTACGAGAGTGAGGCCGTCACCTTCCGCAACGAGGCGGCGGGCGTGACGCTGCGGGGCACCCTCACGCGTCCGGATACCACCGCGCCGGTGCCGGGCGTCGTGCTCGTGGCGGGCTCCGGCCCGAGCGACCGCAACGCCGCCATCATGGGCCACAAGCCGTTTCTGGTGCTGGCCGACGCCCTCACGCGCCGCGGGCTGGCCGTCCTCCGCTTCGACGAGCGGGGCGTCGGGGAGTCCGGGGGCACGCAGGCGGGGGCCACCAGCGCCGACCTGGCCGGCGACGTGGTCGCCGCCGTCGAGGCGCTGGCGCGCCGCGAGGAGGTAGCCGCGGGCCAGATCGGCGTCGTCGGCCACAGCGAGGGCGGAATCATCGCACCGATGGTGGCCACCCGGACCGACCGGGTCGCGTTTCTGGTCCTGCTGGCCGCGCCGGGCCTCCCGGGCGACGCCATCCTGGCCGACCAGCTGCGGCGGCGCATCCAGCGGCAGGGCGCCAACCGTCGCATCCAGGCCCTCCAGCGGGGGACCCAGCAGCGCATCTTCGAGGTCCTGAAGCAGGACGCCGACTCGGCCGCGATCGCGGGCCAGCTGCGCACGATCATGGTTCAGTCGCGCGGCATCAGCGGAGAGGCGACCATCAACCGCGAGATACAGCGCCTCATGGACCCGTGGCTCCGCTTCTTCATCGCCCACGATCCGCGCTCGACGCTCCGGGCGGTCGACGTGCCGGTCCTGGCGCTCGCCGGGGCGAAGGACCAGCAGGTGGCCCCCGACACCAACCAGGCCGCCATCGCTGAGGCCCTGGACGCGAGCACAGACTCCTCCGTCACGGTGCGCACCCTCGAGGGGCTCAACCACCTCTTCCAGACCGCCGATACGGGCGCGCCCTCCGAGTACGGGCGGATCGAGGAGACCTTCGACCCGGCCGCGATCGACGTCATCGCCGACTGGATCGACGTGCAGGTGGGGCTGCCAGACCCGTCGTCTAGCCCGTAGTCCGGGGGCTCGTCTGCAGGAACGAGGGACCGAACGAATCTCCCCGTAACCATTCGTCGTTTGGGCCGAGACAACAAGCCTCAGCTTCACAAGGCGTCCTCAATATGATGGCTGACGCGGGCACCATCCCGGAGGGGGGGCCGGCAACGACGTCCCGCCGGTTCACGCACGAGGAGTACATCCGCATGCGGGAGACGGGCATCCTCACGGCGGAGGATTCCGTCGAGCTCATTCACGGTCGAATCGTCGAGATGAGTCCCGAAAATACTCCCCACCGTGCTGCCGTCATGAAGATA
Source organism: Salinibacter sp. (assembly GCA_042218975.1). Lineage (GTDB taxonomy): Bacteria > Bacteroidota > Rhodothermia > Rhodothermales > Salinibacteraceae > Salinibacter. The sequence continues at coordinate 16,682 of JBDGQP010000005.1, forward strand.
ACCCGGGTGCTGGTGGAGCGGCTCGACGCAGACACATACGCGATTCAGCCACAGTCGACCCTCCCACTGGGGGAGTACGACGCCCCGGAGCCGGACCTGGCGGTGCTCCGCGGTACGCCCGATGAGCTCATGGGGGGAGAGCTTCCGGTGGCTCTCGTCGTCGAGGTTGCCGACACGTCACTAGA
>JBDGQP010000050.1:0-9942 GCA_042218975.1 Salinibacter sp.
TAGGCCATGGCCATCGCCTCCCCATGGAGCTGACCGCTCTGGGTGAGGTAGGCCGAGCGGTCGTCGAAGTAGTCGAGCTCGAAGAGCGTGGAGGTGCCCTCGACGGCGTTGCCCGTGAGGATCGGCGCGTCGGTCTGCAGGAAGCCCCGGTCCTGAAAGAACTCGTGGATCGCCGTCACCACACGGTTCCGGATGCGCATGACGGCCCACTGACTTTCGCTGCGGAGCCACAGGTGGCGGTGCTGCATCAGGAAGTCGATGCCGTGCTCCTTCGGGGTCACCGGGTAGTCGCCGGAGTCACCGATGCGGGACAGGGCGTCGACCTGCAGCTCGTACCCGCCAGGGGCGCGCTCGTCGGCGCTCACGGTGCCGGTCACCTCCAGGGCGGCCTCCTGCCGCGCGTCGTCGGCCACGGCCCAGCTCTCGTCGTCGACCGCGTCCTGCGGCACGACGCACTGCACGAAGCCGGAGCCGTCGCGCAGGATGAGGAACTTGATGCCCCCGGAGCCGCGCTTGTTGTGGAGCCAGCCCTTGAGGATAACGGTCTCGTCGACGTGGTCGGCGAGGGCCTCGATGCGGGTGAAGTCCTCGATCGGGCGGTCGGTCGACAGCTGCGCGGGGGCGGTCTCCGGGTCGGACATGCGGGAACGGGTAGTACTGTGGTCAGACAATGGCGGTGGAGGCGAGCCTCCACAATCCGTCCCGTGATACAGGGACGACCCCGAAGGTTTCCCGCCGCTCATGCGAACTCCGCGTGGTCCGTTCGGGGGGGAGAGGACTGGACGAATGGATGCGTGGACGCGGGCGGCCTCCCCCCACGTGCCGCCCCGATACGGGCCTACCGATCCGTGCAAAAGTCTCTGAACGGGTTCTGCGGTGGGCGGAGGACCGAGCCTCACATGCGCGGAACCGGTCCTCGTACATTTCTTCACGGATCGGTAAAGGCCGACCGACGGCGGTGATCCCACTGCTGGATTCGGGGGCGCTACGCCCCCAGCCCCCACGCCACGAGGGCGGTCACGGCGGGCCAGCCGACGAGCAGGTCGAGCCCGAGCCGGTGGGCCGGACGCGTCGGGTCCGCCGTCCAGACCGCACCCAGCATCAGCAGCGGGCCGACCGCGTCGACCCACAGCAAGAGGGGCCGCGGATACGCGGCCGAGGCCCCGATCGCGCCGACGAGGGCCAGGCTCAGGAGCCCGCTCGCCGTCCATCGGACGCCCCCGGCCGTGACTCCCTCGGTCCAGGGCCGGAGCCCGGCGGCTGTGTCCCCGGCCCGGTCGCCCCAGTCGGCGAGCATCACGTTGGGGAGGATGAACAGAAATCGGTAGACTGCGAGTCCCGCCACGGAGGCGGTTACGGGAGCCCCCGCCTCAAGAACCGGCAGAAGGACCCCGCCGATCGCCCAGGTCCCGGCCACGGCGAGGGGCTTGAGCAGGCGTGCCCCCATCGACTCCCCGACCTCAGACAAGCCCGACCAGACGTGCAGCGCCCCAAGGCCACCGAGAAGTGCGGCACCGCTGATGGTTTTCCATTGCAATAACAGAACCGAAAGACCGGCCCCGACAATCAGCAGAAGCCCCTCTCCCCAGATCCAGGCCCGGTGACGGCGGGCCCAGTCGAGCCGAGCCGGCTGATTAGTGCGATCCTCCGGGGAGTGGCCCAGGGTCCGGTCTGCGAGGTAGACGAGGGCCACGCCGCAGAACGCCGCGACCAAGAGCGGGCCGGCCGTGGGCACGTCGAGTAGCGCCCCGGTCCCCAGCATCAGCGCGACGGCGACGGCGCCGACCGGGAGTGAATCGTAGAAAATTAGTGAGGACCAGAGTTTCAGGAAAGCGGGACTCGGCACTGGGTCTCACGTCCGGACACTTCGTGGAATGACGCCGGAGAAGAAAACACACAACAGTGCCGGGTGGAGGCAAAGCTATCGAACACCACGTTATCTAACACCACGACTGACTGGCCCAAGCGGTTCACATTTACAGTTCTTTCAGTCTGAATTATCGGTGTATCAAGTATCGAACGATCAGGACAGGCGATAACCACCGTAGGTCAGTCCCACTATGATAAGCCAGATTCCATGTGAACCGACCGGCACGCTGGGGGGTTTCTGTTGCCCATTGTCTCCATTTCCCGGTCCACTCCCATTGGTGAAGCACTTCTTTTTTCCACTCTTTCCCACGGTTGCGCAGTATTCGTTGGGGTACCCCGAACAGTCCTTTGATACGCTGCAGGACTCTCCTGTTGCACCTTGTGTTCTCATACCCCCGAGTTGGGAAGTTCCCTGACCAGGCTGCGGGAGACGTTGCTGGCTGGATGGGTAGTCACTTCTCTGGGGTTCACGAATTTGGGGTTCACGATTCGGGTTTCGGGGCTCTCTCTGAACATCACTACTTGGCTGATGCTGAGGGCTTCTTGGCTCCGCCCAGGACGGCAGATCCTGTGCGTGGCTGGTCACACCGCCTGCCCCGGCCCAGGAGAAGGCTAGGAAGAGGGCCACAACGAGGAATCGGGGGTAGGTCCGAAGGGGTGTAGACATATCGCTCAGGCGCGAACTGCGAGGTCGCGGTTGGTCGTGGAGACGATCCGAACGTGGTGCGGACCCGCGCGGGCCGACGACGTGGATGCAGATTTGTTTTCAGGTCGTCGTCGGTAGAAAAGTAGGCAAGATGGGGTCAGGTCCATGGCGGAACCGGTAAAATGAACATACACCACTGCGCACATGATCCCGAGCAAACACTGCGCCTGCGTTCGAATTGGGCACTTTGCGTAACTACTGCAGCTGTCAGCAGTCCCTACCGGGAGACGACGTACATGCCTGCGTCTCAGCCGCTGTATCTGCCGCTGACCACCGATTTATGATTTTCTGACCACCGATTTACGATTTTACGCTCAGTGGGCAAAATGGAAACAGTTTTTGCTCCATCTACTCCGATCCACCTGGTTACATCGGTAATCCCCACGGGCATCGTCCGCGGCGGACAACCCCCCACCTGGAATGGCATGACTGCCGTCGATTTGGTGGCGGTGTCCGACCCAGAGCAGTTCCGGTCCCGGTCGCTCGGGGCCTGTGTATTCCGCAGCCGAAACACCCGGGGCAAGCGTTCGAATGCATTCACGCGCTCTCCTTCCTGTGCCTTCACATCCGACGTGGCGTCGCTCTCCGAACTTCGATCGTACCTCGACTCGCTCGTCGACCGCTACGAGCAGCCGTCGTTCATCGAGGACGATCCCATCTCCATCCCCCATGCCTTCGACGACCCGCGGGACCAGGAGGTGATTGGGCTCTACGCCGCCCTGCTGGCGTGGGGGCGGCGCGACGTGATGCTACGGAAGCTGGAGGAACTCTGTGAGCGGATGGACCACGCCCCGGATCGCTTCGTGCGCTCGTTCGAGCCGGAGACGGACGCGGCGGCCCTCGATGGCTTCGTGCACCGCACGTTCCAGCCCGTCGACGCGCTTTGGCTCACAAACAACCTGAGTGCCGCGCTCGACCGGTACGGCACGGTGGAGGGCCTCTTCGCCGCCCATCGCCCCGACGACCCCGAAGGCCCTTCGCCCGTCTCGGCCATGCTGCAGGGGGCAAGCACCACCCTCCTCACGATTGACGACGAGACGCCCCGGCGCCTCCGCAAGCACCTGGCACGGCCGGCGTCCGGCAGCGCCTGCAAGCGGCTCAACATGTACCTGCGCTGGATGGTGCGGCCCGGGCCCGTCGACCTCGGGATCTGGGACGGCCTCGACCCTGCGGACCTGATGCTGCCGGTCGACGTGCACGTGGGACGCCAGGCGCGGGCCCTCGGGCTGCTGGACCGGAAGACGAACGACTGGAAAGCCGTCCGGCGGCTCACGGCCATCTGCCGCTCGTTCTGCGCCGCGGACCCGGCGCGGTACGACTTCGCCTTCTTCGGCGTCGGCAGTCAGGACGAGTCGCTCGACACGCGCTTCACCGGCGACAACTCGGTGGACGGCAGCTCGCTGCCCACCCCCCGGTAGCTGCTCTGGTAGTAGAGCACGGCCCCGGCGTCGGGGGGCTCTTCGATCTCGACGACCTGCCCGATGTAGAGCGTGTGGTCGCCGGCCACGATCGAGTCCTTCGGCGTGCACAGCAGCCGTGCCGTCACGTCGTTGAGGAGCGGGATTTCGCCGTCCGGTCGCGTGTGGTGGGGCACGGCCTCGAACTGCTCCTCACCCGTGAGGCCGGGCGTCGCGAACCGCTTGGCCAGGTGCACCTGCTGCTCGGAGAGAACGTGGACCGCGTAGGCCGAGCAGGTCTCCATGATGCTGTGCATCTGGGACGCCCGCCCCACGTTGAAGCTCACGAGGGGCGGGTCCAGCGCGACGCTCGTGAACGAGCCGATGGTGATCCCCCGCGCCTCCGTGTCTCCGTGCGCCGTGACGACTACGACGGGGGCGGGCACTCGTCGCATCGCGGACCGAAATGCACTTCCCTCGACGGGCTCGGACATATGCGCCAGAGTATTGATCACGGAGCGAACACGGTCCCCGGCCGGAACTCTTCCGCCTGTGGAAAGAGAGCAGGACCCGTCCCAAAACGGGAGTGAGCGTACGCACCCCTCCTGCTCCCCGTTCGGCGCCGACACAGATGTTACGAGAACACGTCTGTTACGAGAACACGTCCGACACCCGGCGGAAGAAGGATTTCTCGGTGTTCGGCTCCGTGGGCTCGGGCTGGAAGTGGTCGTGGTCCCGCAGCTCCTCGAGCATCTGGCGCTCCTCTGCGTCGAGGTCCTGGGGCGTCCACACGTGAATGCGAATCATCTGGTCGCCCTTCCCCGCTCCCTCTAGGTCGGGGACCCCCCGGTTGCGCATCCGCAGGATCTTGCCGGCCTGCACGCCGGGCTCCACCTCGAGGCGGGCGCGGCCCTCCAGCGTGGGCACCTCCACCTCCGTCCCGAGGGCCGCCTCCGGGAAGGAGAGGTAGACGTCGTGGTAGATGTCGAGGCCGTCCCGGACGAAGTCGTCGTGGGCCTCCTCCTCGATCTCGATCCGCAGGTCGCCCGACGGGCCCCCGCGAGTGCCGGCGTTTCCGGCGTCGGTAATCGTGAGGTAGTTGCCCTCCATAACGCCGGCCGGCACGTTGACGGTGATGGTCTCTTCGCCCTTCACCCGGCCCTCGCCGCCGCAGTCGTCGCAGGAATTCTCCACGATCCGCCCCTCGCCGTCGCACTGCGGGCAGGCCTGGACGTTGACGAACTGACCGAAGACCGACCGGGAGACCTCTCGGACCTCGCCGGTGCCGTCGCACTTGGGACACATCGCGTAGTTTTCGCCGGCCATGCCCCCTTCCGCCCCGGTGCCGTCGCAGGTCTCACACTCCATGAACTTACGGACCTTGATGCTCTTCTCGGCCCCCTCCGCAATCTCTTCCAGCGTGAGGGGCAGACTCACGCGGAGGTCGCTTCCGGGCCGGCCCCGCTGGCGGCGCGAGCGGCGACGCCCGCCCCCCCCGCCGAAGATGTCGTCGAACGCGCTGAAAATGTCCTCGATGTCGTGGAAGCCCCGGCCGCCGCGCCGACGCCCGCCCCCGTCCTGGCCGAGCCCCGCCTCGCCGTACCGGTCGTACCGCTGACGGGTCTCCGGGTCCGAGAGCACGTCGTAGGCCTCCGACGCCTGCTTGAACTTCTGCTCAGCCTCCGGGTCGTCCGGGTTGCGGTCCGGATGGTACTCCATCGCCTTCTTCCGGTACGCCTTTTTGATCTCGTCCTGCGAGGCATCAGAATCCACCCCGAGAACGTCGTAGTAGTCGCTCGGCATAGGTGAGGGGGCTCCAGATCAGAAAAAAACGTGTCGCGGCGCGAGTCTCGGCTACGCGTCGTCCTCGGCGGCCTCCTGCTCGGAGGGCTCGGCGGCCACCACGACCCGGCTGTAACGGATGACGCGGTCGTCCATGCGGTAGCCCGTGCGGATTTCCTGCAGCACCGTGCCGGGTTCGGCCTCCTCCGAGGGCTGGCGCATCATCGCCTCGTGCAGGCTTTCGTCGAACGGCTCACCTTCGGCTTCAATGGGCTCGACCCCCAGGGTTTCCAGGGTGTCCCGAAATTTACGAAATACCATCTCGACGCCCCCCTTCAGGGACTCGTAGGCCGAGGCCGGATCCTGACTCTCCTCCAGTTCCTCCGCGGCGTCAAGGGACCGCTCGAAGTCGTCGAGCACCTCGAGGATCGGCTCGATCACCTCGATCATGCCGGCCTCGTGGCGGCGTTCCTTCTCCCGGTTCATCCGCCGGCGGAAGTTCTCAAACTCGGCGGCCTTGCGGAGCACCTTGTCGTTGAGTTCGTCGCGCTCCTCCTCGAGCGCCTCGACCTTTTCGGTGAGCGCCTCGATGCGCTCGGCCGGGTCGGCGGGCCCCTCGGTGTCGTCGGGGCCCGATTCGGCCTCCGGGTCTGAAGGGGCCTCGTCGGCGGGCTGCTCGGAAGGCTCGGTCTCGTCGGCCGTCTGCTGGCCGTTGGCTGGGTTTGTGCTCACGATCAGGGAGGGAATGATTGTCACAGTGACGGATCCGAAAACGAACGGTCCCCGGGGTGGGCCGGCGACCAGCGCTTCTCAAAACACGCAGAGCGAATGCGCCGGCGAGCACGCCTTCCCGGCTCAGGCCCATCGGGGTCGACCCGGGCCCCCCGCCGAGGTCTCCGGCCGGCGGGGGCCGCCTCTCCTCGTGGGAACGAGCCGGGCGCACCGACGGGCCCGCAGGCCGCCGACATCGAGTCGTCGCCGAGACAGGGGCCTCTACTAGGCCGGGCGACCGGAGCGCTCCGATAGGCCGTCCCCCGAGCGGTTGATGACGTCGGCGGCGTTCTCGACAAGGGCCACGGCCCGCGGATAGTCCATTCGCGTCGGGCCGATGACGCCCAGCGTCCCGACCGTTTCGCCGAGCCGGTACGGGGACGTGACGATCGAGTAGGACTCCATCTCTTCCTCCTCGGTCTCGCCGCCGATGCGGATGATGGCCTGCCCCACGGCGTCCGGGTCCGACTCGAAGAGATTCTCGAGCACCTGCACCACCCGGTGCTCGTCCTCGATAATCTCGATGAGGCGGCGCACATCGTCCGGCTCCTGGAATTCGGGCTGTGAGAGAATGTTCTCCGTCCCGCCAAACTCCAGCCGTCCCTCTTCGGGCTCGCTGAAGAGAACCGTGGACTCCTCAACCACGAGCTGGATGAGGCCGGTCTGATCGCGGAGATCCTTCACGCGCTCCTCGTGGGTCTCCCGGATCTCCTCGAGGGTGAGGCCGGCGAGGCGCTCGTTGAGGATGGAGACGACCCGATCGATCTCAGACCGCTTGAGGTCGGACTCGAACCCGAGGACGATGGTTTTCACGAGGCCCCCTTCGACACTGAGTACAAACATCAGGCGCGAGCCCGACAGGGGCACGATGTCGAGGCGGTCGAGGACGCCCGTTGACAGGCGGGGGCTCAGGGCAATGCCGAGCAGGTTCGAGAGGGTGCTCAGCAGGTGGGTGCTCTCGCGGAGCAGCTCATCGGTGTCGCTCACGAGCCGCGCGAGGCGCATCTTGAGCATCTCCTGCTCGACCTCCGTGAGCTGGGGGGTGTCCATCAGTTCGTCCACGAACGTCCGGTAGCCGAGACGGGTAGGCACCCGGCCGGCCGAGGTGTAGGGGTGATCGAGGTACCCCATGTCCTCCAGGTCCGCCATTGTATTGCGGATGGAGGCGGCACTGAGGTCCAGCGAGCTGTCTTTGGCCAGCGACCGGGACCCGACCGGCCCCGCCGCGTCGACGAATTCCTCGACGACGAGACGAAGAATGGTCCGCTCCCGGTCGCTCAGGGCCGGGGGGTCGTCGTGCTGGTCCTCCGCGTTGGCAACGCTGGTGCTCACGTCGGTGCGTACTGACTTTTCCGAAGAAACGTCCGAACGGTCGTGGTCGCTACGTGGCCCGGGGTGCGCCGGGGCGGAAGCAGGCCTCGTCCCCGCAAAGCGCGTGCCCACGGCGACGGGATCGTGCCGTGCGGCCCCGGACGTGCTCCGCCGACCGCAGGGGAGGGCGGCGTCAGCAGCCGGAGAACGCTCTCCATTGCTCTACATGGACCTTCGGGGGCAGGTTTCCTCTCCGCCGGCCGACTGCGCCCCCCCACGGCCCCGAAACGGTACGGCCCGGGTCCGTATAAGGGCCGTGTGCACGAGGGGGCTTTTTTCCTCGGTGGGGTCCCGTTTGCTCTTCCGTCTGCCCGCGTCCCCTACATGCGCTTCCTATCCACCCTGACCGCCAGCGTGCTCGGCACCCTCGTCGCGTTTGGACTGGTGGTGTTTTTCCTGTTCTTCTTTTTCTTCGCCCTCGCCCTGTCGGGCGACACCGCCCCGTCGGTGCAGCCGGGCTCGGTCCTGGTCCTTCCCATCGAGGGCGCCATCCCCGAGCGGACGACCAGCGATCCCGTCCAGCAGGCCTTCGGGGAGGGGCCCAGCTACGACCTCCTCGACCTGCAGACCGCCCTCCGCAACGCCGGGCAGGACGAGCGGATCGAGGCCGTGTGGCTTCGCATGAAGGGCACATCCGCTTCCTGGGGGACCCTCGAGGAGGTGCGGGCCTCCGTGCAGGCCCTGCAGAAACAGGGAATGCCCGTCATCGCGTCGAGCGAGGAGTTCGGGCTCGGGGAGAAGGGGTACTACGTGGCGAGCGCGGCGGACAGCGTCTTCGTGGGGCCCCAGGCCTCGTTCGAGTACAACGGCTTTGCCTCGATCCTGGCCTTCTTCCAGAACACGTTCGACAAGCTGCAGGTGGAGCCGGAGGTCGTGCGGGCCGGCAAGTACAAGAGTGCCGTGGAGCCCTTCATCCGGTCGGACCTCTCTGAGGCGAACCGGAAGCAGCTCGACGCCCTGCTGTCGACGGTTAACACCGAGTTTGTCACCGCCGTGGCCGGGGACCGCGCCCTGTCCCCGGACTCCCTCCGACAGCTCGCCGAGGACGACGCCCTTCTCCGGGCCGAGGAGGCGGTCGACGAGGGGCTGATCGACGGGCTCCGGTACGAGGGCGAGGTGCGGTCCCTGCTCCGCGCCGAGCTGGACCTCCCCTCGCAGGCGGACCTGCCCACCATCACGGTGTCGTCCTACCAGCAGGTGCCGGCCCCCGACACAGGGGTGTCGTTTACCGGCGAGGGCTCCGTCGCCATCGTCTACGGGCAGGGCAACATCGTGTCCGGCGATCCGAATCAGAGCCCCTTCGGCCCGACCTCCCAGGTGCTGGGCTCGACCCCCGTGATCAAGGCCCTGAACGAAGCGCGCACCTCGACCTCCACCCAGGCCGTCGTCCTTCGGATCAACTCGCCGGGCGGCAGCGCCGCGGCGTCCGAGGCCCTCTGGCGGGCCGCGCAGCGGACCGCCAAGGCGAAGCCACTGATCGTGTCGATGGGCGGGGTGGCGGCGTCCGGCGGGTACTACATGGCGGCCCCGGCCGACACGATCGTCGCCAACGCCACAACCACGACCGGATCGATCGGCGTGTTCGGCCTGCTCTGGAACGCGCGGGGCCTGTTCGAGGACCGGCTCGGCGTCACCTTCGACGACGTCACGACCAGCCCCTACGCGGACCTATACACTCCCACCAAGCCCCTGGCCCCCAGCGAGCGGCGGCTCCTGAGTCGATCGATCGACAGCATCTACGAGACCTTCTTGCGGCGCGTGGCCGCCGGGCGCGACATGGATACCTCGGCCGTCCACGACGTGGCACAGGGCCGCATCTGGTCGGGACGGGACGCCGAGGCGGTCGGCCTCGTCGATACCCTCGGCACGCTGCAGGACGCCATCGCCATCGCGGGCCGGGCGGCCGACATGGGCGACGGCCCCTACCGGACGCGCATCCTGCCCCGCCCGAAGACCTTCGTAGAGCGGCTCAACGAGCGGTTTGCCACGCAGGTCACGACCCTCTGGCAGTCGATGGCGGCCACCCCGCTGGAGCGCTCCCTCTGG
>JBDGQP010000050.1:9952-12803 GCA_042218975.1 Salinibacter sp.
GGATCTTCCGACGCGTGACCGGCACGAACGGCTCGGTCCAGGCCCGCCTGCCCTTCGTGCCGACGATCCGGTAGGCTCGGGCCCCGCTATGCGAACTCCGCGTGCTTCGTTCGGGCCGGGCGGTCCGGAAAAGTGGATGTGGGGATGGATTTGATGCCCGTGCCTCCACGCGTCCTCTCCTCCCTCCCACCGGAGGCCGACCGACGACGGCAATCCGAATCCGGCCACCGGAGTCGACATCAGCCCTGCGCGCGGCTGGGAGACGGGACGAGCACGTCCCCGTCCATCGAGTCGGGAATCTCTTCCCCGAGCAGCGACAGAATGGTGGGGGCCACGTCTCCGAGCTTGCCGTCCGTCACCGGCCCGTCGACCCCATCCGCCAGGATGATGTGCGGGACGAGGGCGGTGGTGTGGGCGGTATGGGGCGAGCCGTCGGGGTTGCGCATCTTGTCGGCGTTTCCGTGGTCGGCGATCACGCTCACCGAGTAGCCGTGGGTGCGGGCGGCCTCGATCACCTGCCGCGCCGCCGCGTCGACGGCCTCGCAGGCCTCCACGGCGGCGTCGAAATCGCCGGTGTGCCCCACCATGTCGGGGTTGGCAAAGTTGAGGACCGCAAGGGTGTACTCGGTGTCGCGAAGAGCGGCTTCGGCCCGGTCCGCCACCTCCGGCGCGCTCATCTCGGGCTGCCGGTCGTAGGTCGCCACGTCCGGGGAGGGCACGACGATCCGGTCCTCCCCCTCGAACGGGGCCTCGCGCCCGCCGCCGAAGAAGTAGGTGACGTGGGCGTACTTCTCCGTCTCGGCCACGCGCAACTGCCGCCCCCCCCGACGACTGACGACCTCTCCGAGCGTGTCCTCCAGGTTGACCCGATCGAACGCGACCGGAAGGTCGAAGTCCTCGTCGTAGGGCGTCATCATGACGAAGTGGAGGTCGTCCGGGGGCGTCCGCTCGAAGCCCTCGAAGTCGGCCTCCGTGAAGGCGCGGGTGAGCTGCCGGGCCCGGTCGGCCCGAAAGTTGAAGAAGACCACGGCGTCGCCGTCCTCGACCCGCGTGCCGTTCGTGCCGACGGCCCCTTCGTCCTCGACGCGGATGCGGCGGGGCTCGACAAACTCGTCGGTGACGTCGTCCTCGTAGCTGGCCTCGAGGGCCGTGATCGGGTCGTCGAAGGCCGCCCCCGTTCCCTCCGTCAGCAGCCGGTAGGCCCGCTCGGTACGCTCCCAGCGCTCGTCGCGGTCCATCGCGTAGTAGCGACCCACGATGGACACGAGCCGCCCGACGCCGATTTCCTCGGCGGCCGCCCGAAACTGCCGCGTGTACTCGACGCCCGCGTGGGGGTCGGTGTCGCGGCCGTCGGTGAAGGCGTGGACGCACACCTGCTCCGGCGCGAGGGCCTCCCGCCGGGCGAGCTCGAGGAGGCCGTAGAGGTGCTCGAGGTGGCTGTGCACCCCCCCGTCGGAGAAGCACCCCATGAGGTGTAGCTTCTGGTCGTTCGCCCGGGCGTGCCGGGCGGCCTCCACGAGCGCCTCGTTGTCGAAGAGCGTCCCGTCCTCGATGGCCGTCGAGATGCGAAGGATCTCCTGCCAGACCACCGTTCCCGCCCCTAGATTCGTGTGCCCCACCTCCGAGTTGCCCATCTGCCCGTCCGGCAGGCCCACAGGGCGCCCGGAGGCCCGGAGGACGCCGTGGGGATGCTGTGCCATCAGGCCGTCCACGAACGGCGTCTCGGCCCGGTCCACGGCGCTGACCGACGGATCCTCGGCCAAGCCCCAGCCATCGAGAATGACGAGGAGGTGCTGCTTGGACGTTGCCATACGGAGAACACAGGAACAGTGGGAGGACAATCGCGAGGGGGCGGGTCTACCAAGCTAAGCGACGGCCGTCCTGAACCCAAGCCCCGACGACGGCCCGGGGCGCGTCAGCCGTTGGTGGAGTAGAGAGCGGGCGCGTATGACCCTGTCGGGCTTCCCGTTCTTTTCCAGGCCGTTTCCCGCTTCTCTCTCACCCGAACCGCCCGTACGGATTTCTCCGTAGGTCGGCTCTCCAGTAGGACTACGATAGCTTGTGTGGTTCCTCCTTTTCTTGAAGGTGGACTTTGACCACTTGGAAGGTGGACTTTGACCACTTGGTCGGTGTGGTGATGTTTCCGGTGGCATCTCCGGCATAACGTCACCATATTCTCCAGACGGTCATCATCCTCTGACCTACGTCGCCGGATGTGATGGACAGGAAGAGACTTCTTGTTCATTCCTCCTGCATCACATCCCTTGGCCTGGCACTCGTTGCCATCTCTCAGACGAGCTTCGAAGGCCACATCCTCTGACCCCTCACGCTCTTCTGAGTTGGCAAGGTATGGGTCCGGCCCTGGGTGCTCAGTGCGGCGACTCTTCCCCCACTGGCTTTCTGGTGGGCGTCCCCTCTCCTTATCCAGGTATGGGTGTGAGTGCTTTCTCGGGCTTTCTGTCCTTATCGTGGACATCCCATTGAGATCTACAAGGGTGACCCCATTGATCCTGATTGGGATTTTGTTATCCAGCTTTCGTTGGATGAGCCTACTTTTGCTACATTCGTACTTCCGACACAGCCAATCAATTGTGCGGATCCATAAATGGTGGCCCACATCGTTGAAGGCTTTGGCTGCCTCCGTGCAGTATTTGTAGTAATTCGCCCATCCTCTCACAACGGCGTTAACCGATTTGAGCTTCAGGCGGGCAGACACATCCGTCCCACCGCCCATAGCTTCTTTGATTCGGTTTCGGATGTATTCCTTCGCCTCCTGGGGTATGTGTGTCATGCAGCCCTAACTACACGACAAAAATAAGCGCGGAGCGGTGAGGGCTTGAACACATCGGTT
>JBDGQP010000051.1:0-97 GCA_042218975.1 Salinibacter sp.
CTCGACTACGGCAAGTACCGCTACGAGAAGCAGAAGGAGGAGAAGCGGCGCCGGAAGAAGTCGAAGTCCATGGAGATGAAGGAGCTTCGCTTCCGGC
>JBDGQP010000051.1:107-24604 GCA_042218975.1 Salinibacter sp.
GGCCCCAGACCGAGGAGCACGACTTCAACTTCAAGGCGGACCACGCCCGCGAGTTTTTGGAGGACGGCAACAAGGTGAAGGCCTACGTCCAGTTCCGCGGCCGGGACATCGTCTACAAGGACCAGGGCATGGACCTGCTGCGTCGCCTCATCGAGCGGCTCCAGGACGTGGCCCGCATCGACCAGCAGCCGCAGATGGAGAACCGGCGCATGACGACCATCCTCGCCCCACACAAAAACAAGTAGGGTGCCGCCACGTCGGTTCGGGCCTCCCGCTCGGGGGTGCGTTCCCCGTGAAGGCACCGCCTGCGCGGGAACGAGCCTCCGCGGCCTTCATACAGTGGGTTCCGGTTTTACTTGTGCTCTCGAACCAATCCCTTACGGGTGTTTCGTCATGCCTAAGATGAAGTCCCACAGCGGCGCCAAGAAGCGTTTCAAGACGACCGGCAACGGCAAGGTGAAGCGCAAGAAGGCGAACAAGGGCCACCTGTTGACGAAGAAGAGCCCGAAGCGGAAGCGCCAGCTCCGCAAGAGTGTCGTCATCGACGACAAGGCGAACCGGAAGCGCGTCAAGCGGATGCTGTCGACGTAGCCGCCCCTGACCGATCCGGTGGACGGCCCCTCCCCAGAACCTCCATCGGGGATTCCTGAACTCTTTCCGGGCGGCCGAGGGAACGCCTCGCCGCCCGTTTGCTACGTTTCCTGTCTCTCTGCGTCCACGAATCGACTTCCCTCCCCGCCCATGCCGCGCGCAACGAACAAGCCGGCCACCCGACGCCGCCGGAAGAAAATTCTGAACAAGGCGAAGGGCTACTGGGGCCGCCGCAGCAAGGTGTACAAGGTGGCGAAGCACGCGGTCGAGAAGGGCTTGCAGTACGCCTACCGCGATCGTCGCCAGAAGAAGCGGCGGTTCCGGCGACTGTGGATCACCCGGATCAACGCGGCCACGCGCCAGCACGACGTCAGCTACTCCCAGTTCATGGGGCAGTACCGCAAGTCGGACCTCGACATGAACCGGAAGGTCCTGGCCGACCTCGCGGTCCACGACCCGGACGCCTTCGAGGAGATCGTGTCCCACGTGATGGAGTAAGACGCGATGCGTGACGCGTGACGAGTGCGTTCCGTCTCACGGCGTCACTCCTCACGGTTTCCGCCCGGTTCTTCACGAACCGCATTGTTGCGATGTCGACGCACCTCCCGGTTTGGTTTGCCTTTGCGTTTTCGACCGCACGGACTCCGCAGGGACGCTGACCGTCGACCGCCGACATTGCCGGTGACCGCATCCCGCCCCTGCCTCGCAGGACCGGCGGGATTTTTTGTTTGTCCGGTACTGAGGACGCGTTCTGTACCGTACCGTGGTCTCCCTCCGAACTCGTTCTCTCGTGACCCCCCACCTCGTAGCCATCCTCCATGCCCGACGAGATCGACGCGCTGCGCGAGCAGATCGACGCCGAAACGATCGAGAGCGAAGACGACGCCGAGGCCTTCCGCATCAAGTACCTCGGCCGCAACCAGGGAGCGATCACGGCGCTGTTCGACCGGATCGGCGACCTCCCCCCCGAGGAGCGCCCCGAGTTCGGGAAGCGCGTCAACGCGCTGAAGGCCCGGGCCGAGGAGCGGCTCGAGGCGGCGAAGGCCCGGCTCGAGCGCGAGGAACAGGCGGACGGGGCCGACGTCGACCTCACGCTCCCCGGTCGCCGGGGCTTCCGCGGGTCGACCCACCCCCTCACCCAGACCCTCGAGGAGATCCTGCGCATCCTGCGCGGGCTCGGCTTCTCCACCTACGAGGGGCCGGAGATCGAGACGGACTGGCACAACTTCTCGGCCCTCAACTTCCCGCCCGACCACCCGGCGCGGGACATGCAGGACACCTTCTTCCTGCGGGACGGGACCGACGGCGACGCGTCCGACGAGGACGCCGCCTCGTCTCCGGACGACGGGTCGTCCGACGAGCCGACGGTCCTCCGCACCCACACCTCCCCCGGTCAGATCCGCATCATGCAGGCGCAGGCGCCCCCGATTCGGGTGGCGGTGCCGGGCCGGGTCTACCGCAACGAGGCCCTCTCCTACAAGTCGTTCTGCCTCTTCCACCAGGTGGAGCTGCTGTACGTGGACGAGGGGGTGACGATGGCCCAGCTGAAGCAGGTGCTCTACAGCCTCGCCCGGGCCCTCTTCGGGGAGGACGTGACGCTCCGCTTCCGTCCCAGCTACTTCCCGTTCACCGAGCCGAGCGCCGAGGTCGACGTCTGGTGGGCCGATTCCGACGAGGAGGACGACGGCCAATGGATGGAGATCCTGGGCTGCGGCATGGTGCACCCCAACGTCTTCGACGCCGTCGACGTCGACCCGGAGCGCTACACCGGCTACGCCGTGGGGATGGGCGTGGAGCGGATGGCCATGCTCCGTCACGGCATCGACGACATCCGCATCTTCTACGAGAACGACGTGCGCTTCTTGGACCAATTCTAGAGTGCGGAATGGGGAGTGCGGAATGGGGAGTGCGGAATGGGGAAGGATCGTCCCCCCGTTCACACCCCAGAATCCGCTCGTTTCCGTCGGCGAGCGGTTTTGATTGACGCAATCACCATTGACGTGATCTGGTGCGCCTCGTCCTGAAGTCGCTCCATTTGCTCGTCCGGAACCGAACCGACATCTTCAAGAACCTCGAGCCAGTATTCCGTCTCGTCCGCTTCTTCCTCCGCGATCGACATTTTGGACAAGAACTCGGCCTTGGAGCGAGCGTGACAGGCCGCTCGGTAGTTTGCCCCGACTGAAGAGGCCGAACGCGCAAGCTGCTTCCGGATTATCTTACAGGACGGCGTATCCGGGAGCAAATCGCAGAGCTTGAAAATGGCAATGGCAAACCGTTTCGTCCGGGCTCGGAGATCCGACATTGTTCGACCTGGAATGAGAAACGTCTCGTCTACCAGACACGCGAGCAGTAACGGCATAACGTTCTTTCATTCCACATTCCGCACTCCAAACTCCGCATTCGAACATGAAAGTCAGTTATCGCTGGCTGAACCGGTACGTTGACCACGACTGGACCCCGGAGGCGCTCGCCGAGCAGCTCACGATGGCCGGGCTGGAGGTCGAGTCGGTGACCCCCGTCGGGCAGTCCCTCGACGGCGTCATCGTGGGCCAGATCCAGGCCGTGCGCGAGCACCCGAACGCCGATCGGCTCGTCCTCTGCGACGTGTCCCTCGGCGACGGCGACCCGGTCCAGATTGCCTGCGGCGCCCCCAACGTGGCGGCCGGGCAGAAGGCCCCCGTCGCGACCGTCGGGACGACCCTCTCGCTCCCCGATCCCGACGATCCCGACGCGCGGCAGGAGATCACGGTCGAGGCCCGCGAGCTGCGGGGCGAGCCCTCTCGCGGCATGATCTGCGCGGAGGACGAGCTGGGCCTCTCCGACGACCACTCGGGCATCATGGTGCTCGGGGACGACGCCACCGTGGGCCGGCCACTCGCCGACTACCTGGCCGCCCACGACGTGACGCCCGACGACGCGGTGCTCGACATCGAGCTGACGCCCAACCGCCCCGACGCCGCGAGCCACATCGGGGTGGCGCGCGACGTGGCCGCCCTCGCCGACACCACGCTCCGGCGGCCCACGGTCGAGACGCCGGCACCCGGCGGCCCGACCGCCGAGGAGGTCACTGTCCACCTCGCGGCCGACGAGGCGTGCCCGCGGTACGTGGCTGTGCTCGTGCAGGACGTGGAGGTGCGGACGTCCCCCCTCTGGCTGCGGCGGCGCCTCTCGGCGATCGGCCTGCAGCCCCGCAACCACGTGGTCGACGTCACCAACTTCGTCCTCCACGAGTGCGGCCAGCCCCTCCACGCCTTCGACCGGGCCCGGCTCGCCGACGACACGATCGTGGTGCGCCGCGCGGAGGGCGAGACCGACGTCACGACCCTCGACGACGAGACGCGCACGCTGCCCGACGGCACCCTCCTCATCTGCGACGCCGAGCGGCCGGTGGCCGTCGCCGGCGTCATGGGCGGGGCCAACTCGGAGGTGACGGCCGACACGACCGACGTTCTCATCGAGAGCGCCTACTTCGACCCGTCGACCATCCGGCAGGCGGCCAAAGCGCTCGACGTGCAGACCGACTCCTCCTACCGCTTCGAGCGCGGCGTGGACCGCGACGGGCAGGTGTGGGCGGCGGCGCGGGCCGCCCGCCTCATCGCCGAGCTCGGGGACGGAACCGTCGTGCCCGGCATGGTCGACGCCCATCCCCACCCGCCCACCCCCCAGACCGTGACGCTGCGCCCCGACCGGCTCCGGGGCGTCCTCGGCGTCGACGTGCCGACCGACACGGCGACGCGGCTGCTCACCGCCATCGGTTTCGAGGTAGACGAGGCGGAGGACGAGCTGCACTGCACGGTGCCCCCCTGGCGGCCGGACGTGTCGATCGAGGAGGACCTGATCGAGGAGGTGGCCCGCCTGCACGGGTACGACCAGATTCCCGAGCCGGAGCGCGTGCCGGTGCCCGGCCGCACGCCCGCCCAGCGCCCCGAGGCGGTGCTGGAGCGCAAGACGCGCGAGCTGCTGCGGGGCCGCGGCTGCCGCGAGATCTACACGAACAGCATGCTGCGCGTCGACCGGGCGGAGCGCTTCAACGCACCGCCCGCGGGCAGCCAGAAGGGCCCCGTCGTGGAGACGAAGAACCCGATCTCCGAGGAGATGGCGGCCCTCCGGCCGCGTCTCCTGCCCGGCGCCCTGTCGGTCATGCGCCACAACCGCAACCACGGCCAGGACGCCCTTCGTCTCTTCGAGTTTGGGCGCGTCTACCGGCGGGCCCTCCGGGACGAGGATCCCCTCGTGCCGGGGTACGCCGAGCACCCGGCGCTGCTCATCGCCCTGAGCGGCCCCCACGCCCCCGTCGGCTGGGACACCGACCCGCGGGACACCGACCTCTTCGACCTCAAGGGCCTCGTCGAGACGCTGCTCGAGGACCTGCGCGTGCCGGACGTGCGCCTCACGCCCCGGAGCGCCGAGTCGGCCGACGACGCGGCGATCACGGAGCACCGGGTCGACGTGACGGCGGCGGGCACGGCCCTCGGCACGCTCTCGCGGGTGCGAGGGGAGGTGACGGCGGACTTCGACCTCGACGACCACCCGGTCTTCGCGGCGGAGTTTCACTGGGGCCGCCTGGCCGACCGCGCCGCCACGGGACGCCACCGCACCTACGAGCCGGTGAGCCGGTTCCCCGTCGTGGACCGCGACCTCGCCGTGCTCGTCCACGCCGACCAGCCGGTGGGCCCGATGCAGGACACGATCCGCGAGACGGGGGCGCCCCTGCTCCGCCGCGTCGACGTGTTCGACGTCTACGAGGGCGAGGGCATCGACACAGACGCCAAGAGCGTCGCCTTCACCCTCCGGTTCGGCGCCGACCGCACGCTGACCGACGACGAGGTCGACGAGCAGATCGAACAGATCGTCGGCGCGCTCGACCGCGAGCACGACGCCACCCTCCGCCAGTAGTCCCCATCCGCCATGACTGAACGCTGGAAGTACCCCTTCTACCTGATCGCGGTCGTCCTGCTGGTGATGTGGCTCTTCGGGTAGTCCCCCGGTGGGGCTGCGGAGGGGACGAATCTGCGGATGCAGGCTGCGGGACCTTGAGGTGCCGGGCCCTGTTCCCTATCGTACCTCATGCATCACTTTTAAAGCAATACTCCAACCGGCCGCGGCGCATCGGTCGTGCGGGCGGCCCCGGCTCCCTCCGCGGGGCGCCCGCCCGACTCGGTTCGTTCGTCCACGCCCTCCCAGTGTTTTCCCATGGCCCCCACCGACTCGTCTCGTCCGGAGCCCGACCCCGCCGCGCCCGTCTCGGACTCGGCATCCGGCACGGACGAGGACGGCCCGGGCCCCCTCTCGGCCCTCCCCGCCGAGCACCGGGACGCGATCCGCCGCCTATCGCGGCGCGTGGCCCAGGCGGTCGAGACCATCGAGCACCTGCGGGCGGAGAACGAGCGGCTGCGCCGCCGCGTGGAGGAGCTCGAGACGGGCCCCGATCTTCCGGACGACGAGGTGCACCTCAGTCTCGACGACGACCCGGCCGCCCTCCGCGAGCGCATCACCCAGTTCATCGACGCCATCGACGCGTGCCTGGAGCGCCCGGCCCCGGCACCGTCCGATGCTGAGGACGCCCCCCCCGACGCATAGTCTTTCCTTTCCCCCCCACGGGCCCCCTGCTGGCCCTTCCTCCATGGCCGACCCGCCGACCAAGTCGATCCGCGTCCACATTCTGGGGCGCGAGTACGCCCTCCGTGTGCAGGAGGACGACGAGGCGTTCACCCGCGAGATGGCGTCCTTCGTCAACGCCCGGATGGAGCAGTTCCGCGACAACCATCCCGAGCAGGCCGAGCTCACCACGGCGGTCATCACGGCCCTCGCCCTGGCCGAGGAGCTCCACACCCAGAAGGAGGAGCAGGCCGCAGGCACCGAGGCGCTCAACGAGCAGATCGACCGCCTGGCCGCCCAGCTGGGCGAGGCCGTCGACACGGCCGAGGAGGCGGCCTAAGAGACTGTTTTGATGTCACACGTTGAGGGCAGAGCGTCACGTGACGATGGCAGATCGGTTGATCCCAGGCGTTCCGCTCGGCCTCCCCCCTCGCGCCCTCCTCAGACGGACGGAAGGGGGCGACGCGGTCTGTGAACCGACCGAAAAATCAAAACAGTCTCTAATCCCCTACCAAATCTTCGCACCGTCCGGCCCGACGGGCACGCAACGTTTTCCGGCGGTGATCGTGGCACTTGTCCCGGTCGTTGTCCTCTCTTCCCTCAGGCCCAGTGCGGGCCGCGCGGCATGGTCACGCTCGACGACGTATCGGTCCGGTTCGGACGCGAGGCCCTCTTCGACGACCTGTCGTGGACGATCACGCCCGAGTCGCACCGCATCGGCCTCGTGGGCCCGAACGGGGCCGGCAAGACGACGCTCCTCAAGCTGATCGCCGGTCGGATGACCCCGGACAGCGGCCGGGTCACCCGCGAGGGGGTGTCGGTCGGCTACCTGGAGCAGGACGTGCAGGAGCTCCCCGAGGAGCGGACGGTACGGGAGGAGGCCCTCCGCGCCTTCGACGACGTGCTGGCCCTCGAGGAGAAGGAGAAGGCCATCACCGCGCGCCTCGAGGACACCGACCACGAGAGCAGCGAGCACAGGAAGCTGCTCGACCGGCTGCACCGGGTGCAGGAGCAGCTCAATCAGCACGAGTCGCACCGCGTCCGGCCGCGGACCGAGGCGACGCTCACGGGCCTCGGCTTCGACCCCGACGCCCTCGACCGGCCCCTCCACACCTTCTCCGGCGGCTGGCGGATGCGCGCGGCGCTGGCCCGCCTCCTGCTGCGGGAGCCCGACATCCTGCTGCTCGACGAGCCCACCAACCACCTCGACATCGAGAGCATCGACTGGCTCGAGGAGTACCTGTCGGGCTACCCGGGCACGGTCCTTCTCGTGAGCCACGACCGCTACGTGCTCGATCGCATGGTAAGCGCCGTCGCGGAGATCACGCGCGGCCAGCTCCTGCACTACGACGGCAACTACTCCCACTACCTCGAGGCCCGCGAGGCACGGTACGAGCGCTGGCGGCGCGAGTACGAGAACCAGCAGAAGCGGATCGAGGAGATCGAAGCGTTCATCTCCAAATTTCGGTACAACGCCTCCCGGGCCAGTCAGGTGCAGAGCCGGATCAAGAAGCTGGAGAAGATGGAGCGGATCCCGCCGCCGCCCGACGGCGAGCCGGAGATCCACTTCCGGTTCCCGGACCCGCCCCGCTCCGGCGCGGTGGTCCTGGAACTGTCCTCGTTCAGCAAGACCTACGACACGGCGGCCGGCCCGGAGCGCGTCTTTGCCGACGCGGGGCCCCTCACGATCGAGCGCGGCGACAAGATCGCGATGGTCGGGCCGAACGGGGCCGGCAAGTCGACGCTTGCCCGCATCCTGCGCGGCGTCGAGCCGTTCGAGGGCGAGCGAGAGCTGGGCCACAAGGTCAACCTCTCGTTCTACGCCCAGCACCAGGCCGACATGCTCGATTCCGACCAGACGGTGTTCGAGGCGGTTCGCGAGACCGCGCCCGACCGGCCCAAGACCGAGCTCCGCTCACTGCTGGGCACCTTCCTGTTCACCGACGACGACGCGTTCAAATCCGTCGAGGTGCTCTCCGGGGGCGAGAAGAGCCGGGTGGCGCTGGCCCGCACCCTCCTCTCGACCGCCAACTTCCTGATTCTCGACGAGCCGACCAACCACCTCGACATCCAGTCGAAGGAGGTGCTCATCGAGGCCCTTCAGCAGTACGAGGGCACCTTCGTCCTCGTGAGCCACGACCGCCACGTGCTCGACGCCGTGGCCGAGACGGTGTGGCGCGTCGGCGGCGGCACGGTGCGCACCTTCCTCGGCAACTACTCCGACTTCCGGTGGCAGGTGGAGGAGGGCTCGGCCCGGCCCCTGGAGGGCACGACGGCCGCCGCGAACGGCGCGTCCGGGACGACCGGCGAGGAGGCGCGCACCGGCCACGCCCGCTCCTCCACAGAGTCGTCCCCGTCCTCCGACGCGGCGGGGCCGTCGGACGGCCGGTTCGCCGACCTCAACACCTACCAGCTCAAGCGCAAGCTGGAGGAAACCGAGGCGACCATCATGGAGATCGAGGAGCGGCAGGAGGAACTGGAGGCCGCCATGGCCGACCCCGACGCCTACGAGGGCGACGGGGCGCGGGCCCGGGAGCTCTCCGACGAGTACAACGCGCTGAAGAAGGAGCTGTCGTCGCTGTACGAGACGTGGGAGGCCCTCACCGACCACGTCATGGCGCTCGAAGACGAGTGAGCGTCTCCCTGCTGTTCTCCTCTCGGCTCCCTTCATGCCCGTCTCGGTCCTGCGTTTCGGCCTGCTGCTTCTCCTCGGCCTGTTGTCTGGAGGCGCAGCGGCGCACGCCCAGATCGAAGAACTGCCGCGGCCCGACAGTGCTCACGCCGCCTCGTTCGGGGTCTCCGTGGCGCTCGGCGACTCGATTGCCGTGGTCGGGGTGAGCGGGGCGTCCGACTGCGGCCCCAACTCGGGCGCCGTGTACGTGTACCGGCGTGAGTCCGGCACTGTGTTCGACCGTTGGCGAGGCGTCGCCCGACTCACCCCCCGCATCTGCCGAGCCAACACCTTCTTCGGCGAACGGGTGGTCCTGAGCGGGCGGCGCCTCATGGTGAGCGCCGCCGCGACCGAGACCTTCGGGGCGGCGGGGACGAACGCCGCCTACATGTTCGTGCGGGACACGACCGACACGTGGCGCCAGACGGCCCGCTTTACCGCCCCGTCGGACCGGCCGGAGGGCTCCTTCGCGGCGGACATCGACCTCGACGGCGACCGGGCCGTCGTTAGCACCTCGGGGGCCCCGAAGGACGACCGGAACGGGGCGGTGTACGTGTACGACTACGACGCCGCGCGGAACACCTGGCAACGCTCGGCCCGCCTCACAGCCGGCCAGGCCGGCCCCGACGCGGGGGTGCTGGGGCGGGCCGTGGCCCTGGACGGGGACCACCTCGCCGTGGCGGCGTCCACCTACTTCGAGGGCGATCCCGGGTCCATCTACCTCTTCGAGCACGACGGGTCACAGTGGCGGGAGAGCACGCGCCTGCGCGGCATCGACTCGTTTCTCATCGAGCTCGCCCTGGACGGGTCGACGCTGCTCGTGGGCGAAGATCGGGCCGGCGGCGACGGCTCCGGTCGGGCGACCGTCTACACGACCGAACAGGGACAGAGCTGGACCCGGGCCACGACGCTCCAGCCCTCGCAGCCCTACGAGTCGGGCGCGTTCGGCACGGCGGTGTCGCTCGAGGGGCCGTGGGCCCTCGTCACCGGGTACGGCGAGCAGCTGGGAAAGGACTTCAACATCGACCGGGTGGTCTACGTCTTCCGGCGGCGCGAGGGGCGCACCTGGACGGAGCGCACAATCCTCGACATCGGGCAGGTCGACTTCGGCGCGGCCCTCGACCAGCACGGCTCGGGCGCCATCGTCAGCTCCGTCCCGGGCGATGCCCCCGGCTCGGTCTACGTCGTTCAACTCCGCTGACTCGGTGCGCCGCGGGGATACGGCCCGCAATAATGCCCCGGCCCCCCTCGTTGACCCTGACGGCCGACTGCGCACGGGACGGGTCTGTCGACTCCTGTTCCGACTCTTCGGGGCCTTCCGGCTTTTCAGTTGGACCTGTCCCCTCGCCTTTGTACCATATGCACATTCACTGCGCCTGAGACGGCATTTCCGGCCCGGTTGGGCCGGTGCTGCGCCCCGAGTGCCTCCTCCCGCGCTCCTGCCGACTCGCCCGTCCCTGCATGAAGCACCGCGCTACGACGCGACGTATGGTCGCCCTCGCCGGGCTCCTACTGCTCCTGGGACTCAGGGGGGTCGGGACGACGCACGCCCAATCCCTGAGCGCAGAGGCCCGGACACGCCTCTCGCCCCGGCTTGCGGCCGTGGCCACCGGCGCGCTGTCGGGGGAGCGGCTGGCCGCTCTCCTGTCGCCGGTCGGCGCGGAGCCTCGTTCGGAGGCCGCTCCGCCCCGGTACGGCGTGTTCGTCCACGCCCGGACCGCCGACGCCCTTCGGGCCGCGGCCCCCGCCGCCCACTCCGTCGCCGAGGGCCTCTTCACCGCGCGGCTGACCCCGGCGGGCCTCCGCCGCGTGGCCCGCACGGAGGCGGTCCGGTACGTCGAGGCCGCCCGGACCTACGCCCCCCTGAACGATCTCGTGCGGGCCGCCACCGGCGCGCACCCGCTCCACGAGGGCACGCTCGGACGGGCCTACACCGGCGAGGGCGTACTGGCCTGCGTCATCGACACCGGCATTGACTGGTCGCACCCTGCCTTTCGCGGCCCCGGGGGGTCGAGCCGCATTCGGGCCCTCTGGGATCAAACCCTCGCGTCCCGCTCGTCCGAACGGTCCCCCTCCGGCTTCGGGTACGGGGTCGCCTACACCCGGAGCGACATCGAACGGGCCCTCTCGAACGAATCCTCAGGGGCGGTGCGGTCGATGGACACGCACGGGCACGGGACCCACGTGGCCGCCACCCTCGCCGGCACCGGCGCGGCGACCGCCGCCCGCACCCACCGCGGCATGGCCCCCGAGGCCGGAATCGTGGCGGTCAAGACCGACCGGTCCGGCACCGGGATCGCCGACGGGCTCCGCTACTGCCGCTCGGTGGCCCGTAGCGCCAACCAGCCCGTCGTGGCCTCGCTGAGCCTGGGCGCCCGGGGCGGTCCCCACGACGGGTCCTCGCCCGTCGCCCGGGCCGTCGACGCCTTCACGGGCCCGGGCCGGAGCGTCGTCGTGGCCGCCGGCAACAGCGGGGACGCGAACCGCCACTGGTCGGCCGATCTTCCGGCCGGGGGCACGGACAGTCTGCGGATCCGGGTGCCCCCGTCTCCCCGACGGGAAGGTCCCCGCAACGACGTCGCGTTTCAGCTGGACACGTGGATCGAGGGACCGGGCGTGCCGACGGCCCTCCTCACGCCCGGCGGCGAGCGTCTCCCCCTCGCCCCCGACACCGCCGTCGCGGTACGGACGCCGGACGGGACGGTGGTCTACGAACGTGCGACGCGCCCCGACGGCGAGCGGCGTCTCGAGCTTCTGGTCCACGACGGGACGGCGGGCCCTCCGGCCTCGGGGACCTGGTCCGTCGTCGTCGAGAACGCCGCGTCCGGGGCCGCCGCCGTGCACGCCTGGATGACGGAGACCACGACCGCGAGCCGCCTGCCGACCGGCGACGCGCAGTCGACCCTCACGGTGCCGGCCACCGCCCACTCGGCCCTCACCGTCGGGGCCTGGACGCACCGGGGTCGCTGGCAGACGCCGGACGGGACGAACGCGTCGATCGACAGTGGCCGCGTCGGCACCGTGGCCCCCTTCAGCAGCCGCGGGCCCGTGCGGGGCGGGGGCCGGAAGCCCGACCTCGTGGCCCCGGGGCAGTGGACCGTCTCGGCGCGCTCCCGGGCCGCCGAGCCTCCGCCCCGTCGGCCGGTTTGGGGGGAGACGTACGCCCTCCGTCGCGGGACGAGCACCGCCGCGGCGGCGACGGCCGGCGCCGTGGCCCTCCTCCTGGAAGCGAATCCCTCCCTGCCCCCCGCGCGGACGGCCGCCCTGCTCGCCGAGACGGCCCGCCCCCTCGGCGCGTCCGAACAGGCCTGGACGCCACGGCGCGGCCACGGTCGCCTCGACGTCTTCCGGGCCATGACCCGGCTGCGCGGAACGCCCGCCGCGGCCCGGTCGGGACCGGCGGACGCGCTGCCTCCGCCCGGCGGGGAGCGCTCCTCCCACACCCTCGGCGGTCGGGGCGCGCAGGCCCTCTCCACCCGATTCACGCCGGCCCAGAGCGGGGCCGTGGACGGGCTCCTCCTGCGGACGGCCTCGGGCTCGGCCAACCGTCTTCAGGACTCGCTGGTCGTGTCGATCTGGACGGACGACGGCGGCCTGCCCGGGCGGCGGCTCGGGGCCCCGGTCTCGATCGCCCCGGCGGCCCTGTCCAACCACACGACGAACTTCGTCTCCCTGACGGGCGTCGAGGCCCTCGTGCGGGCGGACACGTCCTACCACGTCGTCCTGCGGGCGCCCGACGGCGAGCTGGATGTCGCCGGGCGTACGAAGGCTGAGGGCCGCTCCTGGGGCCGGTCGAACGGCACGTGGTCGCCGCTGTCGTCGACGCTCGGCCTCCGGGTAACGACCTCCTTTGCCCTCGACCTCACGGCGCCCCGCCTGTCGGCCCCGGCCGCCTCGGCGATCCTGGAGGCCCGCCGCGATCCGACGCTCTCGTGGACCGCGGTGCCCAGTGCGGAGACGTATGCCGTGCAGGTCTCGGCGTCGCCCCAGTTCGCCGCGGCCCGTACCGACACGTTCCACACGGCCGCCACCGCCCTCCAGCCGTCGACGCTGGCCCCGAGCACGGGCTACCACTGGCGGGTACGGGCCGAGCGCCTCGGGTACGCGGGTCCGTGGTCGGACGCCCGGGCGTTCCTCTACTACCCGGCGACCGTCGACGTCCGCGCGTCGCAGGCCTTCGGGGCGCCGGACGGATCGTCCCAGTACCACCTCGTGGCCCTTCCCGGTCGATCGTCGCGTGCCCTCAACCGGACGGTCAAGGGTCGCTCCGGCTCCTCGTGGAGTGCCTACCGGGAGACTGGGCGCGCGGAGACGGGGCTCGTCCCGCTCGACGGCTCGTCGTCCTTTCGCTTCCGTCCGGGGGCCGGCGTCTGGCTCCGGAGCGAGCGGCCCTGGCGGGTGCGGCGCTCCGTCCCGACGGTGCCCCTGCGGGAGGACGGGACCTACGCCATCGAGCTGCACGACGGCTGGAATATCATTTCCAATCCCTTCGACCTCGACGTCGCGTGGGCGGCCGTGGACGCCGCGAACGACGGGCCCCTGCCCCCCCTCTGGCGCTTTGGCGGACAGTTCGAGCGGACCGAGACGTTTGCGTCCGCCCGGTCCGGGACGGCGTTCTATTTTCTCAACGATCAGGGCCGCGACGTCCTCCGGGTGCCCTACCCCGCTTTCCCGGACGCCCCCGCGGGCTCGGCGTCGACGGCCGCGCCGCCGGCCCTCACGCTCCGGGCCGTGCGGGCCGGAACGACCCGGTCGCAGGTGCGCGTCGGCGTCCACGACGACGCCGCGGACGGGCGGGACCGCTACGATCAGGTGGCTCCCCCCTCGCGGTTCGGAAACACCACCCTCCGTCTGGCGGCGCCCGCCGGCGAGGCCCCGCCCCGCCAGCAGCAGTGGGCCGCCGAGTACCGGTCGAGCACCACCGACGGGCACACCTTCTCCCTCACGCTGCGGGCCGCACCCGGGGCCCCCGTCGAGCTCCGCGCCGCGGGCCTGGACGTGTTTGAGGGACAGGAGGTCGTCCTCGTCGATCCGGCCGCCGGGGAGACCTACGACCTCCGCGTCGCCTCGACGGTCACGATCCGTCCCGAGGAGGGCCCCCGCTCCCTGCGCCTGCTGGTGGGCAGCTCCGACTACGTAAAAACGAAGCAGCGGGTCGCGCTGCCGAGCGACCTGCAGTTCCTCCCGAACTACCCCAACCCCTTCAGCGACCAGACGACGCTCGAGTACGTGCTTCCGAGCCCCGCGACGGTGCGCCTAGCCGTCTACGACGTCCTGGGGCGCCAGGTGCGCGTCCTCGTCGACGAGCGGCAGGAGGCGGGGCGACACACCGTCCGGTGGGACGGGCACGACGAGTCCGGCCGGCGCATGGCCAGCGGGGTGTACCTCGCTCGCCTCACCGTAGGCGAGACGACGAAGGTGCGCAAGATGACGTTCGTGCGATGACTCTTTAGGAGCCCGTGCCGTCCGCGTCTTCCACCCGCCTCAGCTCCACCCACCGCACGTCGACGGCCTCCCGGCCGGGGATCTTGGGGGCCCGGAGCACCAGGGGGCCGCGCCCGGCCTCTAGGCGGAGGGTCCCGAGATCCAGGGGGCGGAAGTCCTTGACGTACGACTCCTGCCGGGGAATGCGGTCCCGCGCCTTCCCCACGAGCGGCGGGTCGTGCACCGTCGTCACGGTGCGCCGCGTCGAGTGCCCCCGGAAGCGGAGCGCCAGCTCGACGCCGGCGTTGCCCTCGGCCATCGTGTAGTAGACGGTGGCCCGGTAGCGGCCCGGCGTGACCACCCTCACGTCCCAGGTAATCGAGTCTTGCGGGCTCGTCCAGTGGCGGAAGAAGGAACTGTTCGGGAAGCGATTGCTCCGCTCGATCGTCCCGTGGGCCCCCCCGTCCCGGGCCGGCAGGCGCGTGAGCGGCCCGTCGGGGTGCCCCACCGGAAAGGGCCGATCCTTCTGCTCGAGCTCGGGAAGCATCTCCGCCGTCCACGCCGCGACGGTGTCCCGGAGGCGCTCGGCCACCGCCGGGTGCTCGTCGGCCACGTTCGTGCGTTGCTGCGGGTCCGCGGCGAGGTCGTAGAGTCGGCCCTCGTGGTCGAGGCGAAACCGGGGCGTGCGAACGCTCACCTCGCCGTTCCAGTGGGCGAAGAGGAATCGGTCCGGCCAGTTGCGTTCCGTCCCGAGGAGGAGCGGCGCGAGGCTCCGTCCGTCGAGCGTCGTGTCGGCCCCTACCGGAATGCCGGCGAGGTCGGCGAGGGTGGGCAGAAGGTCGATGGCCCCGGCGATCTGGGACCGCTCGGTCCCCGGCGCGATCTCGCCGGGCCACCGGATGATCATCGGGACGCGCACGCCGCCCTCGTCGGTCGAGCCCTTCCGGCCGCGCAGGTTGGCGTTCCAGCGCCACCCGTTGGGGCCGTTGTCGCTGAAGTAGAGGACGATGGTTTCGCGGGTGAGGTCAAGTGCGTCGAGGCGGTCGAGCAGGCGGCCGACGTTCCAGTCGAGGTTTTCGGTCATCGCCAGGGCCGCGCGGGTCTTGGTCGGATTCTCGCGGTCGGCGTAGCGGTGGGCGCGCTGGAGGTCCGCGTCCCTGTACCGGTCGAAGAACCGGTCCGGTACCTGCATCGGGGAGTGCGGCGTGTTGTACGGCACGTACGCGAAGAAGGGCTCGTCCTGATGGGCCTCGATGAAGGAGAGGGCACGGTCGGTGAGGTCGTTGGGGAGGTAACCGGTTCCCTCCACGAGCCGGGCGCCCTGCTCCAGGGTCCAGCCGAAGTAGTGGCCCCAGTGGCCCGAGGTGAACCCGTAAAAGGTCCCGAAGCCGCGGGCGTTTGGGTGATAGGGGTACTGCGACCCGTTGTGCCACTTGCCGAACACGCCGGTGGCGTAGCCGGCCTGTCGGAACGTCTCTCCGATCGTGTGCTCGTCGAGGTCCAGCCGCTCGGCGCCGGCCGAGGTGCCGTGCACCCCGCCCCGCGGGTGATAGCGGCCGGTGAGCAGCTCGGCCCGGGTGGGGGAGCACACCGGCTGCACGTAAAAGTGCTCGAAGACGGCCCCCTGCCGGGCGAGCGAGTCGAGGTGGGGGGTCTGCACGGCGGTGTTGCCGTTGACCCCGAGGTCGCCCCAGCCCTGGTCGTCGGCCAGGACGACCAGCACGTTGGGGCGCCGATCCGATCCGGAGTCGGGCGACGAACAGCCCGCCGCCCCCCCGATCAGAAGTCCCAGCCCGAGGCCGAGCAGACTACGCAGGAGACCGAGACGCATGAGGCGTGGGGCTTTAGAAGCTGTTTCAATTTCATACGCTGTGGATCTACCGGGGCGTGACGACCGCCCCCCCGTCCGTCCGGCCGCCCATCCAGGCGCACACGCTCCGATTCGGCGTCTCCTCACGGATCGATCGGCAGCGAATGAGATGCGACCGAAAGTTGAAACAGGTTCCTAGGGCAACAGAGAAAACGGACGCTCTGGGGGACCTGCGCGGTGGGGCCCGACCCGCTTCTCCTCCTTTTTTCTACACGACACGGGGCCGGTTGACTAGCATGTTCGCCGACTGGTTCATATTATTTTAGTCCAATGCACCAGCAATATCACTGATCCCGGGGCGGCCCCCATTCTCGGGACGAAAATCGACCGCTCGAGGCCGCCCGGCCCCAAACGATCGGAACGGTGTAACGATCCCGGAACGCGCCCGCGCCGAGGCGGCACAGAACGGCGGGGCCCCAGCGCGCCGCCGCATCCATCCGCCCATTCTCACTACCAATCCGCTCGGAGGTGTTCGCCCCATGCCCTCTCGCTCGCCCGACTCCTTTCCCCAGATCACGAACATTCTGTCCCGAAGCCTGAAGCAGGCCTTCGACGAGGTGTGCCCCGAGCGCTACGGCGGGCCCCTGACGCTGCGGCAGACCGAGTCGCCGGCGGACGTACCAGGCGCGTCGTTCCGGCTCGAGGGCCCGCGCGCCATCGACCTTCAGATCCACGTTCAGGTCTCCCACGTTGGGGGGAACGTCTACGACATCTCCACGCAGGTGGAGGACGGCCCGAGCCGCTGCTTCACGCTGAGTGAGCCGGACCACTCCGGGTCGTCGCTCTCGATTGCCCCGTACCTCGGCAAAAAAATCGCGCGCCACCTCCTCGACGAGGTGGAGCAGCGGCTCGGCCAGGAGGTGCTGCGCAGGCAGGTCGTGGCGGACGAGTAGTACGCCCCTCGCTCCATTCGGGGGCAGATGGCTGGGACAACGGATGTGGGGACGGATTTTGCCTCTGTCCCCCCGCCCGTCGTCCCAGTCAGCCCCGTGGGTGAAGGCCGAGGCGACGCATGTCCGCTGTGGGGGCCGGCACCGATGGACACCGGAGGGTCGGACAGGCATCGTCCATGAGGGGGGAACGAACATCGCCCACAACAAGAACCGCCGCATGCCCCGACGGAGCATGCGGCGGTAGTGTGCCGAAACGGAACGGGACCGGTCGCTAGCTGCACCGGGAGTGGCCGCAGTCCGCGCACATCATGCAGCCCTCGACGTGGCGCACGTTCGAGGAGCCGCACTTGTCGCAGGTCACCTCGTGGCTGGTGGCGTGGGCACTGAGGGCCTTCGCCATGGCGCGGCCGAACGAGGCGATCGAGCCCTCGGCCTTCTCGAGCTGCTCGACGAGGAAGTCAACCTTCGAGCCGTGGCGGAGGGCCGTCGAGACGAGTCGCGTCTCGACCCGCGCTTCGTCGGACGGCATGTGGCTGGTGATGTCGTCGATTACGACCTCGCCTTCAGGGCTGAGGAGGCTGTAGTGCCGACTCTCGTTCTTGCGGATGACGCCCTCGTCGATCCGCTCCGCGGGGTCGCCGAAGAGCGGGGCCTCGCCGTCGGCCTTGAAGGCGAAGACCTCGTAGGGGTCGTCCTCGAGGAAGCCCACGAGCACCGTCCAGTGGTCGCCGCGGTAGCGGACGCGGTGGATGGCGCAGGGCAGCTCCTCGGGCCGGTCGGGCGCCTCGGTGCGGGGGAGCGTGTCTTCGTCCTCGTCGTCGCCGGAGAGGACCGCGCTCATCGTGCCGGCGCGGTAGGTGGTCACGCCCTTGATGGAGCCGGTCTCCCAGGCCTTTCGGTAGAGGTCCTTGAACTCATCGAAGGGGTAGTCGGCCGGGACGTTAACGGTTTTGCTCATAGAGGAATCAATGAAGGGCGCGAGGGCCTCCATCTGGCGGAGGTGGTCGTCGACGTCGAGGTCGCGGGTCGTGACGGCCCAGTCGGCCTCCGCGTCCCACTCGCCCCAGTCCTTCATGTGGCGGACGGCGTAGTCCTCCACCTTCTCGTCCTTGCAGATGCCGCGGGTCGGGTGGATCTGCCACTGCGTGTACCCCTCGTCCGCGCAGCGGAGCACCACCTCGTCGCCGTGCTCCTCGGCGGCCCAGGTGGTCCCGTCGGCGTCGACGGTGTCGCCCGCCGAGTAGGCCCGGGGCGACATCTCCGGGGCGGTCAGCGTGTCGGGCAGGGCCGGCTGCTCCGACGTCCGGATGTAGCTGTGCATGAACACCGGCTCGATGCCGCTCGACGGCGCGTTCGCGAGCGTCGAGGTGTTGCCCGTCGGCTGGATCGACAGCAGGTGCGAGTTGCGCAGCCCGAGGTCGCCGATCATCTCCTTCGTCTCGTCGGAGAGCCGCTGGACGAACGGGTTCGACAGGTACTCGTCCTTGTCGAAGAGCGGGAAGGCCCCCTTCTCCTCCGCGAGGCGGGCGCTGGCCTGGTAGGCCTTGTTGGCCAGGTGCTGCTGGAACTCGCGCATCACCTGCACGCCCTCCTCCGAGCCGTAGCGCGTCTTCATCATCATGAGGGCGGAGCCGTCGCCGAAGTGGCCGAGCCCGACGCGGCGCTTCTGCTGCAGGTTGCGCCGCTGCTCCTCGAGCGGGACGTAGGAGAGGTCGTTCACGTTGTCGAGGAACCGGACGGCCGACGGGATGAGCTCGTCGAGCAGGTCGTAGTCAATTTCCTTCGCCTCGCGGTCGACGAACTGGGTGAGGTTGAAGTTGCCCAGCAGGCAGACGCCGCCGACCGGCAGCACTTGTTCACCGCAATTGTGAACGACGACGCCGTTCGCGACGAAGGAATGCGTGTCCGGCTCCGTGAGGTCGTACACCGGCTCTACGCCATCTGCCTCCAGGGCTTCTACCGTCGCTGTGAAGCGCTCGGCGTACGGCCCTTCTGTGTACGACGACAGAAGCGCATCGAGCTGATGATTTTTCGTGTCGAGGAGGAAGCCGATCTCTTCCCGGAAGCGAAGGAGATTGTCCTTCGCGATCGCGATTTCGTGAACGGCCTGGACCTCGTACTCCTTCCGCCCCCCCTGACCGTCGGGCATCTCCTTCGTGCCCTCAGACTTGCGATCAGAATACAGGGTACTCGCAATACCGAAGTTGAGAAGAAGTCGCTGTACGTCCTTCAGCAGGGATGAATTCACGCTCGTAAGTCGCACAGACGCTCCGTCCTCCGGACGTCCCTGCACGGATCCGTCGGCGCTGAAGAGGGCCTGGAGAAAGCCTCGGGCCATGTCTTTCGAGCCGCGCATCACGGACTCGGGCACCTCGAGCTTGTCGTCCCCCAGTCCGTACTCGTCTGTTTGCTCGTAGAGACGCTGCGAGGTCACTCGCTTCTCGGCAACCGTCGCCCCCTCCCGCTCGGCCTCCGTCGCCGTGATCTCATATTCGCGCCCATTGGTGCCCGACGGAACGATCTCATTGACGTACTCGGCAAACGTATCGGCAACCTGAGCGTCGTCTCCGAAGAAGCTGAGCATTACCTCTCCACGTCCATGCTTGAAGTGCCCGTCGCCCACGAGCCACCCAAGCACACGTCCCTCTGAGAGGCTTCCTTCCGTGCCGAACCGGCCGTTCCGGTTCTGCAGGTGCACCTCGTCTCCAGCGGTGAGCTCCGCCGCCTCGACCCATCCTCGCTCGGTCATAACCTTGTGATCTGCCGTCAGACGAAGCTCGTACCCCCGCTTCGTCCGGAGACGATACACCTGCTTCGTCCCCGTTTGAAAGACCCCCGTCGTTTTCTTGACGGGCTCCTCCGACTGCCGCCCGTCCACGACAATGTCGCAGGGCTGACCGACGAGCTCCTCGGCCGGGCGCAGTCCCTCGGCGGTACTGATGAGCGTATCGCCCGTCACGCACGGATTCGTGGCGTTGATGTGCTCGCAGTACTGGAGGTTATTCTCCCGGTTGATGGTGTCGACGAAGATGACCCCCGGCTCGTTGCGGTTGTAGGTCGAGTCCATCACGAGGTCCCAGATCTCCCGGGCGTCGTAGACGGCCTTCTCGCCGGTGGCCGGGTCGCGCCACGTCTTCACCGTCCCGCCCTTTGCCTCGTAGGCCTGGAGGTTTCCGTCCCAGTGCTCCTGGTAAAACTCCGGCTCCTCCTCGAAGGCCGGGAAGCGGAGGGCCCACTTCTCGTCGTTCTTCACCGCCTTCATGAACGCGTCGGAGATGAGGATCGACATGTTGAACTTGTGCAGGCGGCCCGGCTCCTGCTTCGCCTTGATGAACTCAATAATGTCGGGGTGCCAGACGCCCATCGTCACCATCTGGGCCCCCTTCCGGATCTTGTCCTTCACGTCGTCGCGGTCGGACTGCAGTCCGGAGCCGGCGACGATCGTCGCGGCCTGCTCGTTCCAGCAGTCCAGCATCTGCACCGCCCCAGGCGTCATCGAGCCGACCCCGCCGATGCGCGAACCCCGCGGCCGCATGACGTGGGCACAGAAGCCGTACCCGCCCTCGGAGGCGAGGATCTTGGCCTGGCGGGTGAGCTCCGCCTGGATCTCGTCCATCGAGTCCTGGTCGTAGCCCTGAAACCCCGACACGAAGCAATTGCCCGTCAGGATCCCGTTGCCGAGGGCAAATGCTTTCTCCTCTGGCACCTCGGCGCAGTACACCGTCTCGTGACGGTCGGTCTCCTCCACCGACTCCACGTGCCAGTGGTAGGTGAGGCTCCGGTCCCCGTGCTCGTTGAATCGAATGCGATGCTCATCGAGGACGAAGAATTCCTCTCGGAGCGACGTAGGGTTGAGGCGCACGTAGTATCGGGTCGACGGCTCCCCCGTAAGGTTGGACGTGCGCTCCTGCGTCTTGAGGCCGTAGTGGTCGATGCCGAGCACCTCGATGACGTCGATGAAGTGCTCGATGTGCTCGCGGGTGCAGGAGTCCATGATGACCTCCCCCTCCGCACTCACGCAGCCGTCAGCGGCAAAGTAACCCGCCGCCCATCCGTAGAGGGTGGCCGAGTTTTCGTCGAGTTCGATCGGCGTCGTCTTCCAGGCATCGGGAAGGCCCCGGTACCGCGTGACGCCGGCGCTGTAGTCATACTCGCTGCGTGCGAACGGGGCGAAGTAATTTTCCAGAGCGCCATCTTTCTCCCCAACCAGGTTGACGTTTGCCGCCGCTCCCGGCGATGTCGGGACGAGGCTCCCGTCCCCGAAGGTAAAGCCGCGGGCAATACCGACGGGGGAGGGCGAAACCGAGGTGTGCCGGCGGGAATGGACCTGCTCAAGACGGTGGTGCGACTGCAGCTCATCCGTCTCGACGACCTCGTACCCGCTTGTCGCCTTCGTTCCCACGTACCAGCGGTGGTTCGGGGTCGCGTAGATCACACGCTCCTGCCCATTGCGGCTCAGCGTTACCTTCCGCAGTGGCTGCTTGCCATAACTCTTGACCGGAGCCTCCACCCATTTCCCGTTGCGGGTGAGCAGAGTGGCCGTGGATCCGGCAAGCTCCCGGATGGGCGTTCGGCCTTGGTCGGTGAGAACGAGCGTTTCGCCCGCCAGACAGTTGATAAGCGTAGCCTTCCCGAGCGAGGTGCCCGCGTTGGCGAAGATGCGCCCGCCGGGCGTGAACGGAAACGGCCCGGTCGGCAGGCCGTGGCCGCTGAGCAACTGGTAGAAGCGCTCGGTCCATCGCTCCTGGTTCTCCTCAACGGACGCAAGATACCGGGCATTCCGGTACCAGGTGTCCGGCACGTGGGTATCGGTGCCGTACTGATAGTTCTGCTCGTAGACCTCCTCCGAGATCGCCGTCTCGAAGATGTCGGCGTTGGTGCGGTCGTCGGCAATCTCGTCGCTCTGGTCGAGGTGGAACTGCCCGTCCGGCACGTCGGCCGCCGGGGCCATCGCGACGGCGCCGTCGCCCCGCCCGTTGGGCGGCGGCGCGGCCTCGGGGGACGCCGATTCGGAGGAACCATTCGCCGAGGAGGGAGGAGATTCAGACATATTGCGTCGGAGTAGTGTAACCAATAAAGATAGTGCGGGGCGCCGAAGGGCGGGCGCCGACGAGGCCCGTACGGAGTCGGGCCCCGTCAAGGCGGACGTGCTACCGAGCGGCCCATCGCTCGGGCACAGGGTTCTGGTCGGTACGCCACTGCTCCACGCTGACGGGCAGCGAGCGGGCGCAAAAACAGAACTGGAGGTCGCCGTCCACCACGAGTGCCGCTGCGAAGACCAGAGGCTTCGGGATGAACCGTCACTGCGAAAATGTAAATACGGGCTACCCCCGGGAGTATCAAGGGGCGTCTGTCCACATTCTGTCCACAGACGCCCGTCAATCTCGCCGTTTCCGGATCGTCACGAGGAGTTTTCGGGCGCGACAATAACAGAATCGCCGGAGGTGCCGTTATTCCTCCGTCTCTTCCTCGATGATCTCGTCGGGGCGGACGTCCCACATCAGCATCGTCTCGATGTCGACGTAGTCTTCCTCCCCGAGGTCGTCGGTAAACCGGTAGTCGCCGTAGGTACTGCGCTCGAACGGCGGGAGCAGTTCCCACTCCGTACCCTGCCGATCGACGAAGTGCTCGGGGAAGGGATTCTCCTCGTCGTAACCCGGATGGTAGGAGGCGTAGGTCTTCCGGGCCTCGTAGAGGGCCGCGCGGCGGGCCCCGGCCTTGGTCGAGCTTTCTCCCTCCACGCTGAAGGGGGAGATGGCGATTTTGGCCGTGACGAAGCCGTCGTCGTCCTCGTGGTAGGTGGGCCGCATGACCTCGAAGTCGCTCGGCTCCGGATAGGCACTGCTCTCGTCGGGCATGGGCTCGTAGGGATCGGGTTGGTCAACGCAGATCGACGGAAGCGCGGGACGACGTGCCCGCCTAGGAATCTTATTAACAGTGCGGAGCGCCGCAGGATTCCAGCGCCGACGCCCGCCCGCCCGCTTCCGTAGGGAATTCGCACGCCGGGAGCCAGTCCCGGACGCACGTCCCGCGGGGCGACTGCTCCCCAACCTGGTCCGCACCTCCGACCCGTCGCGGTGCGGGGCCACAGGTCTGAGGCCCTGCCCTTGAGAGCCGGTCCCCCGCTGTGGACGGGACGGTGGATAACTTCGTCCACCGGGCGCGATTGCCCCGGATACGGGCCAATAACAGAACAAAAGACCCGCGACCGCGGCGGGAGTCCTCCCTCAGCGTCGCGTCGGCGGAGTTCCGTTATGCAGAACCCCGCCGACGGCGTCTCCGCAGACTGTGGATGGGCAGGGGAGCGGGACCGCGTCCGCCGCACCCGCCCCGGCAGAGGGTCCGCCCGGGATCCGTGGCGCCGTGGCCGTTTCCGTTATTTTGGGACGGGGGCAACGGGGCCATCGCTTCGTGGATCTCCGTCTCGGTCCCGGCGGTCCCCCGCGGCGCTAGTCCTTGCCCCCGCCGAGCAGCGTAATCTTCGCCCGGAAGGCGGGGTCGTCCACCGCCGCCAGGGCGTTGCGCGTGTCGACGACTGAGGGAGCATACTCCGCGATGACGTGCGGATCGATGGGGATGCAGGGACCCCCGAGCCCAGGACCGGGATGGAACGGCATGACCCCAAACGGCTTGGCGGCCTGCACGACCTCCCATATCGACACCTCGTCCATCCAGTCGCGGGGCTGGGCGAGCTCATTGACGAGCGCGATGTTGACCGACCGGAAGATGTTTTCGAGGAGCTCTTCCATCTCCGATACCTTCGGGGTCGAGACCGCGTGTACCCCGGCCACGATCTGCTCCAGGGCCTGCGTGGTGAGCGTGGTGCATGTCTCGGTGACCCCTCCCGCCACGATTGGCGTGTTGGCGGTCGTATACTCCTCGTTTCCGGGGTCGATGCGCTCGGGGCCGTGGGCGAGGACGCAGTCGCGACCCGGTGCTCAGCCCTCGTCCTGCGCGGCGGTACGCAGTTCCACCTACTGGACCGCGATCTCGGCTTCGTCCGTGGAGGCCTGAGGCTCTGCCTGGAGGGGCTCGACGGTCACGTCGAACGCCGTGCACGGGATGTTGGCGTCGCGGCACCGGCGGGAGATCGCCCGCTGCCGGTCCGTCGGCATCGTCGTGGTGGTGACAATCACCTCGTCGACGTCGTGGTCGCGGCAGACCTGCACGAGCTCGTCGCCCGTGCCGTGCACCTTCAGCCCCTGGATGGTCCGGTCCTGCTTGAGCGGATCGTCGTCGATGAAGCCCACGGGCTGGCGGCCGAGGGCGTCGTTCCGCCGAAGCTCGCGGAGCGTGAGCATGCCCGCGTCGCCGGCGCCGTACAACAGGGCGCGTCGCCCGTCGCTTCGGGTCGCCGCAAAATACTGTCGCAGGCCCCGAAACCCGAAGCGGACGCCCACGACGGCGAGGGTTACGGTCATCCAGTCGATCACGAGCACCGACACCGACA
>JBDGQP010000052.1:0-2180 GCA_042218975.1 Salinibacter sp.
TTGGTGTCGACCATACATCGATCGACCTCTCCTCGCGATTCAGTCATACCGATCCGTGAGAACGTACGCAAACTATTTTCCGCGACAGTGGAAATCTCAGATTCCCTGGACCGTGCACAACCGCAAGCAGAAGACGGACTTTATGAGCTTATTTGCGGATCGGTATTACCGCCCCGCCTCCCCATAGAGGTCTTCGCGCCGCAATGCATTCCCCGTCCAGCTGTCCCCGCGGAGACGCGGCCAGTTCGTTGCCAGTACGTCTTCGGACGGTTCGCTCGACGATGCCTCCGAAGAGGCCGTTGCCCGTTCAGGCGCGGACGGGACAAGCAAAAGGACTTCGGCGTCGCCCGCCGGCAAGTTCGGGGGCGGCTCCGGCCACTCAAGGGTCCCGTCCGGCTGCACGTGCGCCGTGAGTTTGATGGCTTCCATAGTAGATTGGGGGGTCATATAGTAGGTTTTGTGAAGCCAACGCCCCTCAACACATTCCGTTTCTGTTGTCTCCTCACCGTCAGTCGGAGACGGGCGCTTCGCTCACCATGCGCCGCGCCCTCGCGATGATAGGGCCAGATAGCCGGCTCAAGGATGATGAGAAGTCGCTCCAACCCTCCTCACCTCGCGGGTTGGATGCAGGCAGTCCTGTTCGTTGTAACGGCGTGCTTGCCTCTCCGCTCATTTTCCCTTCGCACGGGGAGGCATCTCCTTCACTATCCAAACGCCCAACGCTGAACGCAAAACGCTCAACGTACAAACACTGCACGCAAAACGCCCAACGCCCAAACGGTTCAGGCAAGCCGCAAGATAAGAGCAGCGAGTCTCCTTCGTCCACCGAAGACGCCCACCTCCGACAGCTACACCTCCACCGACCGACCTCACTCGTGGCCACAGGGGAGCCGGTCCAATGCCAAAGCCCCCATGTCGCCGATGCAGGAAGGCGTCCACCGGGCGCCCCCCCGGCTACGAACCCGACGACAGATCCAGGTGCCTCATCACCTGATGGGCAAACGCACGAAAGTCTCCGAGCCGCTCGTGGGAGATGCTGTGCACGATCGCCCAGTCAATGGAGCGATAGGCGTGAACAGCAACGTTGCGGAATCCGACAGCCCCCTGTAACCGATGGGCCAGCTCCTCCGATAGAATCCCCATCTCTTGGAGGTGATCAAACGCCTCCGCCATGGTCTCCGGCGACGGCCGGTCGGTCTCGGCAATGAGATGAGCGGCCACGTCGACGCACAGTTGTACGGCCCGGGTCAGGTTGACGGTCAGAATGTCCTGCGTGTCCCAGTCCTGTTCGAGGTCCTCCACGGTCGACACGCGTTTTTCGTCCACCCGTCGAACGCAACGGCGGAGAGAGTCCAACTTTTCCTCAATCAGTTCCCGATCCATTGTTCGCGTCGTTCCTGCAGAATGCGACGGCGATACGGCCTCCAGTCCGCCCGGTCGAGCCACCAGCGCTTCAGGAGCTCAGCGTAGAGCGTCGTGTCGACGCAAAAGAGGCGCGTGCCGGTTTGGAGAATCCGGTCGACGATGGGGCCGTGGGTGGCCTGAAGATCGATCAGATCAACGGGGCGACCGGTTGCCTGCGCCAGCGTTTCGATCAACGCCAATTTCTCATCGGCAGCAAGGGGCTCGTTCGGCAGCACCGCCACATCGAGGTCACTGGTCGGGCCGGCCGTACCGGAGGCGACCGATCCAAAGACCCAGGCCGCCCCGATTCCCTCGTGGGAGTGGAGAAGATCTGTGATCCGTGCCCGCTCGTCCGAAGTCATCGTCCGTTCTGGCCAATGAACAGTCGTACTCGTTTCCCACGGACAGGTCCGGGAGAAGTTGGCCCCCCGCGTTCCGACCCTGACGGCCTCCGGGGCCTCCCCGACCGCTTGTCGGGACGGGATGCCGATTGAGTCAACACCGGTCCTCGTCTCGCTGTTGTCGCACCGTCTCACTGAGGGGCTCCCCGGTCCCCTCAAGGGAGTCTCGCCACCGACGAAGTGAGGGCAGCACCTCCCCTTCGTGAGGCTGCACAGGCCCAAGGCGAACTGGAGGCCGTCCCGGCCGCGTAATGAGAATCTCTTCCCCCTCCTCCACACGAGCGAGAAGGTCCTCAAGACAGTCCTGCGCTTCTCGAAGCGGTATCTGGTAGATGCTAAGTGACTGCCCGGTTGTATGTGTCGACAAACAGCTTC
>JBDGQP010000053.1:0-10883 GCA_042218975.1 Salinibacter sp.
TCGCCGAGGGGCAGCGGCGCTACATGGAGAGCCTGAGCGCCTACGCGCGCCAGTTCCTGGAGATGATGGAGCGACCCGAGGTCGACTACATCGACGGCCTCTCGCCGGTCATCTCCATCGAGCAGAAGACGGTAAGCGGCAACCCGCGCTCCACGGTCGGCACCGTCACGGAGGTGTACGACTTCCTGCGCCTGCTGTACGCCCGGGCCGCCACGGCCTACTCCTACCAGACGGGCAACCGGATGCGGCAGCAGAGCGACGACGAGA
Organism: Salinibacter sp.; assembly: GCA_042218975.1. Lineage (GTDB taxonomy): Bacteria > Bacteroidota > Rhodothermia > Rhodothermales > Salinibacteraceae > Salinibacter. The sequence continues at coordinate 268 of JBDGQP010000053.1, forward strand.
TCGTGGACGGCGTGCTCGACTTCCCCGAGGGCACGCGCCTGCAGATTCTGGCCCCGGTGGTTCGGGGACGCAAGGGTCACTACCGCGAGCTCTTCGAGCAGACCTCCGCCCAGGGCTTCGAGCGCTTCCGGGTCAACGGGGAGATGCGGACCTACGAGGAGGGGATGAAGCTGGAGCGCTACGAGACGCACGACGTGGAGGTGGTGGTCGACCGGCTTGAGGTGAAGGAGGGCATCCGGTCGCGGGTAAGCCAGTCGGTGGAGACGGCCCTCGAGATGGGCGGCGGTACGCTCATCACGAACGTGGTGGACAGCCCCGGGGGCGTCGAGGCGGGCGACCACCTCTTCAGCCGTCACCTCGTGGATCCGGAGACGGGCCTCTCCTACGAGGAGCCCTCCCCGAACATGTTCTCCTTCAACACCCCGTACGGGGCGTGCCCGGAGTGCGAGGGGCTCGGCACGGCGAAGGAGATCGATCCCGACCTCGTGATTCCCGACGAATCGAAGACGATCCGCGAGGGGGCACTCGTGCCGCTCGGCGCGCCCCGGGACATCTGGATCTTCAACCAGCTCGAGGCGGTGGCCGACGCCTACGGGTTCGACTTCGACACGCCGATCGCGGACCTGACCGACGAACAGCTGGGCGTTATCCTCGAGGGGGCCGGCGACGAGCAGTTCGACATCACCTACGGCTACAAGGGCCGCGAGGTGCAGTACAAGCACCGCTTCGGCGGCCTCTACGAGCACATCTGGCACACCTACGAGAACACCAGCTCCTCGAAGAAGCGGCGGCGGGCGGAGTCGTTCATGCGCGAGATGGACTGCCGCGCCTGCGGGGGCGGGCGCCTCAAGACGGAGAGCCTCCACTACCGGATCGCCGACCGGTCGATCGCCGACCTCGCGCAGATGGACCTCGCCCAGCTGCGCGACTTCGTGGAGGACGTTCCCTTCGACACCGAACGGCAGGAGCGGATCGGCCGGCCCATCATCAAGGAGGTGAAGGAGCGGCTCGACTTCCTCGTCGGCGTCGGCGTGGGCTACCTCACGCTCGACCGCCCGGCCCGCACCCTCAGCGGCGGGGAGAGCCAGCGCATTCGCCTGGCCACGCAGGTGGGCACCCAGCTCACCGGCGTCCTCTACGTCCTCGACGAGCCCTCGATCGGGCTGCACCCCCGCGACAACAACCGCCTCATCCAGTCGCTCGAGTCGCTGCGCGACCTGGGCAACTCGGTCCTCGTCGTCGAGCACGACCGCGACATGATCGAGGCCGCCGACCACGTGGTCGACCTCGGGCCCGGCGCCGGCATCCACGGGGGGCACGTCATCACCACCGGCCCGCCCTCCGTCCTCACGGTAGACCCCGTGGCGCAGTCGGGGGACGGGCGGGCGAACGGAGTGCCGGAGGACGGCTCGACCGACGGGGCGGCTACCATCGAGGACAACGGGGTGGCCCGCGGGCAGGTGGCCGAGCGGGCCGCCGCCTACGACAGCGACCACTACGACTTCGAGAGCCTCACCGCCGCCTACCTGCAGGGCGAGCGCGTCATTCCGCTCCCCGACGCGCGCCGCCAGGGCACCGGCGAGACGCTTACCCTCGAGGGGGCTACCGGCCACAACCTGAAGGGGCAGGACGTCGACATCCCGCTCGGGACGCTGATCTGCGTCACGGGCGTCAGCGGCTCCGGCAAGTCGACGCTCGTCAACCAGACCCTCTTTCCGATCCTGCACCGCCACCACCACAACGCCAAGACGGTGCCGCTGCCCCACGACGGGGTCGAGGGCATCGACCACGTCGACAAGGTCATCGAGATCGACCAGCAGCCGATCGGCCGCACGCCCCGCTCCAACGCGGCCACTTATACGAAGCTGATGGACTACCTGCGCGACCTCTTCGCCAAGCTGCCGGAGGCGGAGATTCGCGGCTACACGAAGAGCCGCTTCAGCTTCAACACCGACCCGGGCCGCTGCGGGAAGTGCGGCGGCACCGGCACGGTGACCCTCGAGATGAACTTCCTGCCGGACGTGGACGTCACCTGCGACGAGTGCGACGGCCGACGCTACGGGCCCGAAACGCTGGAGGTGGAGTACAAGGGCAAGAACATCGCCGAGGTGCTGGACATGACCGTCGCGGAGGCGCTCCCCTTCTTCGAGAATCAGCCGCGCCTCCTGCGCACCCTCAAGACGCTCGACGCGGTGGGGCTCGGCTACCTCACGCTCGGCCAGCACTCGACCACCCTCAGCGGCGGGGAGGCCCAGCGCGTGAAGCTGTCGAAGGAGCTCTCGCGTCCCGGCACCGGCGACACGCTCTACATCCTCGACGAGCCGACGACCGGCATGCACTTCGAGGATGTCCGCCACCTCCTCAACGTCCTGCACGGCCTGGTCGACGAGGGCAATACGGTGATCGTCATCGAGCACAACATGGACATCATCAAGCAGGCCGACCACCTCATCGACCTCGGCCCGGAGGGCGGCCGCAAGGGCGGCGAGATCCTGTTCGAGGGGCCGCCCGAGGCGCTGGCCGAGGCCGACACGCACACCTCGCGGTTCCTGCGCGAGGAACTGGAGCAGACCCGGACCGCACAGGCCGAGGGCGGGACCGTGGCCGCCGTCGGGGCGAACGGACGGGAGGCCGACGCGGCAACCGCGGGCGAAGAGATGACGGCCCAGTGACCCCGCACAACTGCTCTGGCCGGCCCGGCCCGTGCGCGGGGATCATCTTCCCGCAGGGATTCTCCCCGGAGCAGAGGGAGACGGCCCCCTACCCGCCGGAGAGGCGGCTGTCGACCGCGTGCCGGAATCTGTGGTCTCCGTCGATTCAGTTGTGCAGGTCCGCTAGTCCGGGATCGGGGCCGCACGATCGCCCTGTGGGTCGCCGTCCGTGCTGGGGACCGTCGTTGGCTTGTACACGGTGTCGCGGTGGATGCCGCCGAAGACCCCGAGCCCATTCTCGACCTGGGACGCAAACGGGTCCGCGACCACGCTGTCGGGCGGCCAGTCCGGCCCGAAATGGGTGTAGGCAATCCGGAGGGGACCGAAGAGCACCGAGCAGTACTCCGCCGGCTGCCCGACGCTCAGCAGGACGCTCTCGGGAACGACCCGCCGGAGGGCCGCCGAGGGCGTCACGCGGCCGATGGGCACGCTGCCCGTCTGCGAGGTCTCCAGGTCGACCCAGTGGATGTCGTTGCGCCAGGGAACGCCCACCTCGGCGCGGACAAGCCGCGGCTCCGAGACGTTCTGAAAGGCGATCTGCACTTGTTGGGTACAGGACACGGATCCTTCGGGGCGCACGTCGACCCGCGTCGATTCGGGCAGTGTCGCGGTGGCGTGCACGCGGCCGGCGGGAGACTGAACCGTGATTCGGTACGTGGTTCGTTCCTGGAGGTCGAGGTCGGTCCGGAAGTTGTGGGTGTACACTCCGTCGAATGCGACGACCGAGTCGGTGAGCGTTTCGGTAGCCCCCGTCTCCCGATTCGTGAGGGTGACGGTCGCGTCGAGCATGCGGGTGGAGTCCCCGACCAAGGGATCGTTGAGGTTCTTCACGCGGATGAAGCTCGGCGCCTCCGAGAGCGTGAGGACCCCGTAGACCGACGCGACCCCCGTTTCTTCGGCGAAGGGGTCGACCGTGCTGTCGCACCCGCCCAGGAGCAGTAGGCCCAGGAGGAGGGCGAGGGGACACCAGCGGGGCTGGGGGGAGGACATGGGAGAGAAAAGAACGCGGAGAAGCTAGTGCGCGACCGGGGGCGGCGTCACTTCGTGCGGATGCGTACGGAGACGTAGGGCAGGAGCGGAGACTGGTTCACGCGCTGGAGCGTGTCGACGTCATAGTAGAACACGTTGGAACGGTTGTAGAGGTTGATGGCCCCGAGTTTCGCGTCCAGCGTCAGCCGGTCCGAAACCTCGAACGAACGCTCGAGCGAGACGTCGAGCCGGTGGTAGGCCGGAAGCCGGGCGCCGTACGGCCGCTGGTAAAGGGTATGGGCGGTGCCCGGCGTCTCCGTGGGCCGGTCGCCGGGCGGCGTCAGGGACAGGTCGAAGCCGTACACCTGGGTATAGGGGCGCCCCGTCCCGAACTGCCAGCTCACGCTCGTCGTGATCCCCAAGATCTCGTAGCTGGAGACGACGCTCAGCTGGTGACGACGGTCGTGCGCAGGGGCGTACGAGAACACCTTCTCGTTCACCCAGGCCCCGAGGTCCTCCGTGGCGGCCTCGTAGGTGACGGTCGACCACCCGTATCCCAGGTAGCCGTAGAAGGGGCCGCGCTGGATCTCGACGCGTGCATCCGCACCGTACACGATCCCGTTCGCGAGCGCCGTCTCGGTATTGGTGCCGGCTTCCGGGGTCCATTCGGCCACCGGAATGTGCTGGAGGCGCTGGGTGTATCCCTCCAGGCTGACCTCGACCAGGGAGCCGAGGCGCTGCCGGTAGCCCACGATGCCGTGCAGGGCGCGGGGCAAGGGGTCGCTCGGCGGCGGGGGCCGCCAGAGGGTGAAGACGGTCCCGGCGTCGCGCTGATCCGTGAGGCCCCCGTCGATCTGGTGGTACAAGCCGGCCGCGAGGCTCCACTCCTGCTGATCCGTGCCGTCGGGACGGAACGACAGGCGGAGCCGCGGGTCGATCGACGGCCGCACGTTGTAGGTCACGCGCCCCGCCACGCTCGGGGTCACGGTCAGGCGGTCGCTGGGGGTCCAGTTCATGGACCAGTGGAGCCGGACCATGGCCTGCGCCTGACTGAACTGCTCGCGCCCGACGAACTGCTCGTCGATCTCGGCGCTGTACTGACCGGCGGTGATGCGGGCCCCGAAGTCGACCGGGTAGCCGAAGAGCCGCTGGTCGTAGTTCAGCATCAGGTAGGTGCGCCACCGACTCGCCCGCTGCTCGGGCGAGCCGGCCGTCCCCACGCTATTCTCGAATCCCGAGTACCCGCCGCGTACGGAGAAGGCGTGGTCGTACTGCGTGGCCAGAATCAGGCACCGCCCCCCGATCACCGTGTTCGACCAGGACAGCTCGCGGTTTTCGTTGGGCCCCAGGCTGCCCTCGTCGTGGGTACGAATCGCCGTAATGTTGCACGAGGTGTCGTCCCGCTGAAAGGAATAGCGCCCCGTCACGTCGTAGAACCCGATCGAGGCCTCCTGGCCGAACAGCGGATCCGCGGTCTGTTCGAGCAGAGAGTAGCGCCCCGACACGAGAAACGATTCGGTGCCCCGCTCGATCGGTCCCTCGACGCGAACGGAGGCCAGGTGGGGCCCGATGGCCGCCGCCCCCCCGTACCGCTGCATGTTGCCCGGTCGCAGCTGCACGTCGAGGACCGAGGAGGTCGCCTCTCCGTACTGGGCGCCGAATCCGCCCGCGTACAGGTCGACGCTCTGGACGATGCTCTGGGGAAACGCCGAGTAGAAGCTGGAGATGTGAAAGGGCCGCACGATGGGAAGTCCGTCGACCAGGGTGCGATTCTGGGTCGGCGCCCCCCCTCGGATGTACAGTTGGCCGCCCCGATCGCCCACGGAGACCACGCCGGGAAGGGTCTGCAGATAGGAGGCGAGGTCGCCGCTCGGGCCGGGCGTCGGGATGCGGTTGGTTTCGGCGGGCCGAATGGTCTGGAGCCCCGCGGTCCGGTGGGCCGCGCCCCGCCTCGTCTCGATTGTGACTTCGGCCAGCCGGCGTTCCGAGACCGGGAGCTCGACCCCGTAGATCCGGCGCTCGGCCTCCAGGGTCAGGGTGTCGCGGTGGGGGGCGTAGCCGACGTGGCTCACCCCGATCACGTACCGCCCGGGAGCGAGGGACCTCAGTTCGAGGTATCCGTCCTCGTTCGTGATGCCCGCCTGAACAGTATCGTCTTCGACCGGGGCCTCGAGGACGACCGTCGCGCGCTGAAGAGGGGCCCCGTCGTCGGCGGAGGTGACGACCACCCGGAGGATGGCCGTATCCTGCCCGACGGCCGAGGTGGGACCCAGACCCGGGGCGAGTGCAGCGAGCAGAAGTCCAAGCGAGAGAGCGAGGGTGCGGCGGAACGGGGGTCTCCACATGTTCTGCGGAGCGAAGCATTCTACGACAGTGAGCGGCAGGCGGGGGGGCAGGGCGTCTCGCCACTCAACACTCTTCTTTTGTGGGAGAGTCCCGGCGCCCGTTACGACTCCGTGGTAGGGACACGGTGGGGGCGTTCCGGACCGCTGAGGACGAACCCCATACGGGAAGAGAACGGGCGGTCGTTTCCGCGTGCCGGATGCCCGGTCGTCGAGACCGGCGCCTCGTGAATGCGGGGCCCCGTCGCCCAAAGCCGGAGGACGAGAGGGACTCTTCTGTGAAGAAAAAGAAAAACAAGAGGGGATTTCGTCTCGGAAGCGGTTCCCGCAGAAAAAACTCTTGATATTACCGCCTCGCTGCGCCAACTCGTGGGGCAGAGTGCGCGGTCGTCGAGCGGCCTGGTCGGCCCCAGTGCACCGCCGACCGGTCGGCCCGTCTCTACTCCCCGCAAGTCGGCAGCCGGACCAACCGCCCCTCCCGCCGTGATCGATTCCTCAACTGCGTCCTCGTCCCCCCGCCCCGACGCGGACGATGCCTCTTTCCTGGGGCGTTTGACGGAGTCCGATACTCCGGGAACCCCGTCTCGCCTGTGGCGAGGGGCGTCGGTGGGTGTGACCCTCGCCGCGATCGTGGTCTTCACCCTCACGGGCGCATTTTTCCGCACTGGCCTCGGGGGGGCGCCGGATCTGCTCCTCGGAATGCTGGCCGGTGTGCTGGGCGTGGCCGTGTTCGCCGGGGTGACGCTCGCGGTGATCGCGGCCGTGGAGGGGCTGCCCACGTACGTCGTCGCCGCACTCGGGGGGGCGATCGGGGCGATCTGCACGGCGGTGAACGTCGGGTTCAGCTGGCCGGACGAGATCTTCTACGCGAGCCTGCTCGGGTACGTCTGGACGCAGGCGATTCTCGGGGGCACGGCCTGGGTCCTGCTCCGCGGCGGGCTCCGGACGGCCTCGACGGCGACGCGGGCGGCTGTGGTGGGGGGGCTGGTTCTGACGGTGGCGGCAAACGGGGGCGCAGTCCTCTGGCTGGCGGGTACGGGCACGGCCCCAACGCCGGTGGAGGTGGCGCCGCCCCCCGCGGGCAACATTCCCGTCCTGGACGCCGACAATCCGGCCCACCCGGGATCGTACGCCGTGCGTCGGCTCTCGTACGGGAGCGGGACGGACCTCCGTCGCCCGGCGTTCGGGTCGGAGGTGGACGTGCGGACCGAGCCGGTCGACGGCTCGCGCCTCCTGCCGGCGTGGAGCGGCTTCACCGCCGACTACCGGGCGTGGTATTGGGGATTCGGAATCGAGAACTGGCCGATCAACGGGCGGGTGTGGATGCCGGAGGGGAAGGGCCCCTTTCCCCTCGTTATCGTCGTGCACGGCAACCACGCGATGCAGGAGTACTCCGACCCCGGCTACGCGTACCTGGGGGAGCTTCTGGCGAGCCGGGGCTTCATCACCGTCTCCGTCGACGAGAACTTTATCAACAGCTCGTGGGACGACGGCTTCGATAACAGCGAAATTCCCGCCCGCGCTTGGCTCCTGCTGCGGCACCTGAAGCAATGGCGGACGTGGAACCGGGCCGAGGGGACGCCCTTCTCCGGGAAGGTCGACCTGCAGCACATCGGGCTCGTCGGGCACTCGCGGGGCGGCGAGGCGGCGGCCGTCGCCGCCCGGTTCAACACGCTGCCCGCCTTCCCCGACGACGCGAAGGAGGCCTTCAACTTCGGCTTCTCGATCGAGTCGGTCGTGGCGCTGGCGCCGACCGACTACCGGTATGCGCGGCAGCCGGGCATCGAGCTGGAAAACGTCAGCTACCTGACGCTGGCCGGCTCCTACGACATCGACGAGCGCAGCCTCTTCGGCGTCCGGCAGTTCCAGCGCATCTCGTTTACGGACGGGTACGACGGCTTCAAGGCCGCCCTCTACTTCCACCGCGGCAACCACGGCCAGTTCAACACGGTCTGGGGCTCGGAGGACTTCGGGCCCCCGTCGAGCTGGTTCCTCAACACCGGACCGCTGATCGATGGGGCCGACCAACGCCAGATCGCGAAGGTCTACGTCTCGGCGTTCATGGAGGCGACCCTGCGGGGCCGCGACGAGTACATCCCCCTCTTTCGCACCCACCACGCGGGGGCGAACTGGCTGCCGGACGTCGCGATGCTGCACCGGTTCAAGAGCCCCGCCTTCCGCCCCGTGGCCACGTTCGAGGAGGACCTCGACGTGACGACGGCCTCGCTGCCGGGCAGTCGCATCGAGACGCGCCGGATGGCCGAGTGGCGGGAGCGCGACCTGCCGTTTCGGGGCGAGCGCACCCAGCAGAACAACGCCGCGATCCTCGAATGGACGGAGGCGCCGGCCGACGGGCGCCCCGTGCCCCCCGACTCGGCGGCCCGGTACCGCATCGTGCTGCCCGACGAGCCCCCGGCCTGGACGCAGACGGAGGCGGGCACGCTCGTGTTTAACCTCACCCGCATGAAGGACGACGGCTACGAGCGGCCCACCGCCGGGACGGACACGATCCGGGCGGACGGCGGGATGGGCCTCCGGGTCGCCCTCGTCGACGAGGACAGCACGGTCGTGGGGGTGCCCCTGCGCGAGTACGGCACCGTTCCGCCCCTCCTGCACACGCAGTACATGAAGCTGGAGCGCCTGTCGGCCCCGTTCGGCGCCCCCTGGGAGCCGACGCTCCAGACCTACGAGATCCCGCTCGCCGACGTGGCGGCCCGGGACTCGGCGTTCGACACGACGGCCCTTCGGCAGATTGTCTTTTCGCCTGACCGGCGCCGGCGCGGAGCCATCGCGCTGGACAACGTCGGAATCCGCGGAACTCGGCCGTAGGACGACACGCCGGATCCATCCGTCGGGGCGTCGTCCGGAGCCGGACGCCGATCGAGTGGGCTCCTCGATCCGGGACCTGTGGTGTGGCGAGCGGCAGTGGGGCGAGCGGAGGCGCGTGCCGCGCTCGACCGGCCGGAACGACAAACCGACGGAGTTACTTGCGTATAAAACCGATTACAAGACTGGTCTTTGACTTTCCGCGGCTGGCAGCGTATCCTCTGGCGTGTGAAGTTAAGGTGATCAAACGCCATCCGTCGAACGGCCCAGCTAACCACGATGATTAGATCACTGCCACGGCCCTCCTTCGTGAAGATGCTTCCGCTCCTCCTCGGTCTGTGTGCCGTCGTCGGGGGGGGGGCGTACGGACAGACCGGGACCATTGAGGGCGTCGTCACGGACCAGAACGGGAAGCCCCTCCCAGGGGTGAACGTCGCGATCGACGCGCTCAACATCGGGGCGGCCACGTCCTCGGACGGAAGCTACGTCATTGAAGAGGTGCCGGAGGGCACCCACGAGGTAACGGCCCGGTTCGTGGGGCTCCAGTCCCGGACCCAGGAGGTCAGTATATCCGCGGGAGAAACGGTCACGCTCGACTTTACGCTCGGTCAGGAGACCGTCAATCTCGAACAAGTCGTCGTAACGGGGGCAGCCGGTCAGGCACAGCGGGAGGAGGTCGGGAATACCGTGTCGTCGATCGAGATCGGGGAGTTGGAAAACCCGCCGACCTCCGTGGAAGACATCCTGACGGGAAGTCTTCCGGGCGTCACCCTGAACATTGGCGAGGGCATGTCCGGCTCCGGAGCCCAAATTCGGCTCCGGGGAAACACCAGTGTCTCCCAGGTCAACGCGCCGTTGGTATACGTGGACGGCATTCGCATCCGGAGCACGGGCTACCCGAAGAACGTGCCCCCGGTTGGGTACAGTGGACGGAGCGCAAACGTGACGGCCAACCCGATCAACGACATCAATCCGGTCAATATCGAGCGGGTGGAGATCGTGAAGGGAGCCGCGGCCACGACGCTGTACGGGACCGAGGCGGCCCCAGGCGTCATTCAGGTATTCACGAAGGAGGGCTCGCCCGGAAGCGAACCGGTGTGGAATGCCCGGATCCAGCAGGGCGTCAGCGACATGCAGAAGTTCGGCCCCCCATCGGCCCCATACTACCGAATCGATCCGCTGCTCCGTCGGGGACGTCAGCAGAGCTACTCGGCCTCGGTGCGGGGCGGGGCCGAGGGCATCACCTACTTCCTCTCCGGCTCCTACGAGAACAGCACGGGCGTCCTCCCGGACGACAATCAGCAGAAGTTCTCGACGCGGGCCAACTTTGGGTTCAACCCCCTTGAGTCCCTGAACGTGGAGTTCAACACGTACTACGTGAACGACGACGTGCAGAATCCGCCCGCGGGCAACAACGCGCAGGGCATTACCCTCAATGCGTTTCGGGGCGACCAGAACTACTTCGGCGACGGCAGTGCCGAGACGATCCGCCAGCTTCTAGAGACGGAGTTGACGACCGAGCGGGACCACTTCGTGATCGGGGGGACGGCCCGCTACAACCCTATCGACCCGCTCACGAGCCGCCTCTCGGTGGGCCTCGACCGGGCCGCCATGGAGCTCCGATCATTCCGGCCCCTCGGGTTCGTGTTCGCCCCCGACGGGAAGATGTCCAACCGGAACTGGACCTCAAACGTGACGACCGTAGACTTTGTCAACAATAGTCCGTGCAGGTTGAGAGAGCGGTGATACCCATCAAACGGCCATGCGC
>JBDGQP010000054.1:0-10912 GCA_042218975.1 Salinibacter sp.
GGACGGATACGTTCTCAAAACGGGGTTTCATGGTACTGGTGTGGTTCTCCGGGCGAAAAACCCGCCACAATAGTATTACAATCGAGTATAATAGACAAATTTTGACGGGCAACAGGGCGTTATGTTGTATTCAGGTTTTTCGCTCAATGCATCAATCGAGGGCCAAGATCATGGATCGCAACGCCGACACCGTCGACCCAGAAGACGACGCCACCCCCGACCACGAGGGCAACCAGGCCGCCGTGCTCGACACGCAGCTCAGGGACATCGAGAAAACCCTTCCTCGTCGTGTTCTCTCGGCGGCGGACTGGGAGCACTGGACCACCTGGGGCCACGTTATTATTCCCAACGCCGTCCCCGCCGCCCACGTCGAGCGGCTGAAGGCGCTCCTCTGGGAGTTTCAGGACATGGATCCCGACGATCCCTCGACGTGGACAGTGGGGGACCGCCGGAGCCACCAGATGGAGGAGCTCGCCGGGAGCGGAATGGTCGAAATCTACAACCACCAGCATCTCTGGGACACCCGGCAGACGCCCCGGATCTACAATGCCTTCGTCGACATCTGGGACCGGGAGGACCTCTGGGTCACGATCGACCGGGCCAACCTCAACACGCCGGCCTCAGACCCGGGTTCGTCCGACGAGGGGCAGGCGCCCGACGGGTTCATCCACTGGGACGTCGACACGTCGGCCGATCCGTTCCCCATCAACGTGCAGGGCGTCCTCGCCCTCACCGACGCCGGTCCCGAGGTCGGCGGATTTCAGTGCGTTCCGGAGATTTTCCGCAATCTCGAGGAGTGGATTGCCGCGCAGCCGGACGATCGCGACCCGTTCCACCCGGACCTGACGGACGTCGAGCCGACGCACGTCCCGATGGAGGCCGGCGATCTCGTGATCTTCAATTCGCTCCTTCCCCACGGAATCAGGCCCAACACCTCCGAGGACAAGGTTCGGATGGCCCAGTACGTCTCGATGTACCCGGCGAACGAGAACGACGAGGCGGCTCGGGAGCGGCGGGTCCGCTCGTGGAAGCACCAGGAGCACCCGGAGGGCGTCGCGTTCCCCGGCGACCCGCGGGAGTGGGAGAAGAAGCACTACGACCGGGCGGAGCTGACCGATCTGGGCAAGCGGCTGCTCGGCCTCCGTTCCTGGGACGAGTAACGAGAGCCGTCACAGCCCCTTCCACTCCCCGCTGCCGGACGAAGCCGACACTGCGGGGACCGGCCCGGGCCGTCGGTCCCGATGTCGAGGGACCCCGCTTGACCTGGCGGTGATTCCGGTCGTTCGGGGGACTCTCGCCGCCGAACGCCCAACTTCGATCCCTCCGTCGGAGGCGAGGCGCACCCGCACAGTGTCGGGAGGCGACGAACGACGCAGCTCGGTCCCGGCGCGTCAGATCAGCCCCATCGCCGCCGCGATCGCATTGATGCCGGCTTCGAACTTCTTCGCCCCGCCCTGCGAGGGGTGACGTACGTAGGTGGGGTCGGCGCCGGCCTCTTCGAGGGCCCGCTCGCCCTTCCGGCCGACGCCGACGATGCGCTCCGGCGCCAGGACGTCGAGCAGGCCGGTGAGGAGGGCCTGCCACTCGCGCACCTCCGTGCGGCGCGGCGTGCGGATCGACAAGGGGGCACCCGGGTCGTGCGGATGGAGCGGGACGCTGTTCCAGACGAAGAAGCGGGGGAAGAGGGGCCGGCACACGCGCCAGAAGATGGAGGCGCTGTACTCGGTGTGGGGGGCGTCCTCGCGGCTCGTCCGTTGCCCGTCGATCGGAAACTCGGGGTCGGCGAGCTGGTCCTCGCTGGTGATGGGGACCCCGGAGAAGCGGCAGCCCCAGGGGCCCGGCGCCTCCAAGAGCAGGAAGAGAGGCGGGGCCGCGTCGTAGCAGGCGAGAAAGGCGCGCAGGTTGTCGCGCCGGATCGCGGGGGCGTCGGCCACGTCTAGGTCGTCGCGCCGGTCGCGGTAGGGGTTGAAGCGCTCCTCGCTCGAGGCGGCAGGGAAGACGTGATCCTCGAAGAGCGCCCAGACGTCGGTGAGCATTCGGGAGGGGATGAGAGAGTAGGGGTATGGGAGAGTGGGGGCTGTACAAGGGGCACAGGGGGGTGGGAGTGTGGGAGAAGGAAATTCTGTGCGGAACGCCCAATTCCCCATTCCCCACTCCGCAATCCACACTCACTCGCCCCACTCGCTAGGTGGAGGCCTCGACGTTCTCGCCCATGCGGGGGAAGGCGAAGTCCGCGTAGCCCATCTCGGCGGTGCCGAACCAGCGGTAGGCGTCCTCGCGGGTTTGCCGGTAGGCGTCGTAGATCGTGCGGTACTGCTTGTTGCCCGACGCGTTGTCCTGGAGCAGCTGCTGAGTCACCTCCTGCGCCCGGGTCATCACCTCGTCGGGAAAGCGCCGGAGCGTGGTACCCTTGTTGAGCAGCCGGTCGAGGGCCGCGGGGTTCTTGTGGTCGTACTGGGCCAGCATGCGGACGTCGGCCTCGTGGGCGGCGGTCTTGAGGGCCTCCTGGTACTGGGTGGGCAGCTTGTCGTAGGCGTCGCGGTTGACGTAGAAGGTGAGGGCGGGGCCGGGCTCCCACCATCCGGGGTAGTAGTAATAGTCGGCCACCTCGTGGAAGCCGAGCTTCTCGTCGTCGTAGGGGCCGACCCACTCGGCGGCGTCGATGGCGCCCCGCTCCAGGGACGGGTAGATCTCACCGCTGGGCAGCACCTGCGTGTTGACGCCCATTTCGGTCATCACTTGGCCCCCGAGCCCGGGGATGCGCATCTTCAGGCCGTCCATGTCGGCGAGGGCGTTGACCTTCACATTGAACCATCCGCCCATCTGGGTGCCGGTGTTGCCGCCGGGCAGGTTCAGGATGTTGAAGTCGGAAAAGAGGTCGCGCATCAGGTCCATGCCGCCGCCGTAGTAGAGCCAGGCGCGGTACTGGCGGGCCGTAAGCCCGAACGGCACCGTGCAGTCAAAGGCGAGGGCCGGGTTCTTGCCGATGAAGTAGTAGCTGGCCGAGTGGCCCATCTCGACGGTCCCGTTCTGGACGCTGCCCAGCACCTCGAGGGGCGGCACGAGCTCCCCGCCCGGGTACGTGCGGATCTGAAAGTTGCCGTCGGTCAGCGTGTCGAGGCGGTCGGCCAGCACCTCGGCCGCGCCGTAGATCGTGTCGAGCGAGCGGCTGAAGCTGGAGGCCAGCTTCCAGCGCACCTGCGTGTTGGGCTGGACGTTGGGGCCGCCGCTGCCGCCGGACGCCTCCTCGTCCGCACAGCCGCCGAGCACGCTGGCCCCGGCGGCCCCGAGCAGGGCGGTCTTCGCAAAGTCACGCCGTTCCATAAGCAGAGGGGAGACTGATTCGAGAGCACATCGAACCCGGACGCCCCAAGAATAATGGCCACCTGCGTGCCGCGCAAGCTGTACGGAGAAGGACGCGGCCTAGGAGGAGGGCGAGGGGACGTGCCGGAGCGGGACCCACTCCTTCAACAGCCGGTCGAGGCCGACGGTGAGGGCGAGAACCCCGCCCACGGCGGCCACCACATCGAGGCGCACGTAGGTCGAGAGTGACTGCACAGACCGCAGGATGAGGGCCGTCGTCTCCTGCACCGTCGTCAGGGACGAGGGCATCAGTACGATCGTGGCACCCAGAGCCGCTACGAGAAGGAAGAGAAGGACCACGTCGCTCCAGGCGAGGGCCGGCTCGCTGCCCACGCGGACCCGGTCGGCCACCTGCTCGGCGAAGTCGGGAGGGAGGTCGCCCTCGGGCTCTTCCTCGAGCACCGAGAAGACGACCTCGTAGGCCGCGGCCTCGGGGTCGCCGTCGGTGGAAGGTGGGGGCCCGTCGCCGCGGAAGTGACGGTCGAACTGGTCTTGGAGGTCGTCGTTGCGGTCGGTCATAGCGTCAGTTCCTCCTGGCTGTAGCGGTCGAGGAGCCAGTCTTTCAGTTTTTCGCGGCCCCGGTACAGATGACTCTTTACCGTGCCTTCGGGATTGTCCATTACCCGACTAATCTGTGATACACTCATCCCTTCCAAATGATACAGCGTGAGCGCTGTTCGGTAGTGCTCCGCGAGCGCCTGGATGCCCTCCCGCACCACGGCCCGGCGCTCGCGGTCGGTCGCCGCGGCGACCACGTCCTCGTCCGGATCCTCGATCCGGTTGAGGGCGGCCCGGGCGTCGGGCGATCCCTCCCCGTCGGGCGAGGGCGCGTGGTCTGCGTACAGCGGCACCTCCTTCTTCTCCAGGTGGTTGAGGCACGTGTTGCGCGCGATGCGGGCCAGCCACGTCGACAGCTTCGACTCGAACCGGAAGCCGTCGAGATACCGGTACGCCTTCATGAACACGTCCTGGCAGAGCTCCTCGCGGTCCCTGTCGTCGTCGATCATGCGGAAAACGACGTGCTTCACGAGGCGCTCGTAGCGGTCGACGAAGGCGAGAAAGGCCTCGCGGTCGCCGTCGAGCACCTGCTCGACCAGCTCGCGCTCAGAACGTTCGGGGGCATCGTCGCTCATGGCATCCCCAATGGACAGGGACATGCGCGAGAGGGTTGCAGGGAGGGACCCGTGCTTTCACACGACCGTAATGGTTCACACGAATGCACGGTGAAGCAGTTGCGCGGTGCAACCCATTCGCATACGGTCCTGTCTGCTGTGGGTGCAGGAGCGGGCGGTTCGCCCTGCTTCCACGGTCTCTCGGATGACTCGACACTAAGACAATGGATGCTGAATTTCTGGTTCCCCTCGGCTTTTTCGCCATGGTGGCCTACATCGTCAAGCTGATCAGCGACAACCGGCTCCGGCGCAAGGTCCTCAACTCGCCGGCCTCCGAAGAGATGGCGGAGGCGCTGCTGAAGCAGCAGCGGTCGGGCCCGCAGACTCGCTCGGCGCTGAAGTGGGGCCTCATCTTCGTGGCCCTGGGCGTGGGCGTTCTGTTCGTCAACCTCCTTGCGATCGGGTTCGAGTCGCCGCTGGCGTACGCCCTGCTCCTGCTTGCGACCGGCGCGGCCCTGCTCGGGTACTATACCATCGAGCGCGACGCCGAGTCGGTGCCGCAAATGGACATTGGACGAGAGGCTGGCTCCGCGGGACAGACCGAAGACGCGCCGCCCGAGGCCCCCGCCGAGTCGATGTCGAACCCGATCGAGGAGCCCGACCGGTAGCCTCCGGTTCGGGATGCTCCGTGCGGCCCGGTCCTGCGACAGAGCCGTACGGAGGCGGCGCGTCGGCGCCTCCGTGGCGCAGGCCGCCCACGAGGCCGAGGGCGCATGCACGCGGCGTCCCGGGCAGGATTGACAGGGGCACCCGTGCTGCCTAGTTTACTCTACTGCATACTGTTTCGGGGCGTCCCTCCGCCCCGAACGTCCTCGGCACCTCCTCACCAGATCCTCGATTCCATTTATGACTGACTCCTGTTCCTCGCGCCTCGTGCAAGCGCCGCTCGCCCTTCTCCTCGGACTGCTCTTCCTCGCCGGATGCGGCGGTGGGGGCGGCGGAGGGAACGGCGTCCAGATCGAGCAGGGCGAACGCTCCCCGTCTATCGACGGGGCGTCGGCCCGCATTACGGCCCCGACCGACAATGCGGTGGTCGATAGCCCCAGCGTCGACGCGGTCGTGGGGGCCGACAGCTTCGAAACCGGCGTGCAGACCGAGACCGAGCGGGCCAACCAGATCGCCAACTCCGGAAACGGCCAGCACTTCCACCTTATCCTCGACAACGGGCCGTACATGGCCAACTACGAGGCCGGAGAGCCGTTTAACCTCGGCTCACTGGAGCCCGGTGCCCACACGCTCGTCGCCTTCCCAAGCCGCTCCTACCACGAAAGCGTCAAGAGCGACACGAGCTACGACTACGTGAACTTCTACGTGGGCGAGGAGTCCGGCGAGTTTATGCTGAACCCCGACGACCCGGCCATTATCTACAGCCGGCCGAAGGGCACCTACAGCGGTGCCGACGCCAAGCGCATCATGCTCGACTTCTACCTGCACAACGTTGATCTCAGCAGCGACGGCTACAAGGCACGCTACACAATCCGCGACTCGGGCGGCAACGAGGTGGCCTCCGCGACGCTCACGGAGTGGGCCCCCGCGTTCGTGACCGGCCTCTCCTCGGGCACCTACGAGGTGAACCTCCAGCTGGTAGATGGGAACGGCAACGTCGTCCCGGGCCCGATGAACGACACCACACGTGAGATCCAAGTCAAGACCGGCGGTGCATAACCGTCTCTCCTCTCCGCACATGATGGACGCTTCGTATTCGTGGACGCGGACGCTCCTCCTGCTTTTCGGGGGGAGCGTCCTTTTTTGGGTGAGCACGGCGTGCGGCCAGCCCCGACCGGGGCCGGCCGCCCGGCCGCAGCCCGGCATCGACGTGCAGGACTACAACTTTCGCCTTACGCTGTCCGACACCACGGACCGCATCGAGGGCGCGGCCACGGTGCGCCTGCGCGTGACGACCGACACCCTCACCGCCATCCGGCTCGACCTTGTCGGTCCCCCGGACCGACCGGGCCCGCCCGGCACGGCGGGCGAGACCGGCATGCGGGTGTCGGCGGTCTCGGCCCGTGGGACGCCCGTACCGTACCGGCACGCCGGCGACATTCTGCGCATCACGCCCGACCGCGGCCTGGCGGAGGGGCAGACGCACACGCTCCGGATTCGCTACGCGGGGGTGCCCGCCGACGGCCTCATCATCGGCACCAACCGGCACGGCGACCGGACCTTCTTCGGCGACAACTGGCCGAACCGGGCGCGCCACTGGCTGCCGGTCGTCGACCATCTTTCGGACAAGGCGACCGTCGAGTTTTGGGTGACGGCGCCCGCCGAGTACGAGGTGGTGAGCAACGGGGCGCTGGTGAGCGACTCGACGACCGGGCCGCTGCGCACCACCCACTGGCGCACCGACGTGCCCCTGCCGCCGAAGGTGATGATCGTAGGGGTGGCCGACTTCGCGGTCGACACCGTGGCCGTCGTCGACGGGGTGCCCGTTCAGAGCTGGGTGTACCCCGAGGACCGTGGGCCCGGCTTCAAGGACCTCGGGCAGGCCCCGCCCATCCTCCGCTTCTTCGAGGAGCACCTGGGGCCCTATCCCTACGAGAAGCTCGCCAACGTCCAGTCGACCACCCGCTA
Source organism: Salinibacter sp. (assembly GCA_042218975.1). Taxonomy (GTDB): domain Bacteria; phylum Bacteroidota; class Rhodothermia; order Rhodothermales; family Salinibacteraceae; genus Salinibacter. Next base: position 7,110 of record JBDGQP010000054.1, read on the forward strand.
CGGCGGGATGGAAAACGCCGCCGCCATCTTCTACAGCGAGGAGGCCGTGGCCGACGGCGCGGACGACACGACGCTCCTGGCCCACGAGATTGCGCACCAGTGGTACGGCAACACCGTCACGGAGGCGGACTGGCCCCACCTCTGGCTTAGCGAGGGCTTCGCCACCTACCTCACCGGCCTCTACCTGGAGCACGCGCGCGGCGACTCGGCGCTCACAAACTTCATGCGCCGGGCGCGCCGGCGGGTCGTCCGGTTCCACGAGCAGCGGCCCAACACGCCGCTCGTGGACACCACCTACAGCGACCCGGCCGAGCTGCTGACCGCGAACCCCTACCAGAAAGGGGCCTGGGTCCTGCATATGCTCCGCCACGAGGTGGGGACCGACACGTTCTGGAAGGGGCTCCGTGCCTACTACACCCGCTACCGCAACGAAAACGCCAGCACGAGCGACTTCCGCGCCGTGATGGAGGAGGTGTCCGGGCAGGCCCTCGGCCCCTTCTTCGAGCAGTGGACACGCCGCGCCGGTCACCCCGTCATCGAGGGCACATGGCGTCACGACGCCGAGGCCGGCGCGTGCGTGATTTCGCTGCGGCAGACGCAGAGCGGGGCGCCGTTCCGGGTGCCGGTCGACGTGGGCCTCCAGGGCGCGTCGTCGAGCACGACGACGGTGTTCATGGACGGGGAGACCACGGAGGAGCGCATCGATTGCCCGCAGGCCCCATCGTCCGTTGTGCTTGACCCGCAGACGCGCCTCCTCGCGGAGCTGTCGATCACCCGCGCGGAGTGAGAGCACGCGGACGCACGAACGGTAGGGACGAGTGCCGGGCTGGGCGCGACGACCGGAGACTGGCGGCTCCGTCCGGACGCCCACACGCCCACACTTCCGTACTCACACACGCAGCCGATGAACACACCGATCTGGGACAAGGGACAGGGCACCGCCGCCGCGGACTGGGTGACCCGTTTCACCGTGGGCGACGACTACAAGTGGGATCGTCGGCTCCTGCCCTACGACGTGCGGGCCACGCGGGCCCATGCCTGGGGCCTCCACCGGATCGACGTACTATCCGACGACGAGTGGGCCGCCGCCCAGGACGCCCTCGACGCCCTGCTCGACGCGTTCGAGACGGGCGAGGTGACCGTCACGCCCGAGGACGAGGACAGCCACACCGTCCTCGAGCGATTCCTGACCGACGAGGCCGGTGTCGTGGGGCGCAAAGTCCATACGGGGCGCTCGCGCAACGACCAGGTCCTGGCGGCCCTGCGCCTCTACCTGCAGGACGCCCTCGCCGGCATCGGAGACCAGGTCGTCGACCTCGCCGAGGCGCTTTGCGGGCTCGCCGACCGGCACGAGGATACGCTGCTGCCGGGGTACACGCACCTGCAGCGGGCGATGCCCTCGACCGTCGCCCTCTGGGCGCTCGGCTACGCCGAGACGCTGGCCGACGACCTCGACGCCCTGCGGGCGGCCCGCCGCCGGGTCAACGTGTCGCCGCTGGGCAGCGCGGCCGGCTACGGCGTCCCGGTGCTCGACCTGCCGCGCGGGGCGGTGGCCGAGCGCCTCGGCTTCCGCGACGTCCAGACGCACGCGACGGCCGTCCAGTTGGCGCGCGGCAAGCACGAGCTGGCCGTGGCCCACGCCTGCACGCAGGTCGGGGCCACCGGCAACCGGCTGGCGTCCGACCTGGTGCTCTACGCCAGCGCGGAGTTCGACTTCGTGGAGCTCCCGCCCGAGCACTGCACCGGCAGCAGCATCATGCCGCAGAAGCAGAACCCCGACGTCCTGGAGCTGGCGCGCGCCTACCACCACCGCCTCGCCGCGGAGATGCAGTCGCTGGCCACCGGCCCGTCGAACCTGCCGGGCGGCTACCACCGCGATCTCCAGCTCACGAAGGGGGCCGTGATGCGGAGCCTCCAGATCACAAGCGACGTGCTCACGGCCCTGCGCGAGGTCGTCGAGGAGCTCACCGTCCGCCCCGAGCGCACCGAAGCGGCGTGCACCCCGGAGCTACTAGCCACGTACCGCGCCCTCCGCCGCGTGGACGAAGGGGTTCCCTTTCGCACCGCCTACCGCGAGGCCGCGCGGGAGGAGGCCCCTCCCCTCGATCCGGCGGCCATCCTCGGCGCGTACCGCACGGCCGGGGGGCCGGGCCAGGAGCGGCCCGACGTCGTCCGCGGGCGGCTCGCCGACCACGACTGGGTCGATCGGTCGGCGGCGTAGAGACTGTCCTGACGTTTGATCGTGTCCCACTGTCAGCGCCCTCCGCTTCGCCGGCGGGCGGCGCAAGGCACGTGGGAGGGCCGCACCGGTCGGGACTGGGCCGATCTGCGGTCATGGCGGGGGGCTCCGGCCGCTTCCGTGTGCAATCAAAACAGTCTCCTGGGCCGAGGCCGCCTCCGCGGGCTACCAGAAGATCACGTACAGCGCCGCGGTGATGCCGAGGATGCCGAAGGCCGCGACGTTGAAGACCGGGTCGGGCACCCGCTCGACGTCGTCGACCTCGATGGCCTTCCGGTGGTCCTCGCCCCGGGTCTCCCAGAGGGAAATCCCCACGATGATAGCCACCGAGATGAAGAACACGATCAGCATCCGGTTCAGGAACGCGATCTCAGGGGTTAAGAACTTGAACGCGGCGGAGAGCGGGATCGACAGCACCGCCGAGACGAGGGCCGCGTTCGGGGTGGCCTTGCTCCAGAACAGGCCCATGATGAAGATCGCCAGCACCCCTGGGCTCACGAAGCCGGTGTACTCCTGGATGTACTGGAAGACCTGGTCGAGCGTCGCGAGCTGCGGGGCCACGAGCGTCGCGAGGACGATGCAGACCAGCGCCACGGCGCGTCCGATGCGCACGAGCTTCCACTCCGGCACCGGGCCCTCGCCCGCGTCCTCGCTGCCCGAGCCGCCCGCGCCGCCGGAGAGGTCCGGGGGGGCGACGTCGCTCCCGTCGGACGGGCCGGGGTTCCCCATGGCCTGCTCGTCCCCGTCCGTGCCCACGCCGACGAGGGACCGGTCCTGCTCGACGTAGTTTTTGTAGAGGTCCATCGTGAAGATCGTCGAGGCGCTGTTCATCATCGAGGCCAGCGACGAGATGATCGCGGCCACCAGCGCGGCGAAGGCCAGGCCCCGAAAGCCGCTGCCCACGTACTCCCCGAGCAGCCAGGGGTAGGCCTCGTCGCCCCGCTGGATCGGGGCGTCGAGGGCAAAGGCCACGATCCCCGGCACGACCACGATGAGAGGCAGAATGAGCTTGAGGTAGCCGGCAAAGGCCAGTCCGCGCTTCGCCTCCTTCAGGTTCTTGGCCGCGAGGGCCCGCTGGATGATGTACTGGTTGCAGCCCCAGTAGAAGAGGTTCGCCACCCAGAGCCCGCCGAAAAGCACGCTCAGGCCCGGCAGCAGCTGGTAGGCGTCCCGCATCTGGCCCTGGTCGTTTTTGTACATCAGCTCCCCCTCGAAGAGAATCATGTTGAACCGGCCCGAGGCGTCGCCCATCAGCTTCGAGAAGCCCCCGATGGGACCGGCGCCGCTGCCGCCGTAGGCGTCGAGGGCCACCCAGGTGGTGAGGAGCCCGCCCCCGACGAGCACCACCACCTGCACGACGTCGGTCCAGGCCACGGCCTTGAGGCCCCCGTAGAGGCTGTAGGCGGTGGCAACGGCGGCGAGGCCCGCGATCGACCACCCGAGGGGAAACCCCATGATGACGTTGATCGAAAGGCCGCCCATGTACAGCACCGAGGTGAGGTTCACGAACACGTACACCAGCAGCCAGAAGATGGCCAGCAGCATCCGCACCCGCCCGTCGTAG
>JBDGQP010000055.1:0-7008 GCA_042218975.1 Salinibacter sp.
GACGTAGAGGTTGTCCATGTTCGCCTGCACCTGAATGTCGCCGTAGTTGACCCGCCCGTTCTGCAGGAAGTCGAGCAGGAAGGCATCGGCGGTCGGTCGGGTCTTGTCCCACTCGTCGAGGATGAGTAGGGTGTTGCCCTCGTGGCTGGCCCGTACGGCCTTCGGGAGCTCGCCCCACTGCTTCTTGATCCCGCTCTGGGCGTTCTCGTCGGGCAGGAGGTCGAGGATGAGGTCCTCCTCCCGGCTACCGGGGCTCACCTGCTTGAAGAAGGTGTCCATGCCCAGGATCTCCCCGAGCACTTCCAGGAGCCAGGTCTTTCCCGTTCCGGGCGGCCCGAAGGCGAAGAAGCCGCCGAGCGGGTCGGTCATCAGCGCGGCCAGGACGCTCCGCGCCCGGCTGCGGGAGCAGATGTACCCGGCGTCGTTGAGGGCCTCGTGCAGGGCGTCGACGGTGAGGGCCTCGACGGGATCGGCCGGGGACGACGTCGGGGGGGCGGCGTCGGGCATCGGATCCGGTGGGGTCGGTCGGGGGGAGCGACGGAAACACACGGTGACCGGGGCGGTGCGGGGGCGCGTCGGCGGCTCAGCCCCTGGGTGCCGACGCCTCGCCCGCGGCGGCCGGGGCGTCCGCGAGCGGCTCGTCGATGCCGAGCAGCTCCGCGCTGGCGGTCCACAGGCGGGCCGCCGCGTTCCGGTCGCGCGCCGCGCCGGAGGGGGATGCCGGCTGCTGGCCGCTGAAGTAGCGGCCGGACGCCTCTCCGCCCGCCGGCGACACCGCGACGTAGAGCAGCTCCGCGGCGCCGTCGGCCACGGAGGCGGTGCCTGGAATCAGGCCCAGCCCCTGGAAGAGCGTCGAAAGCGGCCCGGGCAGAAACCGGCCAAACCGGCTGCCCGGGACGAACCCCGGATGCACGCTGTTTGACGTGACGGGTCGTCCGGCGGCGTCGAGCCGGCGTGCGAGTTCGGCCGCGAACAGCACGTTGGCGAGCTTGGAGTGCCCGTAGGCCGTCATGCCGGCGAGAAGGTCGTCCCCCTGCACGCGGTCGAGGGCGAACGTCGCCCCCCGGTGCGCATCCGAGGCGGTCGTGACGACACGGGCCCCGTCGCGCAGGTGGTCGAGCAGCCGGGCCGTGAGCAGGTAGGGCGCGAGGTGGTTCACCTGAAAGGTCTTCTCGACGCCCGGACCGACAAGCTCGGTCTCCCGAAAGAGCCCGCCGGCGTTGTTCAGCAGAAGGTCGAGGCCGTCGCACCACGCCCGGACGGACGCCGCGAGCGCGTCCACGGCGTTGGGATCGGTGAAGTCGGCCGCCGTGAACGTGGCCCGGACGCCCATGCCGGTGAGCGCGTCCACGACCGCCGCCCCGGCCTCCGGGTCGCGCCCGTGGACGAACACGTCGGCCCCGAGACGCCCGAGGGCGAGGGCCGCGGCGCGCCCGATGCCGTTCGTGGAGCCGGTGACGAGGGCCGTCTGGCCGGAGCAGTCGGCGTCGGCCACGTCGGCGAGGATCTCCGGGGAGGCAGTCATTGTGGGGAATGGGGACCGAGAAGACAGTTCACTGCGCGGAGGAGCTCCGGGAAGATGCCGTTGGGCGTCCGTCTATCAGCTTCGGGCTCTCAATAAACCGGATCTCCGGCGGTTAGATCCGTTCCGGTGGCCCGAAGTGCGCCGTTCTCGGAACGAATGGCCGGGGTCGGAGGGCCATTCGTCAACTCCCGGAAAATTCCTACAGCCTCCATCGGTGCACCGCAACACCACGGGGCCGGATCAATAGCCGTTGCGCCGAGGCTCTATTAGCTTCCCTCACCTCTCCTAAGACCGATTCTGTCATGAAGTGGAACAGCGCCAAGGACCTGATGACGACGGACGTAAAGACCGTCGAGGCCAACTGGCCGATCGACCGGGTGGCTCAGTTCCTCATCGACCACGACATCTCCGGCGCCCCGGTCGTCGAGGACGGGCAACTCGTGGGCGTGATTTCCCTGACCGACCTTGCCCGACACAGCAGCTCGGCGGGCGAATCGGTGTCCGAGCGCCCCACCGCCTACTACCGCCACGAACTCGAGGGGCAGTACTCGGAAGAAGACCTGAACAACCTCCACCTTACCGAGGGCGACGAGACGACAGCCGAGCACGTCATGACCCCGCAGGTGTACGACGTCAACGAACGCACCCCCATCCAGCAGGTCGCGCAGGTCATGCACCGGGGCGGCATTCACCGCGTGTTCGTGACCGAGAACGGCGGGGTGCGCGGCATCATTACCGCCCTCGACATGCTGAAGGTCGTCGCCGCGCTGTAGGCCGCCCCGCTACTTGCACTCGTCGCTCACCACCTGCCCGCCGCTGAGCACGGTGCAGACGTGCGTGGTGTACTCGAACGGGTCGCCGTCGAAGAGCGCAAGGTCGGCCGTCTGGCCGGGCGCGAGAGTGCCGATGTTGTCGAGCCCGAGGATCTGGGCGGGCGTGCTCGTGATGCTCGCCAGGGCGGCGCGGCGCGGCAGGCCGTTGGCCACCGCGATGGCGGCCTCGTAGAGCACGATGCGCGTCTTGGGCACGTAGGGCTCGAACCCGCTCTGGATGGCCACCGGGACGCCGGCCTCGTGGAGGGTGGCCGCCGTCGTGAACGCCGCGTTCCGGGTCGTGCCGCTCGGGCGCGTCATGGTGGGGTGCAGGATGACGGGCACGCCGGCCGCCACAATCTCGTCGACCATCAGGTACGCCTCCGATGCTCCGTCCAGGATCAGGTCGAAGCCGAACTCCTCCTGCAGCCGAAGCGCCGCCTGGATGTCGTGGGCACGGTGGGCCGTGACGAGGGCCGGCACCTCCCCGCGCAGCACCCGCTGGAGCATGGCGTGCCCGAGGTCCGTGGTCGGGTCTTCCCCGTTCATCGCGGCCCGGGCGTCGAGCAGTGCCTGCCGCAGCATCGCCACGCCCTTGGCCCGCGTGCCGGGCGACTCGAAGCGGGCCTGGGCGTCGGGGCCCAGCGTGAAGGCAACCGTCGTCACCGAGTCGCGCACGGCGTCCCCGACCGTCTCGCCCGTGGTCGAGAACGTGGCCGTTTGGCCGCTCACGAGGGCGCCGGGGGCGTGGCCGGTGTGGACGGTGGTGATGCCGAGCCGCCGGACGAACCGCACCAGCTCCTCCCGCGGGTTGTAGGCGTCGAGGGCGCGGAGGGCCGGCTGGATCGGCGCGGAGGTGTCGAGCTGGTCCTGGTCGGCCGACACGTTCTCGAGGCCCGACACGCCCACCGTGCCCCGCGGGTCGATGAGGCCCGGCGTCGCGACGGTCGCCTCGTGGACCGTGGCGCCCGACGGGACGTCCACCTCGGCGGCGGGCCCCACCGCCGTGATGGTCGAGCCCTCGATGAGGACGACGCCGTCCACGATGGGCCCGTCACCGGTCATCGTATAGAGGGTGTCGGCCCGGACGGCCCGCTGCGCCTGGGCAGGGGCGGACGCCGCGCCCCCCAGCAGGAGGGCACAGGCGAAGAGGAGGCAGCGGAGCGGAGAGACGGACGTGCGCATGAGGAAGCGGAAGTCTGGCGGACGGAGGTGAAGGGGCGGAGGGGAAACGGGCCTCACTCGTGGACGTGCTGGACCGCATCGTCGTAGACGCGGTAGCCCCCGGTGGCGAAGTCGCGGTCCTCGGGGTTGGAGCGATCGAACACCGTGCGGCCCTCGACCCAGGTCTGCTCGATGTTGGTGTAGACGCTCAGCGGGTCGCCGGAGAGCACGATGAAGTCGGCGTCCTTCCCCGCCTCCAGCGAACCGACCTCGTCGGCCATCCCCAGCATGCGGGCCCCGGCCAGCGTGACGGCCTCGAGCGCCGCCGCCCGCGACATCCCCGCCCGCACCCCGATCGCCGGCGATCGCAGGAAGAGGCGGGAATCGGTGATCGGGTCGTCGGTGTGGTAGGCCACGTCGACGCCGGCCTGATTGAGCACCCGGCCTGTGCGGTAGGCGATCTCGTCGGCCTCCGGCTTGCCGCCGGGCGCGTCGAGCACAATGATCGAGGCCGGCACGTCGGCCGCGGCGATCTCTTCGGCCACCTTCCAGCCCTCGCTCACGTGGTGCAGCACCAGCTCGAACCCGAATTCCTCGCTCAGGCGGATGGCGGTCAGCACGTCGTCGTGGCGGTGGGTGTGGAAGTGCACCGTGCGCCGTCCCTCCAGCACGTCGATGAGCCCCTCCATGCGCAGGCTGCGATCCGGCATCTCGGCCTCTGAGTCGGCCTGCTGCTTCTTGCGCCGATACTCCTGCGCCTGCACGAACGCCTCGCGGACCATGGCGGCGGCACGGGCCCGCGTCTGCGGAAAGGGGCCCTCCTCCCGCTGCGGATTGGTGCCGTTGGCCATCTTCATCCCGCCGCACTCCTCGACGGGACGGTCGTCGCAGGCCCTGAGGGCGGCGACGGTGCCCCCGTCCCGCAGCTTGAGGTAGGTCGTCTGCCCGCTCATGAGATGCCCCGACCCCGACAGTACCTGCACCGTCGTGATCCCGCCGGCGCGGGCCCGGTCGATCGACGGGTGCCGCACGTTGATCGCGTCCATGGTGCGGACGCCCGGGTGCAGGGCCGCCGCCCCGTCGCCGCCGCTGACCTGCCCGATGTGGGAGTGGGTGTCGACGAGGCCCGGCATGATGACCTTCCCCGCTACGTCGTGCTCGACGGCCCCGTCCGGCACGTCCACCGACCCGGTCGGCCCGACCGCCTGGATGACGCCGCCCTCCACGACCATCGTGCCCGACTCGATCGGCGCCGCCGAGATCGGATACAGGGTGGCGTTGCGGAAGACATGGGGCTCGTCCTGGGCCTGCGCCGGCAGGACGACGCCCAGGCACAGGACGACGACGGAGAGAAGACGGGCACGCATCGGAGGCGGGGCGGCAGAATCGGAGAAGGGCGCACCACAAGGGTAGCGGGTGCGCCCGAAAGGCACAAGCAGGGAGGAAGAGACGCGAGGAGACCGGCCGCGATCCAGGACGCCCTCCTCCCTTCGCACCCGGCGCCCCGACGCTGCCCGGTCCCCCGTCTATTTCCGCCGCGGGCCGTAGCGGGCCGGAACCCCCTCCTCCGGAATCGACGCCTCGATAAACTGGCGCAGGTGGTTGTTTGCCGCCCCCCGGTCCTCGCTCCGCAGGTACATCATGTGCCCGCTCCGGTACCCCTCGAAGCGCAGCCGGTCGCGCATCGTCTCCCGCGTGCCCAGGGTCCACATCACGTACTTCGCCGAGAAGTAGTCGGTGGCCCCGTCGTAGTAGCCGGACTGCACCATCACGTGCAGATACGGATTCTGGGCCATGGCCTGCCGCAGCTGTTCGCCGGTGTCGTTGTTGTCGTCCTCCCACGGGCGTACCGGCCCAAAGACGTTGTACGTCAGGTCCGTCGTGAAGCCGAGCTCCTCGCGCAGGTAGTGATTGATGGCGGGCGTAAACGCGTGGTTCCAGGCCGTAAGCTCCGCCGGATAGTCGTACTCACTGCCCGCGTTTTTGGTGTCGACGCCCTGGTAGCGGGAGTCGAGGCGGCCGACCGTGCGGCCCTCCTCCTGCAGCAGCTGTTTCCAGAAGGCCTCGGCGGGCACCGCGAGGTTGTGGTTGAGCACAAACCCTTCGGAAAGGCCCGAGTAGCGGGCCACCTGCCGGGCCACGGTCTGCCGCCGCGTGCTGTCGATGAAACCGCCGCGCGTGAGGGCCGGGATGTACTCCTCGACCGTGTAATTCTCCACCTCCGAGAGGAGGGCCGGGAGGTCTTTGCTCTGAAGCGCCGAGGGAAGCTGGTCGTGGTACCAGGCCGTGGCCGCGTAGTAGGGCAGCTTCAGGGCCTCGGAGCGGGGCGAGGGGCCGGCCGGCTCGAGTCCCAGACCGGTTGGCGACACCAGAATGACTCCATTCAGATACATCCAGTGGTTGTTCTGTAGCTCGCCGGCCAGGCCCGCCACCCGGGTTGTGCCGTAGCTCTCCCCAATCAGGTACTTCGGCGAGCGCCAGCGGCCCTGCCGCGAGACGAACGTATCGATCCAGTCGGCCAGGTACTCAACGTCGGCGTTCACGCCGAAGAACGTCTCCCGGTCGACGCTGTCGTCGAGAATGCGGGAGAAGCCGGTGTTGACCGGATTGACGTACACGATGTCCGCCACGTCGAGAATCGAGTGCTTGTTGTCCACCACGCCGTAGGGCTGGACGGGGAAGCCCTCGTCGCTAATCCTCAGGCGCTTGGGGCTCGTGTAGCCGAGGTGCATCCAGAGGGAGCCGGACCCGGGCCCGCCGTTGAACGAGATGACGAGCGGGCGGCGCGTGCGGTCGTTGACGTCGGACCGACGGTAGTAGGTGTAGTGCAGCGCGGCGATGGCGGAGTCGTGCTCCCCGTAGACCGGCTGGGTGCCGGTGGTCACCTCGTAGGGCACCGCCTCGCCCCGGATGGTCACCTGGTCGGTCTGGGTGATGGCCGTGTCCGGGGGCAGGGCCCGCGTGGGGCCCGGCATCTGCGTCGAGGCTTGCTCCTGGGCCTGCACCGCCCCGACCGGAGCGGCCAGGAGCAGGAGGGCGGTGAGGACGAGAGAACGGGTCCAGGTCGGGAAGGGGACGCTCATACAGGAAGCTAGATGGCTTCGAAAATGGGTTTACCGATTCGTGAAGAAATCCAAGAAGACCGTTTCCGCGCATGTGAGGCTCGGTCCTCCGCCCACCGCAGAACCCGTTCAGAGACTTTTGCACGGATCGGTATGGTGGATGGTAGATGGTGAAGAGGGCAGGCTGGAATGGGGGCGTCGCTCCCGTCTCAGTTTGGAACGGACACCCGGCTCGACGGCGTGTCCGATCCACCATTCACCATCCACCAGTCAAATCACGTCGTGCTCGCGGCTCACCTCCGTGAACGCGTCGATGGCGCGGTCGAGCTGATCCTGATCGTGGGCGGCCGACATCTGCACGCGGATGCGGGCCTCGCCCTCCGGTACCACGGGGTAGCTGAAGCTGATGACGTAGATGCCGCGGTCGAGCAGCTCGTCGGCAATG
>JBDGQP010000056.1:0-23186 GCA_042218975.1 Salinibacter sp.
CGCGGGAGGGCTTCCCGCTCTCGCAGGTGATCGCCTACTACTGGCAGGGCAACGTCGAAAGCTTCCGCGAGAACGCTGGCATGCTGCCGGAGAGCCAAAACTGGAAGGAGACCTACCTGGTGGAGGGGGAAGGCGGGCAGATGCGCGCCCCGAAGGAAGGAGAGATTTTCCGCAATCCGGACCTGGCGAGCACCCTCGAGACCATCGCCCAGAACGGCACCGAGGCGTTCTACGAGGGGGAGATTGCCCAGACGATCGCCGACTACGCCCGGCGGACCGGCGGCTACCTCCGGATGGAGGACTTCCGTCGGCACGAGGCGAACTGGGTGGACCCGGTCTCGATCGACTACCGGGGCGTAGAGGTCTTCGAACTGCCGCCCAACGGGCAGGGCATCGCGGCCCTGCAGATGCTCCAGATCCTGGAGGGGTACGACCTGGCGGAGATGGGCCGCAACTCGACCGACTATCTCCACGTGCAGGCCGAGGCCAAGAAGCTGGTCTTCGAGGACCGGGCCCGCTTCTACGCGGACCCGGCATTTGCCGACGTGCCGGTCCAGGAGTTGGTCTCCGAGAAGTACGCCGCCGAGCGGCGCCAGAAGATTCAGATGGACCAGGTCCTCTCCGCCCCGACCCACGGGGACCCGCGGGCCATCGCCCAGGCCAACGCGAAGCTGGAGGAGGGGGACACGATTTACCTTACGGTGGCGGACTCGACCGGCATGATGGTGTCGCTCATCCAGAGCAACTACGCGGGGATGGGCAGCGGGCTGGTGCCCGACGGGCTCGGGTTTATGCTACAGGATCGGGGCGCCCTCTTCACGATGGAGAAGGGCCACCCCAACGTCTACGAGCCCGGCAAGCGGCCCTTCCATACGATCATCCCGGCCTTCGCGATGAAAAACGGGGAGCCCTTCCTCAGCTTCGGCGTCATGGGCGGGGGCATGCAGCCGCAGGGACACGTGCAGGTGCTGGCCAACATCGTCGACTTTGGGCTCAACGTGCAGGCGGCCGGGGACGCGGCCCGCTACCGGCACTACGGCAGCAGTTCGCCGACCGGGGAGTCGGCGGAGGGGCGGGGGCTGCTGCGCCTCGAGAGCGGGGTGGCGAAGGACGTGGTGCGCTCCCTGCGGGGCCGGGGCCACGACGTAGCGGTCGGGAGCGGAGGCTACGGCGGCTACCAGGCGATCCGCTGGGACCCGGAGGAGGGGGTCTACTGGGGCGGGACCGAGATGCGGAAGGACGGCACCGTCGTCGGGTACTGATCCATCGGCGTGGGGCCGGCCGCGCCGCCCGATCTGGTCTCTACACGCTCCCGCCGGAACGATCCCTTCCGGAAGTAGAGGAGACGCCAGCACAGATGTTCTGCCACGGAAGAGGACCCCCGTCACGCGGGATGACGCCGACGGGGTCGGAGCCCGGACGACGGACCGCCTCGCCCGCCGTATTCGGCGGTTCGTCGTTGTTGTAGTCGTGGCGGCCCGACCAGGGCGTCTCGGCGGAGGTCAGTGTCCCCTCACGAGCCGTCGCTGGGCTGGAGGATAAAGTCGACGGCACGTGTGACGGAGGCGCCGGTCACCTTGTCGGTCACGCGCACAACGACCCGCACGTCCTGCGCCTCCTCGCGCTCGATCCGCGACAGGTCGATGATGATTTGCTCCTTGGTGCGCCGCCTCGTCCCCCGTCGAGTCATCTCGGTGGTGGTGCGCTGCGTGTCCTGTCCGCGGAAGAGACGGGTCCAGCCGCGCTTCGTCTCCCCTTCGACCGTGTAGGAGAGCGCGTAGCGGGTCCGGTCGTCGGCCCCGTAGCTCAGGTGATAGATCTCAAAGGAGAGCAGGACCGGTGTCTTCGGGCCGATGCGGCGGAAGGGATACGGAACGGCCTTGTCCGCGAGGTTGGTCAGGGTCGCGGCCGAGGTGTCGGGGAGCGTCAACACCTTCAGGTCGCTCATTTCGGGGGCCGGGCCGGAGGGGCGAAGCGGGCCCAGCGAGTCGATCCGGCCGGCGGCGTAGCGCCGCTTCGGTCCCATCCCGGCGATGGACCCGTCCTCGTTTTGCCAGAGCCGGTACTGCGTCCACTGCATCGACAGATGCTGCTGGGAGGACGTCCCCTTGAGCGTAACGGAGGGGGGCACGAACATCTGCTGGCTGCCGGCCGGTCGGGCGGGGAGCCGGTGACGAGACTGTTTCCGACGGACCCGCGTGCGGTCGTCGTTGTGCTGAGTGACGGAGAACCGAATCATCGAGGGCGGCGGGGACTCCCCTTCCTCGTCGGGCTCCAGGCGCGCCGCGGCGGCGGGGACGCCCCAGTAAATTTCCGTGCGCGTCGAGCCCTCCTCGGTCAGGAACCGGGCCGTGCGTACCGCCACCGGCATTTTCGGCGTGTCGCCGCGCAGCGCAGAGTACTGGCGCGGCATGTTCTCTTTCCGACGCTCGGCCGCGGCCGCGTCCTCACGGCGCGCCTGCCGCACGATGCGCGAGACGAAGAAGTTGGGAGACTGGATGCCCGCGGCGGGATTTTCCGTGACCGTACGGGCCGTGGCCCCGGATCCGACCGTCGTCTGCTGCTCCGCCCCGCCGAAATCGGTGCCCAGGCGGCGCTCGGCCTCTGCCTTGGTGGCCTGCATCTTCTGGTAGCTCGCGTAGTTTGCGATTTTGGAGTACCGGTTGCCGAAGTTGATGTGGTAGAGGGCGAGTTCCCGGTACACGGCCTGCATGGCCATGAGAGCCGAGTAGGCGTAGTTCAGGCCCCGCTTCGTCTTGCCCTTCTGCTGCTTGAGGGCATTGGGAAAGAGATCGTTGGCTCGGGCAAGCTGGAAGCAGCCGGACGTTCCCTTCTCGGCGAAAAGGTAGAAGCCGGATTGGTCGATCTGGGGGTAGAGCCAGATCTCGCTCTCCGGGAAGGCGTCGGGGGAGAGGTGGACCCCGAAGCGAAAGACCTCCTGAAAAAAGTCGGTGTCTTTGTAGCGCAACTCGCGGCGCTTGTAGGGGGCGCCGAACCGGAGGTAGACGGTGCCCCGCCGGTCCAGCGCGCTCGTGCGGCCCGGGCACGAGAAGGACCGGCGCGCATGGACGAGGCGCGTGAGGTGCTCCTCCAGCCGTTCGTTTTCCGGGGTGTCCGGAAACGGGTCCAGGCCCCGCCACCATGCCTGGAGGCTGTCGCCGGCCGTCGGCCGCAGGGTCCATGCCTTCGGCTTGTCCGCCCGCTTGCCCTTGACGACCTGTGCAAACACAGGATCCGACATGAGGGGGACAATCTGGGCGACGCGGCGGCGGAAGAGGTCCCGCACGGCCTCGGACGTGTCGGAGGTTGCGCGCCCCATCAACTCGAAGTAGGCGTTCGCTGCCTGGAGTCGGTTCTGTCGGAGCTGGCTGCGGTCGAGGCTGCGGATGTAGGCGTCGGCCAGCCGAACGTCGAACCGGTCGGCCGCACGGAGTTGCTTGTAGCCGCGGTGCCACGCGGCGTGGGCCCGTGCCGAGTCGCCCAGCTGGGCGTACGCTTTGCCCAGCCAGTAGGCCACCGCTCCGTGCGTCGGGAGGAAGAGGGTCGAATCCGCCGCGAAGGCCCGCTTGAGGTAGGGCCGGGCGTCGGCCGGACGGCCCTTCCGCATCAGTTGCACGCCGCCCCGGGCCTGCGCAGTGGGCGACAGAGGCTGGAGCCGGAGCGAGTCCACACCTACCTGGGCGTGTGCCGCGTCCGGGCCCCCGCTCATTCCGATCAGCAGCAGCCCCAGAAGGAAAGCGAAGAGCCGGGGGCCCCCCTCAGGGATGAGCGGACGGATGGACGGTAGGCCGGAGGGGGCAGGAACTCGTTTCATCGTCTCCACCACGGACAGAGCGCAGGCAGTACACGGAAAGCCCCTGGTAGTACAGGGTCCACTATTGATGTTCACTGCTCCTTTATGTTTCGCTAATGACCTTTTCCTCGGTCCGTTCGTTCCCTGAATGTCACGGATCGTTTCTCTCCCGGCAGTCGGGGGTGAGAGCCGTTCCGGAACGAGCGCTCACCGGCACGCCCCGACGCTTTCCGACTGGTCTCCCCGATTGCCCGTGTCTTCTCTCCCCCCGGCCCGTCGGATCGAGCGGTGGTCGCTCGTGAACGCCGTCGGGATGCTTCTCGCGACGGCCGTGGCGGGGGGGCTGCGGAGCCCGTGGCCGCTGCTCGGGGCGGGCGGGGTGCTGCTGACGGGGCTGATCGTGGTCGCACGGCGGGGCTGGACCCCGCAGGGTCCCTTCGGGTGGGCCAATGGGGTTACGGTCCTTCGGGGCGGGCTGCTGGCGGGCCTTCCCCCGGCGGCCGACCTCGGGGTCGTGCCCGTTATCGGACTGTGTCTCCTGTTCTTGGGGGCCGACGGGCTGGACGGGTGGCTCGCGCGCCGCGCCGACCAGACCTCCGAGTTCGGGGCCTTTCTCGACAAGGAGACGGATGCGCTCTTCCTCCTTCTCCTGTGTGCGGTCGCGGCCTTTCAGAACCGCCTTCCGGTCTGGGTGATCGGGGCCGGTCTCCTGCGCTACGTGTTCGTGACGGTGGTTTTCCTCCTCGATCCCCCCCGGAAGACCGAGGAGCGGTCCAACCTTGCCCGGTACCTCTACGGCGGCATGGTGGGGGCGCTGCTCCTGTCGTTCCTGCCGTACCCGGCCGTGTACCGCCCCCTGGTGATCCTCGCCGCCGGGACGCTCGCCGTCTCGTTCGGGCGGTCGCTCTGGTGGATCGTTCCCCGAGGGCAGGCGTTCGGGGAGACCGACGGCAGGGGTGACGCGTAGCAGCCCGCGCTCCCCTGTATGCTTGTCTCTCGGCGCTCCTCTCCGGGGGGGGTGCCTCCCCGATCTCCCTCGTACGCCGTCGCTCCATGACCCCGAGCTGGACGCCCGTGCTCTCTGCTCCGCCCCGCGAGGCGATCCGGTTCGGGGGCGCCTGGCTCGTGCTCAACGTGCTTCCATTCGTGCCGGCCCTAACCACGGCGCTGCCGCTCAGTCCGTACTTCCCGCTGTGCGTCGAGGTGCTGGTCCTCGTGACGGGCCTCGCCTACACCGGCGGGACGCGGGTGGAGGGGGCCGCACGAGGAACCGCCCTCGTCGGAGTGCTTCTGCTGGTGGCCTACGAGGCCTACGACGCGGTCGTCTACGTGGCCTTTCGCCGGAGCGGGATTCTCTACGAGGACCTACAGTTTGTCGACAACCTGACGTACCTCGCGTTTGACCTCGGCACCGGGCGCCTGGCCGGGGCGGTGCTGCTGGGCCTCCTCCTCGTCGCCGCGCTCGTCGAGGGCGTCCGCCGCTGCGTCCGCCTCGTGGCGCGGGCCGGGCGCTACGGCGGGTGCCGGGCCGCGCTCCTGGCCGTGCACCTCGTGGCGTGGCCGCTCGTGGTCGTCGTGGGGCCGCAGCTGCAGTGGGGCACACCCAACCTCACCTATCAGACCACGAGCGATCAGGTGCGCCTCCGCACCGTCACCACCAAGGCCCTGGCCAACGCCCGGGCCTCCCTGCGGCTCGACGCCCTGCTCGATTCGCTGGGCACCGCCCCGGTCGACTCCACCTACCACGCCTACGATGCGCTCACGCTGGAGCGCCGGCCGTCGATCTATCTCTTTGCCCTCGAGTCGTACGGCTCGGTGCTGAATCGACATCCCACACTGCGGGGGCCTTACCGCCGCGTGCTCCGCCGCACGGAAGATCGCCTGCGGGCCGACGGCTGGCACATGGCCAGCGCCCGGCTGAGCGCCCCCGTGCGGGGAGGGCGCTCGTGGCTCGCCATCGCCTCGCTCCTCACCGGCGTGCGGGTCGACCGTCAGCTCGTCTACAATCGCTTCCAGAGCGACCCCGGCGATACGCCCCACCTCGTTCGCTTCCTCGACCGGCAGGGCTACCGCACCGTCGCCCTCCAGCCCTATACGTACCCGCGGCCGGGCCTCCCGGTGCGCAACCTCTACGACTTCGACGTCACCCTCTACCGCGACGACCTCCAGTACGAGGGCCCCCGCTACGGCCTGGCGAATGCGCCCGACCAGTACAGCCTGCACTTCGCCCATCATACGCAACTGGCGCCCTCGCCGGACCCGTTCTTTCTCTTCTTCGAGACGGTCAGCTCCCACGCCCTCTGGAACTACGGCCTGCCGCCGTACCTGCCGGACTGGCGGCTCTTCAACAAGGTGAAGGGGGCGCCCGCCGACCAGAAACGCACCCTGGAGCGCCGCGGCGGGCCCCCGACCCGATTTCTGCCGGACTCGATCACGGCCCCGCGCATCTACGGCCAGCCCACACCCCGACGCTACCTCCGGCACGTGACCTACGACCTGCGGGTCTTCCGCGACTACCTGGTCGAGACGGCCCCCGACGGCAGCCTCGCCCTGATCCTGGGCGACCACCAGCCGCCCCTTCTCGACACACAGAGCAGCGCAGTACCCCTCCACGTCCTGAGCACCGACTCGACGCTCGTCGAGCGCGTCCGACGGTATGGGCTCACCGACGGCCTTGTGCGCACCGACCGGAGCCCCACCCTCCGCATGGAGGGGCTCTACTCGTTCCTCGTGCGCCTGCTCGCGGCCCAGGACCGTCCCGCGGCGGACTCGACGGCCCTGCCGCCGTATCGGCCCAAGGGGGTGTCCCCGTCGCTGCTGGTACGGTAGGATCTCCCGGATCATTTACGTTGACGCCCGGGCATTCGCGACGATGTCGTCGAGGACGGCGTCGAAGCGCGCGCCGGCCTCGGTCCACGTCGGGAACGACCGGCTCCGCTCGCGGGCCGCCGTGCCGAGGAGGCGCCGCCGGTCCGGGTCGGTGAGGAGGGCCCGGAGGGCGTCGGCGAGGGCGTCGGGCCGGTCCGGCGGGGCCAGGATCCCCGCGTCGGCGTCGCCGAGGTTGTCGGGCAGGCCGCCGGCCGCGTAGGCGACGACCGGCAGGCCGCGCGCCATCGCCTCGCGGGTGGCCATGCTGCAGGTTTCGAACCGGGAGGGGAGCACGAACACGTCGGCCCGGTCGTAGCGCGCCCGGAGGTCGGCGGGCGGGATCGGCCCTGGCAGGCGGACCCGGTCGGTAACCGGGGAGGCCCGGAGCCGCCGGCGCAGGGCGTCGGCGCAGTCGGGGGCGAGCGTGTCGTCGCCCACGAGGGTCCACCGCCACGCCGCGTTGTCGAGCCGCTCGAGCACGTCGACGAACGGCCGGAGGCCCTTGCCGGGAAGCAGGTTGGCCACCGTCAGCAGTTCCGGGGGCGCGCCTCCGTCCGGGGGCGCGCCGACCGGGGCGCGGTAGTCCGTGGCGAGCCCCGGGGACACCACCTCGACGGACGCTTCGGTCAGGCCCGCCTCCACGAGGGCCCGCCGGGCGTAACGGCTCGTCGTGACGGCCCCGTCGAAGAGAGGGAGCAGTGCCCGCTCGGCCTTCGCCTCCGCCGCCGACTGCTCGCGCGGATCGAGGCAGTGGAGGTAGTGGGCGAGCAGGACCAGGGACGCCTCGGGATGGGCCTCACGGAGGGCCCGGAGCGCATCGCCGTACTGGACGAGCAGGCTGTCGATGATGACCACCGTCCCGGGCCCCGAGGCCGCGGACGGTACCGAATCGGGCGACGGGGCCCCGCGGACGACCTCGACGGAGCCTCGCGTTCCCAGTTCTTCGATGATCCGCCGGTTGTAGACGTTGCCGCCCGTGGGCCGGTCGTGGAGGTCGGGAACGAGAAAGACAATGTGCATCCGGAGGGGCAGGGAGGACGGAAGAAGGCGCCCCTGTAGGCCCGCCGAGGTCGGCGCGAGCGGCCAGCAGGGTCGGGCGGGCTACGCCTGAGCCTCGTCGAGAAGCTCGGAGAGGGCGTTTTCGTGGGCGGCGAGGGCCTCGTCGTCGAAGAGGACGAACCGGATGCGGCCCACCGTCTCGAGGCGCGGGGCCGCGTCCAGTACCGTGCGCAACGCAATGCGGGCGGCCGGTTCCAGGGGAAAGCCGAAGGCGCCGGTCGAAAGAGCCGGGACGCCGATGGACGTGATTCCGTGCTCCTCGGCCTCGCGGAGGGCATTCTCGTAGCTGGCCCGGAGCAGTTTGTCGGACGGCTCGTCGCGGCCGTACACGGGCCCGAGGACGTGGACGACGTGGTCGTTCGGCAGCTCGTGCCCGCCGGTGGTCACGGCCTCGCCGGGGTGGATGGGGGCCAGGGGGCGCGTCTCGTCCGCGAGGCCGGGACCGGCGGCCCGATGGATCGCCCCGGCGACGCCGCCGCCCATCTGGAGTTGCGCGTTGGCGGCGTTCACAACGGCGTCCAGATCGTCCTGCTCGACGATATTGCCCTGCACGAGCTCGATCGTCACCCCGGCTTCGGTGTGCGTCATGGCCCAGTCGGCGCGTCGGTGGAAAATCGCGTCGAGGAGTAGCGCCCATTTCTCATGGAAATGTGTGTAATCTTATCCATCAGTTATGTTCGCCTCCGATGGCTCCGTAATACACTCCTGAAATCCGTTTTCTGCTTGCGGCCGTGCACGGTCCGTAGCTGTCGCGGACCGTAGTTCCCGTACGTTCTCACGAATCGGCAAATCGTGCCGTACGACCGGATCACGCCCATCCCCCCGACGGCTCGTGCGCCGGCGCGGACGTCCATGTCCGCGAGAGATCGGTGTCCGGAAGGAAGATGTCCTTCGACCCGGCCATCACGATCCACGGTAGACCCTCGGACTGGCGGGGCCTCGCGGAGAAACCGGTGGCCCACGTTCCCGAGACGGTCGGCCCCACCGGAGGTGATCGTCTGGAGCAGCGGTTGAGGGCGGAACGGGGGGCAGGCTCGTGCCAGCGCCACGGCCTGGCGTCTTTCCAACCAGAAGGACCGGGAGTAGACGGCAGGGGCGCCGCCATCGGTCGCGAAATCTTCTCCAATGATGGTCGTCCTCGATTGATAAAGCCCCGCGGGACGGCCTATCTTATCCAATCCAGATTGCAATCTCCATGCTGGTGTTCGAGCGGGCGGCGGGCCGCAGACCGCCGGGTATGGCGTTGGAAGCGGTCCGCCGTCCGGATTGGCCGTCCCCCGTGGCGAAACGCCTGTACGCCGCAATTTGGATTGTCCAGTAGACCGGCCCGCGTCCCCCTCTCCCTCAATCCCTCCCGTGCCGTGCATACCAAATACGTCTTCGTCACCGGCGGCGTCACCTCGTCTCTCGGCAAAGGCATCTTCAGCGCCTCGCTCGGGCGCCTGCTCGCGGCTCGGGGGCTCGACGTGACGATCCAGAAGTTCGACCCGTACATCAACGTCGACCCGGGCACGATGAACCCGTACGAGCACGGGGAGGTGTACGTGACCGACGACGGAGCGGAGACGGACCTGGACCTTGGTCACTACGAGCGCTTCCTCGACCAGCCAACCAGCCAGGCCAACAACGTCACCACCGGTCGGATCTACCAGGAGGTGATCACGAAGGAACGGAAGGGGGCCTACCTGGGCAAGACCGTGCAGGTGGTGCCCCACATCATCGACGAGATCAAGCACTGGATGCTGAAGCTCGGGGAGACCGGCGACTACGACGTCGTCATCACCGAGATCGGCGGCACGGTCGGCGACATCGAGGCCCAGCCCTACCTGGAGGCGATCCGCCAGCTGCGCAACGACCTGGGGCGGTCGAACACGATGATCGCCCACCTCACCCTGATCCCGTACCTGCGCGCCGCCGGCGAGCTAAAGACGAAGCCCACCCAGCACTCGGTGAAGGAGATGCTCGGCCACGGCCTCCAGCCGGACACGATCGTCTGCCGCTCGAAGCTGCCGATCGACGCGGACGTGCGGCGCAAAATCTCCCTCTTCTGCAACGTGGAGGAGGAGGCGGTCATCCAGATGCTCGACGCCGAGACGATCTACGAGGTGCCGCTTCTCCTGAGGGACGAAGGAATGGGCGAGCTTGTCGTCGACCGCTTCTACCCCGACCACGGCCGGGCACCGGAGGCCGGCCGCACCGGGGACGGCTGCCGGGAGGCCCCCGAGCTCGACGAGTGGATCGAGTTCCTCAAGAAGCTGAAGAACCCGGAGGAGACTGTGCCGATCGCCCTCGTGGGCAAGTACGTCGAGCACCAGGACGCCTACAAGTCGATCACCGAGAGCTTCATCCTCGCCGGCGTCCCCGACGACGTCCAGGTCGATCTGACGTACGTTCTGTCCGAAGACCTCACGGAGGGCAACGTCGCGTCGGTACTCGGCGACGTGGCGGGGGTGCTCGTGGCCCCGGGCTTCGGCGACCGCGGGGTTAGGGGCAAGGTGCAGGCGGCGAGGTACGCCCGGGAGCACGACGTGCCCTTCCTCGGCATCTGCCTCGGCCTACAGTGCGCGATTGTCGAGTTTGCGCGCAACGTCTGCGGCTGGGAGGGGGCCCACTCCACTGAGTTCGACGACGACACGGCCTACCCGGTCATCGACCTCATGGAAGAGCAGAAGGAGATCTCCGACAAGGGCGGGACCATGCGGCTCGGGCAGTACGACTGCCGCGTCCAGGAGGGCTCCCGCGTCCACGAGATCTACGGCCGCACGATGGTGCAGGAGCGCCACCGCCACCGCTACGAGGTGAACAACGTCCTCCGCTACAAGCTGCTGGAGGAGGGCATGCGCTTCACGGGCGTCAACCCGGACACCGACCTCGTCGAGATCATGGAGCTGCCCGACAAGCGGTGGTTCATCGGGGTCCAGTTCCACCCCGAGTACAAGACGACGGTCGGCAACCCGCACCCCCTCTTCCGCTCGTTCGTGCGGGCCTGTACGACCTACGCCCGGGAGCGGGACCTCGTCTCCTCGCCCCAGCCGCCGGAGCGGGAGGCCGTGCCCCTCGCCTCGGCCGACATGTCGGCCGACATGTAATGTAGGGTTGAGTGTTTGCGAGTTGGGCGTTTCGGGTTGAGTGTTTGGGAGTCAGGGGACTGGGGGAGTTGCGCGTTAGGGGGAGAGGCCTGAGCCCCGGAATCCCCTTACGACCCACAACCCACCACCCGCAACCCACCAACCCATCTACAGGGTGCGGGTGAGGCCGAGGAGGGGGCCGATCACGTAGCACCCCGGATGGCCGGGCGGGAACGTCTCCTCGGTGTAGTGGCGGTCGGCCGGACGGAGGTGGATGCGGTTGTTGGCAAAGTCGAACTCGCGGGGCAGAAGGCGGTCTCCCAGGAGGACGGCGACGAGCGCGCCGTTGTCCACGTTGGCCCGGTTCTTCTCTTCGATGAGAAGCAGGTCGCCCCGGTGGATGCCGGCGCCGTTCATGGCGTCGTCCCCGGCCAGTCCAATGAGGCAGGCGTCCGGGTCCGTGGCGGTTCGGAGCAGCCGGTTGTCGATCGAGAGGAGCCGCCTCGGACGGTCGCGCAGCCGCTCGGGATGGTCGCTGGCCGTTCGGCTCACCACCGGCAGCCGCGGCAGGGTCCCCCCCACGCCGAGCGGGTCTTGCTCCTCCTCGGTAAGCTGGATGCTACGGGCCGCATGCTTCTCGCGCTCGATCCATCCTTTCTTCTCGAGGGCGCGGAGAAGCTTGTAGACCCCGTTGCTCGACGAGATGCCCAGGGCGTCCCCGATCTCCGCCATCGTCGGGGGCTTCCGGTGCTGGTCCATGTAGCCCCGGATGAACTCGTAGGCTTCGTTTTGGCGCTGGGTGAGGGGGGACGTGTCCACGGGACAAGAGCATACGAGGGGAGGAAGCGCGACCGCGCAGGGTGCCAAGGCCGGCAGACGATCGGAGAGCGACGCCGGGCCCGCCTACATACAGTACCACCTACAGTATATGTGTGCCCCGAGGAGGACGGCAATTGCCGGGGGTGAAAATATTTTTACCCACCGAGGAATGGTGGTGAAAACTTTTTCACCCCGCGGCGCGAATGTAGGGAAACTGCGGGCAATGCCGCATGTGCACATGTTCCGGACATAGGCCCGCGCGGCCCGAAAACTGCCCTCACGCGCCGCAAATCTTGACATTTCGCCCCAGAGACGTACCTTATGGGTGCGCGTGGGGAATTGTGGGGAACTGTCCCAGGCGTCCCGGCCGCAACCGCTCGCTCTCCCACTCATCCATCGTGCTACGCCGCACATGGTGCCGCCGTAGCTATGGTCTTCAAAGGGCAGGCTGAATATTCCGTAGACAGCAAGGGCCGGGTCGCCATCCCGGCCAAGATGCGGAATGCGATGGCCCCGGAGGCACAGGGCACCTTCACTATCACCCGCGGCTTCGAAGACTGCATCTTCCTGTACCCGATGGATCGGTGGTCGTCGATCGAGGAAGAGATCGGCGAACTGAACATGTACAATCGTGAGGCCCGCGACTTCATCCGCATCATCATGATGTGGGCCGACGAAGCGTCGCTCGACGGCCAGGGGCGCATCAGCATTCCGAACCCCCTCCTCGAGCTTGCCGGCCTCGGCGATTCGGCTCTCATCCTGGGGGCCTTCGACCACATCGAAATCTGGGCGCCCGGGCGGTTCGACGAGTACCTCAACGAGCAGCCTTCCGACTACGAAACGCTCGCCGAGCGCGTCATGGGCATGTAGACGCGAGGCGACGTGCGAGAGGTTATGCCTGAGAGCGACGCCCCAGACGACCGTCCGTCCGGCCGCGAGGACCCGTTGCGGTACGCGACGGAGTACCACGCCCCTGTTCTTTCACACGACGTACGAACGCGACTCGTAACCGCCCCCGACGGGCGCTACGTGGACGCGACGCTCGGCGGCGGTGGCCACACCCGCGCCCTGCTCGATGCCCTGGGGCCGGAGGGCGTCGTTCTGGGAATCGACCGGGACGCCGACGCCCTCGCCGCGGCCCGCGACCGCCTCGCCGACGAGCAGGCGGCGGGCCGCTTCCGGGCCGTCCGCGGCACCTTCGGGGAGCTCCGCTCGCTCTTAGGGGCCGAGGGACTCGTGCCGGTCGACGGGCTGCTGCTCGACCTCGGGGTGTCGTCCTACCAGATCGACGATCCCGAGCGCGGCTTCAGCTTTCAGGAGGAGGGCCCGCTCGACATGCGCATGGACCGGCGGGGCCTCACCGCCGAGCAGATCGTCAACGACTGGTCGGAGCGCGACCTGCGCGCGACGCTCCGTGAGTACGGAGAAGAGCGGCGCGCCGGCACGGTGGCCCACGCCATCGTCGAGGCCCGGCCGCTGGGCACGACCCGCGAGCTCGCCGAGGCGGTCCGTTCGGTGGTGCCGCCGCCCGACGAGACAAAGACCCTGGCCCGCGTCTTCCAGGCCCTCCGCATCGTGGTCAACGCCGAGCTGGAGGAGCTGGAGCAGGTCCTCGAGCAGAGCCCCGACCTCGTCCGGCCCGGGGGCCGCATCGCGGTCATTAGCTACCATTCGCTGGAGGACCGGCGGGTCAAGCGCTTCCTGCGCTACGGGAACTTCGAGGGCAAGCCCCGGCGCGACCTGTACGGCAACCTGGTGGCGCCGTGGCGCGAGACGCCCCGCGAGCCCATCGAGGCGGGCGCGGCCGAGGTGGAGGCCAACCCCCGGGCCCGGAGCGCCCGGCTGCGCGTCGCCGAGCGGCGGTCCGGCGACGAGGCCGGCCCGCCGATGCCCTGATCCGCCCCCGCGTTCGTTGGGCCCTGCCATTCGTTGCGCCGGTCCCGGAACCCGCTGTGGACGATCTCGACGGCGCCGACCCACTGCATCTGACAACCACTGCCTTCGACAACCGCACCGAGACATGAGTACTCGACGATCGACATCTCGACGAGGACAGACGTCCGGCCGGGACCGGTCCGGCTCCACGAGCCGACTGCGGCCGGAAAGAGGCTCCTCCCGGCGACGGTCGCCGGAGCGGAAAGACTCGAACTGGTCCCGCCACGGCACGGCCTTGCCGGGCTGGACCGACCTGGAGCCCCCCACGAACCGGCGGCGGTCCGACCCGTCCGACGACACGTTCCTCCAGCAGATTTCGACGGTGCGGTTCGCCGCGGTCGTGCTGTTGCTGGCCGGTGCCTTCACGCTGTACGTGGGGCACGTCCACGCGACGAAGGACTTGCTGAGCGAGGTGCAGACGCTCCGCGCCGAGAACCAGCGGCTGCACCTGAAGCGGAACCGGCTGCAGGGCGAGTTTGCCCGGAAGACCAGTCCGTCCGTCATCTACGAGCGGGCCCGTGCGCTCGGCCTGCAGGAGAGCGTCACCTACGGCCCGCCCATTACGATTGAGGAATGAGGAATTGCGAATGGGGAGGGTCCACATTCGCAATTCCCAACTCGAAATTCGCAACTGCCATGAAGCCGAAGGACCAAATTCTGACCCGGATGTACATGGTGCTGACGCTGCTCAGCATCGTGCCCGTGGTCGTGGCCGCTCAGATGGGATGGATCGTAATTGCGGAGCAGGACGAACTGCGGGCCCGCGCGAAGGCGCAGGCCCGGTCGACGGTCGAGATCCCGGCCATGCGGGGCAGCATCCTCGACTCGTCGGGGCGGGCCCTGGCCACCAACACGGCGCGGTACGAGCTCGCCCTCGACCCGACGGTGCAGGGGTTCCAGGCCCGGGCCGCCTCGTTCTACGAAAAGCTCGCGTCGATCACAGACCGGACGGCCGCCGACTACCGGGCGGCGGTGCAGGACCGATACAGTCCCGAGTACGTGCCCCTCTCCGACGGCCTCACGGAGCGGCAGTACGAGCAGGTGCGGGGCTGGGACGTGCCGGGCGTCATCCTCACGCCCCGCTTTGCGCGCCGCTACATGCACGGCACCACGGCGGCCCACGTGCTCGGTCACGTCGGCGGGGACGGGCACGGCCTTGCGGGCCTGGAGCTGAGGTACGACGACGTGCTGTCGGGCACGCCCGGCACCCGTATCGTGAAACGCGACCGCAGGGGCCGGATCGAAGCGTTCGTCGGGGGGCAGAAGAAAAAGCCGGACCACGGGGACGACCTCGTGCTCACGATCGACCTGGTGCGCCAGGCCGCCCTGGAAGATGAACTGCGCCGGGGCGTCCGTGAGAGCAAAGCGGCGTGGGCCACGGCGGTTGCCATGGACCCGGAGACCGGGGCCGTCCTGGCGATGGCCAACGTCCCGACCTACAACCCGAACCGGCCCGGGGCCGCCCCCGACGCCGCGCGGCGCAACCGCGCGATCACCGACCGCTTCGAGCCCGGCTCGACGTTCAAGCTCGTCGGCGCGACCGCGGTGGTCGATCAGGGCAAGGTGGCGATGGACGACTCCGTGGAGACCGGCGAGGGCTGGGCGGTCTTTCACGGCCACACGATGAAGGACGTACGGGCCCACGGCACCATCTCGTTCTCCGAGGTCCTCTCGAAGTCGAGCAACGTGGGGATGGCCAAGACCGTCCAGCAGCACCTCGAGCCCGGCACCTTCTACCAGTATGCCCGCAACATGGGCTTCAACATGCCCACCGGGATCGACCTGCCGGGCGAGCAGAAGGGCGTCCTGAAGACCCCCGACGCGTGGAGCCAGACGACGCTTACCTCGATGAGCATCGGCTACGAAGTGGCGGTCACGCCGCTGCAGTTGGTAACGGCGTACAGTGCCCTCGCCAACGGCGGCCGCCTCCTGAAGCCGTACGTCGTGGCCGAGCGGCGGAGCGTGACGGGCGAGACGAAGTGGACGAACGAGACCGAGGTCATTCGCCGCGTGATGAGCAAGGAGACGGCCCGCACGCTGCGCCCCGCCTTCGAGGCGGCCGTCGAGAGCGGCACGGCCACCGAGGCGCAGATCGAGGGCCTCCGCGTGGCCGGCAAGACGGGCACGGCCCTGCAGGTAACGGACGGCCACTACACGAAGAAGCAGGCGCGGGCCTCGTTCGTTGGCTTCTTCCCGGCCGACGACCCGAAGGTGACGCTTCTGGTCATCGTCGGGGCGCCGAAGACGAGCATCTACGGCGGGGCCGTGGCGGCGCCCATCTTCCGGCGCGTGGCCCGGCGCTGGGCCGGCACCTTCCCGTCGGTCGTCGACCGCATGACCGCCGAGGCGACCGCGGACCGCCCGGCCCCGCCCGTCGACTCGCTGGTGCGTCGGCCCGCTCTGCCGGCGGGCACGATCGGCACGCTCCCCGACCTGACCGGTACCAGTACGCGCCGGGCCCTGCACTGGCTCCGGCGGCGCGGCGTCGGTGTGCGGCTCTACGGCCGCGGCGTCGTCCGCGACCAGACCCCCCGCCCGGGCGCCCCGGTTCCCTCCCGCGTGCTCCTCGAAAGCGGCTCCTGATCCGATGCCGACCGACGGTCCACATACGACCCAGGGCGCCGCGCCGGACGCCGACCGCTTTTCGGTGGCCTGGACGGCGCTGCGGGACCGCCTTGCCGCGGCGGCGGGCCTCGACGCCGTGGTCGTCGGGCCGGACGCCCCCGACGCGTTCGCGGTCGAGGCCCTCACGGCCGACAGCCGCGCGGTGACGCCCGGCGGCGCGTTCGTGGCCGTCCGCGGCACGGAGGCCGACGGACACGCGTTCATCGAGGACGCGGTCGAGGGCGGGGCCCGGCTCGTGGTCTGCGAGGCGCCGCCGGAGGCAGCCCGCGAGCGTTTCCCCGAGACGGTCTTCGCGACGGTGGACGACGCCCGCGTGGGCCTCGCCGAGGCGGCGGCCGCCCTCTACGACGACCCGGCGGCGGCGCTCCGAATGGTGGGCGTGACGGGCACGAACGGCAAGACCACCGTCGCATGGATCGTCCACCACCTGCTGGAGGCCCTCGGCACGACGACGGGCCTGCTCAGCACCATCGAGGTGCGCACGGGTGACGGATCCGACAAAGCGAGCCTCACCACGCCGGGCCCGGTCACACTGCAGCGCACCCTGCGCCGCATGGTCGACCGGGGCTGCGGGGCCTGCGCCATGGAGGTCTCCTCCCACGCCCTCGACCAGGACCGCGTGCACGGCCTCGACTACGAGGTCGCGGTGTTCACGAACCTCACGGCCGACCACCTCGACTATCACGGCACGCCCGCCGCGTACAGGCGAGCCAAGAAGACCCTCTTCGACGCCCTCGGTCCCGACGCGACGGCCCTCTACAACGCCGACGACGAGGCCGGCCCCGAGATGGTTGCCGACACGGCGGCCCGCACGGTGTCGTTTGCCCTCGACCGGGGGGCGGACATCCGGCCGCGGATTCGGGCACGCAGCGTCGACGGCCTCCGCCTGGCGTTCGACGGCTGCGAGCGGGCCTTCCGGCTGGCCGGGCGCTTCAACGCCTACAACCTGAGCGCAGCCTACGGTGTGGCACGGGCGCTGGGCCACGGGCCCGACGCCGTGCTCGACGCCCTCGCCGACGTGCCGCCGGTGCCCGGCCGCTTCGAGCCGCTGCGCTTCGCGGACGGGCGGACCGTCGTCGTTGACTACGCGCACACCCCCGATGCCCTCGACAACATTCTTCGGGCCGTGCGCGAGGCGATGCCGCCCGGGGCCGTCCTCTGGTGCGTGTTTGGCTGCGGGGGCGACCGCGACCCGACGAAGCGTCGCGCCATGGGCCGCGTCGCCGAGCAGCGGGCCGACCGGGTCGTCGCGACGAGTGATAACCCGCGCACCGAAGAGCCGGAGGCCATCCTGAACGACATCCGGGAGGGCGTGCGCCGCCCGGACGAGATGCGCTGGATCGTCGACCGGGCGGACGCGATCGCGGCGGCGGCCGAGGCGTCGGCCCCCGGCGACGTCGTCGTGATCGCCGGGAAAGGCCACGAGGCCTACCAGGTCGTCGGCACCGACAAGCGCCCCTTCGACGACCGCGAAATTGCCCGAACGTATTTTGGTTGACTGAGTCTGGGTGCTTGAGCGTGTGGGAGCATGGGCGTGAAGACGCCTCGCCCCCACACCCACATCCCCACATCCTATACGCATGCTCTACTACCTCATCGATTACATCGAGCAGCTGTACCATCCGCCGGGGTTCCAGGTGATTCGGTTCATCACCGTGCGGGCGGCGCTGGCGTCCATCACGGCGCTGGTGATTGCGCTGTTTGCCGGGCGCCGGATCATCCGGTGGCTGCGTCGGCAGCAGCTCGGCGAGCAGGTGCGCGAGGGGGAGGCGGCCGGGGCGGTGAGCCACGTGCACAAGGCCGGCACGCCCACGATGGGCGGGCTCATCATTCTCATGTCCGTACTCGGGGCCACCCTGCTCTGGGGCGCCATCGCCAACACGTACGTCTGGCTCGTGATGGCCGCCACGGCGACGCTCGGGGCCCTCGGGTTCGCCGACGACTACGTGAAGACCGTTATGAACGAGAAGGACGGCCTTCCCGCCCGCGTCAAGATTGTTGGACAGGTCGGCGTAGGGGGCATCGTGGGCGGCGTGCTCTACTTCCATCCGGACTTTGCCGACTACAACTCGCTCACGTACGTCCCCTTCCTCAAAGATCAGGTGCTCGACTACAACCTCTTCCGGTTCTGGGAGCTGGGCCTCGACCTGGGATGGCTCGTGTACATCCCGGTGGTGATTTTCATCATCACCGCCATGTCCAACGCCGTCAACCTGACCGACGGCCTCGACGGGCTCACGACGGGCGTCACGGCCTTCGTGTCGCTCGGGCTCATCGCGCTGGTCTACGTGTCCGGCAACGTAGAGCTCGCAACCTTCCTCAACGTGATGTTTCTGCCCGGCACCGGGGAGCTTACGGTCTTCGTGGCGGCGGTGGCGGCGGCCTGCTTCGGGTTTCTCTGGTACAACGGCTACCCGGCCACCGTCTTCATGGGCGACACCGGCTCCCTGGCGCTCGGCGGCGCGGTGGGCACCACCATCCTGATGGTGCGCAAGGAGCTGCTGCTGCCGCTGCTCGGCATCGTGTACTTCGCCGAGGCGGTTTCCGTCATCCTGCAGACCGGGTACTTCAAGTACACGCGCCGCCGCACCGGCACGGGGGAGCGGATTTTCCGGATGGCGCCGCTGCACCATCACTTCGAGGCGCGGGGCCTCCACGAGGCGAAAATTGTGACGCGCTTCTGGATCGTGACCGCCATCACCGTGATTGCCGCCCTGCTCTCGCTGCGGTTGCGTTAGCACGCTTCCCGTCCGTGACTCGATGCCTGCTTCGGAACAGAATGCCGCCCCCGATGCCCCGTGCCCTCGATAGAGCGGGAGAACGTTGAACGTTCAACGTGCCAACGTGAAACGCCATGCACAGAAGCACGCTGCTTTTCAGACTCTCCTACGATCGATCTCCGCTCTGATCTTCCGAATGGATGCAGCCATCAGACGTCCGCACAAAACAGGCAACCGTCGTCGGCGGTGCGCGCAGCGGCCGGGCCGCGGCGCAGCTGCTGGCCGAGGCCGGGGCCGAGGTGTTCCTGACCGAGCAGGGCCCCCCGCCCAGCGGGCTGGAGGACGCGCTCGACGACGCGGGCGTGGCGCATGAGTTCGGGGGGCACACCGCCCGGGCCCTCGACGCCGACTTCTTCGTGCTGAGTCCGGGGGTGCCCACGCGGTCGAACGTCGTACAGCAGGCCCTGCGGTCGGGCATCGCCGTCTACTCGGAGATCGAGGCGGCGTCCTGGTTCTGCGAGGCGCCCATCGTGGCGATCACCGGGACGAACGGCAAGACGACCACGACCAGCCTCATAGGGCACGTCTTCCGTCGGGCCTGGGCGGACGACCCCGAGCGGGAGGTCATCGTGGCCGGCAACATCGGGTATCCGTTCTCCGACTACGTGCTCGACGCCGGGCCGCGGGACGTGGTGGTGCTGGAGGTGTCCAGCTTTCAGCTCGACCACGTCGACACGTTCCGGCCGCGGGTCAGCGTCCTCCTCAACATCACGCCCGACCACCTCGACCGCTACGACCACGACTTCCACGCCTACGCACAGGCCAAGTTCAACATCTTCCGCCGGCAGGGCGAGGGCGACGTCGTCGTCTTCAACCGCGACGACGAACTGGTGCGCGACTACGTGACGGAGACGGCACCGGGCCAGGGCATCCGGGCGCTGGGGTGGGCGGTGGCCGAGGGGCCGGGGCCCGGCGCCTTCCTGCGGGACGACCGCATTGTTCTTCGAATTGACGACGAGGACGAACCGCTCATGCAACGTGACGAGTTGGCCCTCTGCGGGCGCCACAATCTGTACAACTCGCTCGCCGCCGCCGTCTCGGCCCGGGTGATGGAAGTGGAGAACACCGTCATTCGGGAGAGCTTGTCCGGCTTCGAAGGGGTGCCCCACCGGCTGGAGGAGGTACGGACGGTCGACGGGGTGCTGTACGTCAACGACTCGAAGGCGACCAACGTGAACGCGGTCTGGTACGCCCTGGAGAGCTTCGACCGGCCCGTGGTGCTCATCGCGGGGGGGCGCGACAAAGGGAACGACTACACCGACCTGAAGCCGCTGGTCCGGAAGGGGGTGCGGGCCGTAGTGGCAATGGGCGAGAGCGCCGATGTCGTCTACGAGGAGCTCGGCACCGAGGCCGGCGAGCGGGCCCGGGCCCGCTCGATGGAGGAGGCCCTCGACCGTGCGCAGCGGCTTGCCCGGCGCGGCGACGCCGTCCTCCTGAGCCCGGCCTGCTCCTCGTTCGACATGTACGAAAACTACGAGGAGCGCGGCGATCTCTTCCGTCGCCTCGTGAAGACGCTTTTGTAGCACGTAGTTCGTATTGCGTATTCCGGCAGGGGTGACAGCAGATCCCGGATACGCAATACGAAATACGGAATAGACGGCACCCGATCCCGAAGACACGCACTCCTCTCGATGAGCTTCGTTGACACCCTCAAACAGAAACTGACCGACCGGTCCCCGGCGGACAAGTACGTCCTCTGGGTCGTGATCGCCCTGTCGGCGGTGGGCACGGTGGCCGTCTACAGCGCCATCACGTACCTGGCGGAGGTGCGGGTCGGGACCGAGCCGGAGCAGTTCCTGTGGCAGCATCTCGCTCGCGTGGGCATCGCGTTCGGCGTGATGGGGGTCGTGAGCTTCATCGACTACCGGGCGCTGGCGCGGTACAGCCGTCTGGGCCTCGTCGGGGCCCTGATGCTGCTGGCGGCCGTCAAGATCACGGGCCTGTTCTCGGCGGGAGCCGACCGCTGGCTCGAGATTGCGGGCGTCAGCTTTCAGCCGTCCGACTTCGCGCGGGTGGCGCTGGTGTTTTACATCGCGGTGCTGCTGGTCAAGAAGCAGGAGTACGTGAAGAGCTTTGGTCGCGCCTTCCTGCCGATCCTCGTATGGGTGTTCGGGACGATTGCCCTCATCGGAATTGACGACCTCTCCACCTCGGCGATCTTGCTTCTGGCCGTGATGCTCATGTGCTTCGTGGGGCGGGTTAGCACGCTTCAGATCGGTGGCCTCGGCGTGCTGGGGGCCCTTCTGGGGGTGGTGCTCATCGTAACCTCGCCCCACCGGGCGGCCCGGCTGGAGGCGTACCTGGGGGTCGACCTGTTCGACGACACAAGCACCGAGTACGTGATGGACCCACAGGGCGAGCAGTACCAGGCCCGGCAGGCCCGTATCGCGTTCGCCGTGGGCGGCTTCACGGGCGTCGGGCCGGGCAAGAGCATCCAGCGCGACTTCCTGCCGGCCCCGTACAACGACTTCATCTTCGCGATCATCGCCGAGGAGTACGGCCTGATCGGGGCACTGCTGCTGCTGTTCGGCTTCTGCGTGCTGCTGTTCCGCGGCTACCTGCGCATCGCGCGGGACGCCCCCGACCCACTGGGGCTCGTGCTAGCGGTCGGGTTCACTACGCTCATCGTGACGTACGGCTTCGTCCACGCGGCCGTCTCGTGTGGCCTGCTGCCCGTCACGGGCCTCCCGATGCCCTTCGTGTCGTACGGCGGCACGTCGATGGTGGCGAACGGCATCATGGTGGGCGTCCTGCTCAACATCTCGCGACAGTCGAAGACGCGCACCCCCGACGAGGTGCGTCGCGAGCACAGGGACTTCGTCTGACCGATTTCTTCGCGGCCCGGGCGGGACGCCCGCCCTTCATTCCTCTCGTTCTTTTCGACGACGCGTTCGACATGACCACGCGCCCTCCTCACATCCTGATGGCCGGCGGCGGTACAGGGGGACACGTGTACCCCGCCATCGCCATCGCCGACGCCATCACGGCCCTCCGCCCGGAGGCGCGGGTGGTGTTTGCGGGGACGGAGGACCGGCTGGAGGCGCGCGCCGTGCCGGGAGCGGGCTACGCCCTGCACCCCATCACGGCCCAGGGCATCGAGCGCCGCCTCTCGGCGAAGAACCTGATGGCGCCGATCCGGATGCTGAAGGGGCTCCTTCAGAGTTGGCGGCTGGTGGGGGCCATCGAGCCGGACGTGGCCGTGGGCACCGGCGGCTACGTGGCCGGCCCGGTCCTGCTAGCCGCGTGGCTGCGGGGGCGGCCGCTCCTGGTCCAGGAGCAGAACGCCTACGCGGGCGTCACGAACCGACTGCTCGCGCGCCTCGCGCGGCGCATCCACCTCGCCTTTCCCGAGGCGAAGGAGTGGGTGCCCACGGGCCGGGCCGTGGTGAGCGGCAACCCGACGCGGCGATCGCTCCGGGAGGCCGACCCAGGCGAGGCGCGGGCCGCCCTCCGGCTGCCGGCCGAGGGGCGCGTGGTCCTCGTGATGGGCGGCTCGCTCGGCAGCGCGGCCCTTAACGAGGCGGTGGAGACGAACCTGGAGGCGCTCCTCGCGACCGACGACGTGTACGTGGTATGGCAGACCGGCACCCGGTACTACGACGCCATCGCCGAGCGTGTCGACGCCCCCCCGCAGCTGCGCCTCCTCGAGTACATCGACCGCATGGACCGGGCCTACGCGGCGGCCGACCTCGTGGTGTGCCGCGCCGGCGCCCTCACGTGCAGCGAGCTGATGGTAACCGGCACGCCCGCCGTCCTGGTGCCCTCCCCCAACGTGGTGGCCGACCACCAGACCAAAAACGCCCGCAGCATGGCCCAGGCGGGGGCGGCACAGCTGCTCCCCGAGGCGGCGCTCCCCGACCGGTTCGCCGACGCGGTGCACGCCCTCCTCAACGACCCCGACGCGCGGGACGAGATGGCCGCGGCGGCCCGCGAGATGGCGCGCCCGGAGGCCGCCGAGACGATCGCCCGCGACGCCCTCGCCCTCGCCGACCGTTACCGAACGAACTGACCCCCAACCGATCCTCCTGACCGAACGAAAGGGCAATCCCCGGTACAGACGGGCCGGCGGCCCGTCTCTGCAGGGGCCCTCCTCCACACTCGATTACGCCTTCATCGACCGATGACCGAACTCCGCAAACAACCGGCGCTGGGCCGCATCCGCCAGATCCACATGGTGGGCATCGGCGGCATCGGCATGAGCTCCATCGCCGAGGTGCTCCTCAACCGCGGCTACGACGT
>JBDGQP010000057.1:0-9530 GCA_042218975.1 Salinibacter sp.
GGAATGGGGGGTGGACACGACGAGCGGGAGCAAACCCTGAACCAGTTGCTGTCGGAGCTCGACGGCTTCGAGGAGAATCAGGGCGTGGTGGTCATTGCGGCCACCAACCGGCCCGACATCCTTGATTCCGCCCTTACGCGGCCCGGCCGATTCGACCGGCAGATCACGGTCGACCTTCCGACCAAGAAGGCCCGGAAGGAGATCTTGGAGATCCACGCCCGTGAGAAGCCGCTCTCCGACGACGTGAATCTGGAAGAGATCGCCCGCAGCACCCCGGGCTTCAGTGGGGCCGACCTGGAGAACCTGCTCAACGAGGCCGCCCTTCTGGCCGGTCGGTACGAGCACGACGCCATCCTCAACAGCGACATCGAGCAGGCGCGCGACAAGGTCATGATGGGCCTGAAGCGGGACGGGATGGTCCTGAACGACGACGAGCGAGAGCTGCTGGCCTACCACGAGGCCGGTCATGCCATCGTCGCGGCGGCACTCCCGAACGCCGATCCGGTCCACAAGGTTACCATCGTTCCGCGGGGCAAGGCGATGGGCGTGACGCAGCAACTCCCCGAGAAGGACAAATACCTCTACCAGGAAGACTACCTCCTCGACCGTCTGGCGGTCGTCATGGGGGGGCGTGCGGCCGAGGAGATCATCTTCGACAACCCGACCAGCGGCGCCGAGAATGACCTCAAACAGGTGCGGAAGATGGCGCGGAAGATGGTGCTGGACTGGGGCATGGGCGAGCGCTTCGAGCACATCGCCCTCGGTGATGACCAGGGCAACGTCTTTCTCGGAGAGGACCTAGCGAAGGGCCGTGATTACAGCGACGAGACGGCCCGCGAGGTCGACGAGGAAATTCAGCGCATCACCGGCAATGCGTTTCAGCGGGCCATCGACACTCTCACCGAGCACCGCGATGCGTTCGACCGGCTGGCCGATCTGCTGGTAGAGCGGGAGGAGGTGCCCGGCGATGAGGTGCTGCACCTCGTCGACGGAGAGGAGGAGTCCCTCAACGAACTTGCTTCGACCAACGGTGCGGCCGAGGAGGACTCCGCCTCCGAAGAGCCGGAGGAGGCCAACGTGGTGGAGGAGGGCCGTGCCTCCGACGGCACCGCGGATGTGGAGGAGACGTCCACCGAATAGAAGCCGCGGCCGAGGGCCGCCCCGCCTCCGGGCCCCATGTCCGGATGCGGTTCATCGTCGCCACCGTCTACTGACACTGATCCACCAATGGCCAACCCGAACCTGGATCGCCCCGCACAGGGAGACCTCCGCGAGATGCTGACGGAGGAAGAGTACCGCGTGACGCAGGAGGCCGGTACCGAGCGGGCGTTTTCCGGCCGGTACTGGGACCACAAGGAAGATGGCACCTACTGCTGCGTCGTCTGCGACACGCCGCTCTTTGACTCGGACACCAAATTTGAGTCCGGAAGTGGCTGGCCCAGCTTCTACGACGCCGTCGAGCAGGGGCACGTCGAACTCGAAGCCGACCACAGCCTCGGCATGCGGCGGACAGAGGTCGTCTGTGCCGAGTGCGGCGCGCACCTCGGCCACCTCTTCAACGACGGCCCGGCCCCGACCGGCAAGCGCTACTGCATCAACTCCGCGGCCCTCGACTTCGACTCCGCAGACGCGGAGTGATTTGGGGCGGAGGCCCCCGGGGGCCTCGGCGCTGAGAGAGCCGGGTTTGACCTTCGTGGTGTGTTTTGTAGACTGTGAACGTAGACCCGGCAGAGACGACTCTGCCGCTCACCCGTCGCGCTGCCGACTCGTCCGCCCTCTCCGGATGTCGGCAGAGGGCCCGCCCTTCCTCGAAGTGATCCTCCCGCGGCCCATGACCGAACTGCAGCGGGCCAAGCAGGTCCACTACTTCAATGTGCTGGACCACGACGGAGATGGCCTGCTGGAAAAGCAGGACTTCCTTGACGTGGCCGACCGGTTGGCGAAGATGCGCGGCTACGACGACGGCTCGTCGGAACACAGCGCCGTCCGTCAGGAAATTCTGCGAATGTGGACCAATGCCCGGGTCCTTTCGGGCGCGGAGGGAAAGACTCGCATTACGCTTGAGGAGTGGCTGACCCACGAACAGCAGATCCTCGACTCCACCGTGCTGGTTCACTCCTACGTCCAGGGCATTGCCCGGGTCATCTTCGACATCCTCGACGCGGACGGCGACGGCGTTATCTCCGAGGCAGAGTACCGGACGTTCTTCCGGGCCTTCCGGGGCACCGCCGACGAGGCGGACCGCGCCTTCCAGAAGCTGGACGTCGACGATGCCGGGCACCTGACCCGCCCGGACTTCCTCGAACTGGTCGCCCAGTTCCACCTGAGCGACGACCCCGACGCGCGGGGAAACTGGCTCTTCGGGGCCTACCGCGAGGCCGATTCGCCCGCCTAGTGGATCTGCACTCCTCATTTGCTCGATCTCGCCGACAGCGAGCCCGCTGTGCGAGGGCGAAATCCACCAGGCCCGTCCACCCTCATCCGCTGGTGTCCCCGGCAGATTGCCCCGGGAGGGGCGGCTCGCCGGTGGGCTGGAGCTTAAACCGGATGGGCAGCGACATGCGAACCGGAATGGGCTGTCCCTGGTAGGTGCCCGGCCGGAACCGAACGGCCCGGATCGCGTCGACGGCCGCCGAGTCGCAGAGGGGGTGCAGCGACTTCGACACCACGATGTTGCGGGCCTTCCCGTCCGTGTCCACCGTGAACTGCACTTTCATTTTTCCCTCAATGCCCTGTCGGCGCGCGGCCGCGGGGTACTCCAGATGCAGACTGAGGAGGCCCCGCCCCCCGAGGATCTCCGGGCGGCGATCCGACCGCGTGAGCGACGATACGTGTCGAACGGTCGGGGTGGTGGTGCTGGAGTCCGGTGACCCGCCGTCTCCCGAACTGTCCTCCCCGTCGGACGGTCCGGCGGCGGGCTTCGGCGCGGGGGGAACAGAGTGCTGAGTCGGAGGCGGCGCGGACGATGGACCGGTCTCCGCCCCGTCGTCCCCGGTCTCCGTGGGCCGGCGAACCTCGCTGAGAGCAATTCGCTCCGTGTCTCGATCCAACGACCACCCGACCCGGGGCTGGGTCATTGTCAGCGGCAGGTGGAGCAGAAGCACGAGTGTACCGAGGCTTGCCGTCCACCCGAATAGGAGAGATACCGAGTAGCGGCCGAGAACCGAAGCGGACGATCGACGATAGAACGGATACTCACGTCGCATGACCCTGGGCGGTAGGTGACGAGGCCGAATGTACCGTTCTATACAGGAAATTCGATGAAATGTGCCGCGTCCGCCGAACAGCCCATCGGTCGGGAGGCACACCGGGACGGTGCGTGCCCCGAGCGGTGATCTGGCCGCGTCCCCCGACCCGTCCGACGGCCCGATCGGGAGTTCAGGTCTCCGGTTCCTCTCTCCAGTCCTCTCTCGCGCGACCCCAACGCGCCGCATGTTTGACGCCCTGGTCCTCGACCGCGACAACGGAACGCGCACTGTCGACGTCCGGTCTCTCGAGCCCGACGCGCTCCCGGAGGCCGGACCCGAACAGGTTCACCTCGAGGTGCTGTACTCGAGCCTCAACTACAAGGACGCGCTGGCCGTCACCGGGGATGGAGAGATCATCCGCGGCGGGTATCCGATCGTCCCGGGGATCGACCTCGTCGGGCGCGTTCGGGAGAGCCGGAGTGAGCGCTTCGTGGCCGGCGATCTCGTCATCGGCACCGGCTGGGACCTCGGAGAGGTCGTCTGGGGCGGGTACACGCAGCGGGCGAACGTGGACGGGGGAAAGCTGGTGCGCCTGCCGGAGTACCTGACGCCCCGACAGGCGATGATTGCCGGCACGGCAGGCTTCACCGCCATGCTCGCGGTGATGGCCCTCGAGGACCACGACGTTCTTCCCAACGATGGAGAGATCGTCGTTACGGGGGCGTCGGGCGGGGTGGGCAGCCTGGCGATTGCGCTCCTGGATGTGCTCGACTACGATGTCGTGGCGTCGAGCGGAAGCGAGGCGGCCCACGACTACCTCCGCGAGCGAGGGGCCGACCGGATTGTGTCGCGGAGCGCTTTCGCGGAGGGGCCGGAGCGGCCCCTGGAGTCGGGGAAATGGGCCGGGGCGGTCGACGCCGTGGGGGGGCAGACCCTCGCGACCCTCGTCGCACAGCTCAAGCGGCACGGCAGCGTGGCCTCCTTCGGCAACGCTGCCGGCTCCCGGTTGGAGACCTCCGTCTTCCCGTTCATTCTTCGGGGCGTGAACCTCCTGGGCATCGACTCGAACACCTGCCCGACTCCGCGTCGCCGGACGGCCTGGCGGCGGCTCGCCACCCTGCTGTCGGACGAGGACTTCGACCGGATCGTGGCCCGCACCATCCCGCTCGACGAGATTCCGGCGGCCAGCCGGCAGCTCCTCGACGGCGGGGTTCGCGGGCGCATCGTCGTCGACGTGCAAGGGGGGAGCGAGACCCCATCCGGGAGCTAACGGACTCGCACAGGCGAGGGGGAGGACCGCAGATTCCGGGACGCGCTCTGCATGTGCCTCCCCGACGAGCAACTCGGTCTTCCCGGTCATCCGTGGGCAGGAACGCTGCGTGCAAAGGCAGAAGGTGCATCGGCTGGATCGGTCAGGGCAGTGGGGCAATGGTCAGCGGGTCTTGAACTGCACCGGACCCCTCTCGTACCATCACACTATTCTTCAACTCTGAGTAGTCTCCGCCGCATCCTTTCCTGTCATGAGCATCTCGTTCTGGCAAGCGTCTCACCGCCGGCAGACGCTGACCTACGACGTCGTCATCGTCGGGGGCGGCATCGTGGGGTGCGCGACCGCCTACTGGCTGCACCGGCGGCGCCCCTCCCTGCGCGTGGCGATCGTCGAGGCCGGGACGCTCGGCGCCGGGGCCAGTGGCCGCAACGCCGGGTTCATCCTGCAGGGCACCGCCGCCGACTACGGGACCGACGTCGACCGGTACGGGGAGCGCACGGCTCGCCGTCTCTGGCACTTCACGCGGGCGAACCGCGACCTGATGGCGTCGGAGCTCCGGGGCGACGCCTTCGACTGGCGCTCGGAAGGGAGCCTCACGGTGGCCGGCGATCGGGACGAAGACGAGCGCCTGCGGGCCAGCGTGGCGCGCCTCCGGGCCGCCGGGGCGCCGGTCGTGTATCTCGACCCCGACGAAACGAACGATCGCATCGGTGGCACCGGGTTCTACGGCGGGCTCTACGTAACCACGGGAGCGGTGGTCGACCCGCTCCGGCTGATCCAGCTTCTGGCCTCGACCAGCGACGCAACCCTCCACACCCACCTGCCCGTCGAAGCGCTCCACTGGGACGCGGACGGCGGGGTGCTGCTCGACACGCCCGACCTCCGGCTGTGGGGCCGGCGGGCGGTCCTGGCCGTGGGGGCGTCCCTGCCCGCGCTCGTGCCGTCGCTGGGCAACTACGTGCGGCCGGTTCGGGGGCAGATGCTGGCCACGGCGCCGGCGTCGGAGCGTGTGATTCCGCTCCCCGTGTATTCGCACGGGGGCGGGTTCTACGTCCGCCAGCTCGACGACGGGACGGTTCTGCTCGGCGGAGGGCGGCACGCGCACCGCGAGGCCGAGGCGACAGACGTCGACTCGACGACCCCGGCGGTTCAGGCTCGTCTCGAACGCTATCTCGACACCCACTTCCCCTGGGCCCGCGACGTGTCGATCCGTCGGCGCTGGAGCGGCACCATGGGCTTTTCCCCCGACGGGCGGCCCGTGGTGGGCCCCGTGCCCGACCACCCCGACAGCGTCTTTGCCACGGGCTTTACCGGGCACGGCATGGGCTACGGCTTCCGCATGGGACGCCTGCTGGCGGCCCGCATCCGGGGCAAAAAACGGCCGGACGGGTACGACCTCTTCCGGGCCTCTCGCTTCGAGGACCCGTCGTCGGCCCGCGAAGCCCCCTCGGTGCCGAGCCCGAAGTCCTCGGAGGCCTGATCGCACCTACCCCTCTCCCGGCCCGCCGACCCAAGGACCCCCGCCCCATTCACAACGCCGCCATCGCCGATGCGCTCGCTCGTCGTCGCCGTCTTCCTGACCGCTTTCGCCGCCCCCGCCATGGCTCAATCCCCGGACTCGGTTGACTTTCGCCTGGAGGCCCATCAGTGGGAGCACCGCCTGCTCTTCGTCTTCGCGCCGTCGGGCGCCGCCGATTCGCTGGCCGCGCAGGAGGAGCGCTTCGAGGGGCACGATCCCGGGTTCCGGGACCGCGATCTCCGGCTGCTCACCCTTCGCGGGCCCGCCGACGGCACAATCCGGACGGCACCCGGGGCCGAGGCCCGGCCGCTCACGACGACCGCCGCCGAGCGGCTCTACGATCGTTTCGACGTCCCGACCGACGCGTTCCGCGTGGTCCTCGTCGGGAAGGACGGCACCGAGAAGCGGCGCGACGCCGAGCCGGTGACCGCCCGGTCCCTCTTCGATACGATCGACGCCATGCCGATGCGGCAGCGCGAGATGCGGGAGGGGGGCGGCGGGTGAGACGGTCCGGGGCGCTACAGCTCCACGCCGATCAGCCAGCGGAATTCAAACTCGTTCTGCCCGGGCTCGATCAGCCCCGGATCGCTGGCCCACACCGGGAACTTGGCGACCACGTCGAGGCCCCGCAGGACGTCCGACTGGGCGGTCCACCGGTCGAGGTGGGGGATCTCCGAGATCGCGTACCGCGCCCCGACGCCCGCGTCCGCGACCCACTCCCCGGAATCGTGCGTCTGATTGCTGAGTCCGCCGTCCCAGACCGTGCCCCCCCCCGAGAAGACGGAGAGCCGGAGGGGCGACAGCGGGTCTACGGCCGGGAACGGCGTGCCGCCCAGCGACAGGCGGCCCGCGGCCACGCTCTGCCCGGAGAGCCCGGAGGAGCGAACCCCGTCCGATCGGAGGTACGCGACCGGGCCCGCGGGACCGAAGCCGACGAGGTGTGCATCGGCGACCGGCCGCTCGAAGGGCCCGCTTCCCTGCCGGTACGTATCGTTCCGCCAGGCCGCCTCCACCGACCGTCCTCCCAGGCGAAATCGCTTGTGGGGCAGCAGCCCGTCGGCGCCGACGCCCACCTGTAGGGCCGCCGCGCCGGTAAGGGGCCGAGCGAGGCCGTCTTGCGGGCTGTCAGGGAGGCCCGGGTGGCCTGGTCGAAGAGAACGGCCCCTGCCGTCTCTGTGCCCCTGTATCCGACGAAGCTGCCCCCGACCTCGGCGGCGGCCGCAATGCGGTCGCGTCCCTTCGCCACGGTGTAGTCGACGCGGGCCGAGGCCGTGTGTGACTGCCCCCAGGGGCTGATCAGGGCGGTCGCGGCGCCGGTGGGCGGGGCCGGCCCGTTCCGCGGCACCAGGGGCGACCGGTACAGCCCGAACGTCCGGTCACTCGGGGCCCACTGCTGGAGGAGGGACAGTTGAAGACGCTCGGACGTCTCGGAGAGCGGAGAGCTCAGCGGCGTGTGGACGGAGACGCGATTCTCAAGCACCCCTTGATGCTTCGCCGCCGACACCCGAACCGTCGAGCGCGGCGTAAGCGCAGGGATCGGATGCGCGTAGCGGATCTCGTAGTCGAGCCCGTCGAACCAGCTTCCGGTCTCGTCGGCCTGTCCGACGTCGAAACGGCGGCTCGAGAGGGTCGGCTCGTCCCCGTTCGAGAACAGCACCTCCGGCCAGAGGCTCACGGTCGTCCGGAGCCGGTAGTCGCCCAGGTAGTACTGGCCACGCACCTGCACCCCACCGCCGACGCCGAAGTCGTGGGCGTAGAGCGCCAGGGGCCGCACGCCGAGTTCGTACTGCGACCAGCTGGACGTCGGTGCGTGCAGGAAGCGTGTCCGCAGCGGAAGGGTGGTCGAGTTGTTGAGGCGGTTCACGTCCGGCGTGCGCCCGTTCGGGTCGAGGGTTGCCCGCTCGACCGGAGCGGGGACCTCGACGGTGAACGTCTTCTCCGGTGTCACCCACGGCCAGGGTTCCGTCACGACCCAGTCGTCCGGCACCGGCTTGTGGCCATGCATGGAGGCGAGCGGCACGTTTACCCACTGCGTCGAGCCGTCCTCGAGCGTCAGCTTCACGTCGTGGGGCATTCGAATTTTGCCCTCGCGTTCGAGGGTAAAGGACGCCTCGTATCCGTCGCCCGTGGCGCTGTTCGTGAGGTCGTCGATCTCGTCGTCGAGGGCGCGGGTCGAGCGGGTGAACTGCCAGAAGTACCAGTCCAGCATAAGGCCGCTTTCCTGCTCGGCGAAGAGCTCCAGGTCGTAGGGGTCGGGGTGCTGGAATTTGCGCTCGCGAACGTACCGCCTGAGCCACTGGTCGCGATTCTCCTCCCCCATGACGTAGCCGAGCATGTCGACGACCAGCTCGCCGCCGGGGTAGGAGGCCACGCCGTACGCCGTGTTGGTCTTGAACCAGTCGGCCGGCGTGCTGAAGGACTCGTAGAGCCCCTGCTTGTGGAGCCATACGAGGGGAGTGGGGGAGTGGCTCGGCGTGCCGCCCGTGAGGTGGGCCATGCCCTCCGAGGTGGCGTAGCTCGTGAAGCCCTCGTCCATCCAGGCGTAGTCGGCCTCGTTGCTGCCGAGGGCCGCGTAGAACCACATGTGCGCAAACTCGTGGACGGTGGTGCCGAGGACCGATCGGCGGCTGCTCTTCTCCTCGAACGCGGGCCCGTCGTAGCTGCTGACCGCCGTAAACATCGGGTACTCCATGCCGCCGTCCCCGCCCTGAGCAACGGTCATCTGCGGGTAGGGGTAGTCACCGTACTCCCGGCTAAAGAAGGCCGTGAGGTCCGGCATGTCGTTCCTGAGCGGCCGCCACTGCTCGGCCACCTCCGGCTTGTAGAGAATGTGGTGGGTGGTGCCGTCCGCCGTCACCTTGTCGTGGATGTAGTCGGGGTCGGCCGTCCAGGCAAAGTTGTGGACGTTCTCGGCCGTGAAGTGCCACGTCAGGGAGTCGGCGGTCGGCCCGCCGTCGGCGGGGCGCCAGGTCCCGTCGCCCTCGATGTCGTAGCCGTGGCCGATCTCGCCGGGATTCTGCAGGACCCCGGTGGCCCCGATCGTGTACTTCGCGGGCAGGGTAATCTGGACGTCGAAGGAGCCGAAGGGGGCGTAGTATTCCCGGTTCACGTAGTAGTTGGCGTGCCAGCCCCGCTCGTCGTACTCGGCCATCTTGGGGTACCACTGCGTCATCGTGAAGTCGATGCGGTCCCCGCGGCTGTCGCGCCCGCTGCGACGCGTCTGGAGAGGCACCTGCGCCCGCCACTGCATCTTGAAGGTGGTCGAGGTGCCGGGGGGGATCGGCTCGGCGAGGTCGACGCGCATCACGGTGTAGATGTCGTACTGGACCGCCTGGCCGTCCTGAGTGAGCGACCGGATGCGGTGCCACCCCCGC
The DNA here is from genome assembly GCA_042218975.1 of Salinibacter sp. Lineage (GTDB taxonomy): Bacteria > Bacteroidota > Rhodothermia > Rhodothermales > Salinibacteraceae > Salinibacter. Next base: position 9,352 of record JBDGQP010000057.1, read on the forward strand.
TCCGCCGGGCCGAGGGTAAAGATGCGGGGCACGGTCCGGCCGTCCGGATCGGGCAGGTGCCGGTGCCGCTCCGCGAACATCGACTCGGGATGAAAGGCGTTGAAATAGAGGTGGTAGTAGACGGTCCGGAGGGTGTCCGGGGAGTTGTTGGTGTAGGTAAGGGTCTGGTAGCCGGTGTA
>JBDGQP010000057.1:9540-18564 GCA_042218975.1 Salinibacter sp.
ACTTCTGTTCAGCCTACACCGGGCGCCGACTCCACCGCGACCGCCGGCTCCAGTGGCTGGCGATCGTCGTGTTTCTGGTGATCGTCGGCGTGAAGGGTGATGTCCATCTCGTAGTCGACCCGCTGGCTCCACTGCTCGGGCGACTGGCCGAGGGCCGGAGTGGACAGAACCGCGAAAAGAACGAAGAGGACGGGGTAGCGATACGGCATTGAGGCGGAGGGACGTCAGGCGAAAAGGAGAGCGGCAACCGAGCGCCCAGCCTCCATTCCCGAGGCCGGCGAATTGTTTCCGGGCCCCACCGACCGTACACAACGCCCCCATTACCGATCCGCGAGAACGTGCGCAGGCGATCTTCCGCAAGCAGAAGACGGACGTTGGACACTTGTTCACGGATCGGTAAATTCGAGGGCGACCGCTTGGGGCCGCTCCGATCGCTCGGCCGCGGTCGGCGGGCGGACGGACCCACGTGTCGACGGCGAAACGGGGGACGACCCCGCTCTGGATGCTACGATCTCCGTGCACTCAGTGGGGCACGCCCGCCAGGCCGAAAAGAAATGTTACGCAGAATCGGGGCCGGGGCGGAATCAACGGGGCGGACTCTCTCGTTCCCTCAGTCCCATAACCGCAGGCACCACAAACACATTCCCGATACTCCGCCATGACCAAAGCCGATATCGTCGACCGCATCGCTGAAGGCACGGGGCTCACAAAGATCGAAACCAAAGCCGTTGTCGAGGGCTTCATGACGACCGTGAAGCAGGCGATGGAGGAGGGACGGCGAATCGAGCTTCGCAACTTTGGGGTGTTCGAGGTGGAGCACCGCGCGCCGCGGACCGGCCGCAATCCGCAGACCAACGAGCCGGTGCCCATCGAGGCCCGCTACGAGCCGGTGTTCCGGCCCTCCGACAAATTTGAGGCGTCCGTCGACGAGGCCCACAAGGAGGGCGAGACCCACAAAGAGGGCGAGGCCCAGACCAACGGCGACGCGACCTAGCGCAGCGGGGATCGACTCTACCCACGCACGAAGACGACTCTCTGATTGATGGTCGACTCTGCCGATACCTGTCCCTCCTGTGGAGCGCGGGTGCCCGCGGGTGCCGATCAGTGCGATCTCTGCGGGACCTCTGTCGACGAGGAGGCCTCCCCCCCCGACCCGTCGTCCGACGAGGCCTCCGAGTCGGGGGCCGATGCGTCCCCTTCGTCGCCGGACGTGGATCCGTCGGGTTCGTCCGATGCAACGGCCCCCGACCGCGTCTTCTGTACGCAGTGTGGCTTCGAGAACCCCGGCGGCGCCAATTACTGCAGCCGGTGCGGCACGGAGCTGCAGGACCTGTCGGACGCCGCCCCCGCCGGCACGACGCCCGTACGTGCCGACCTGCCGCGGGGACCCACGGAGTCGACCGGCGGCCCCGCGACCGACGCCCCCGACCCCGATGAGACGGAAGTCGAGGACGACGGCGAGCGAGAGGCCGTCGGCTCCCAAATTGTGTGGATGGTGGGCCTCGGCGTGATGGTCGTGCTCGGGTTCTTCTTCGTCACGCGGTGGAGCCAGCAGTACCAGTGGGGAAGCGGCGAGACGCCGCCGTCCGCCCCCGCCGGAGAGCAGCCCGCCGCCCGGGAGGACGGGGCGTCCCAGTCCCCGACCGCCACCGGCTCGGGTTCTCAGGGCCGCGTCGCCAGCCCCGATACCGATCTGCGCACGCTCGTGGAGAAGCTCGGCAGTCCGGTCGACGGACCCGTCGCCGAAAAGATCGACTCCCTCCGGGCCGTAGAAAAGCAGGCCAGCGGAGACCGCCGCCGACAGGCCCGGGCAGAACTGGTGCGGATGTACATCGGGGCGGGCGCCCCGGGCCGGGCCGCCCTCGTGCAGCGCCAGCTGGCGGAGGCCACCGGCACAGTCGACGCCCAGCGCCGGGCCGCCGACCTGCTCTACCGCTGGATGCGGCAGGTCGAGCAACAGGCCGACCGGGCCCGCGTGGCGGACGTGGCCCAGCACGTCGCGGCTGCCTATAGGACGGTCGCCAACCAGCGCCCGCAGGACCTCGACGCCCGAACCCGGATGGGGGAGGCGTACCTCCTCACCAACAACCCAATGAAGGGCATCCGCGCCATCAACGACGTACTGGCCGAGGACTCTACGTTCGTGCCGGCCCGCTTCCAGAAGGGCCTCGCTCTGCTCCAGATCAACCGCCTCGACCAGGCCATCAAGCAGTTCCGACGCGTCAAGGAGTACGCCGATCCCAAACAGCCCTTCCACAAGCAGGCCGAGCGGGCCATTCAGATCATAAGGAAGCGTCGAGCGTCCGCCGACAGCACTGCGTCGACGTCGTAGCCGCACGGGGCGCCCCCCGGTGCCCGTCGCGACGCGCGATCCCCCGGTACACCGGCCCCCACGCCATCCCGATCCTGCCATGCAGATGCACATCGATCGCCTCGAGGAGCCCCGCATTCGGGAGGCCGTCCAGCGGGCCGAGTCCCGCACGGCCGGCGAGATTGTACCGGTCCTGGTGCCGCGAAGCGGCGACTACGAGGTCGTAACTTGGCGCGGCGCGGCGGCCGGGAGCCTCCTCGTGCTTGCCGCGGTCCTGCTGGTCCTGCAGTTCTACGACGGGTGGGGCCTCGGGTGGCTCTACACGCCATGGGGGGTCGTCCTGACCGCGCTCGGGGGCGGGACCGCCGGGGCGCTCCTGGCGACCTACGTGCCGCGGACCCAGCGTCTTCTCGCCGGCGCCGACCTGCTCGACGAGACGGTGCACCGCCGAGCCCTGCAGTCGTTCGTAGAGGAGGAGGTTTTTGACACCCGCGACCGCACCGGCATCCTGCTTTTCGTATCGCTGCGGGAGCACCGCATCGAGGTGCTCGGCGACAGCGGCATCAACCAGCAGGTCGATCCCGACGACTGGGCCGAGATCGTGGCCCGGATCCGGAAGGGCATCCGCAAGGACAACCTGACCGAGGGCCTCGTCGAGGCGATCGAGATGTGCGGCCACCTGCTGGAGCGACGGGGCGTCAACATCCGCCCGGACGATGAAAACGAACTGGCGGACCAGGTGCGGACCCCCGAGGCGCAGCGGGAGGAGCCGCCGGACCCCGAGGCGAGCCCCGACGCCTGAGCCCGCCCCCTCCCCCGGTGGCGTCGTACCGGATCCCGCGGTGGGATGTCGTCGGCCTTCGGCCGCCGGAGGAGCCGGGTGTGCGGTGGGAGCATCCATGCCCACGTTCGTTCGGCCGGACTGCCACCCCCGAACGGGACACGCAGAGCTCGTACTACTCCTTTTCGATCTCGAGGACGAGGCCGTCGGTGTCGCGCACAAAGAGGCGGTCCTTGACCTCCCGGTACTCGTGGTCGGCGGCGTCGAGGCGCGAGCGGAGCGAGTGCCAGTCGCGGTCCGGGAGTCGGAAGCCCACGTGGTGGATGCCGCCCCGACCGGGGACGGACGGGTGCGCCATCTCGGGCATCTCGATCAGCTCGAGGACGGCGTAGCCGCGCCCGTCCCCGAGCATGGCCCGCTTCCGGCCCTCCCGCACCGGGTCGTCCTCGACGGTACGTAGCGAAAGGCCCAGCAGGTCCACGTAGAAGTCCGTGGCCGCCTCAAGGTCGGTCGTCATCACCGAGGCGTGGTCGAGACGCACCTCGGTCGAGGGCGGGTCGGTCGGCGTGTCGGTCGGGGAGGGAGTCATGGGATCGGTCGGCACAACTGCGTGCGCAAAACAACGCCTCAGGACGGAATTGGGGCAGGATCGGGCTGTGGATCGGAGGCGTCGATGCCCAGCCGTTTCATCTTCTTGTAGAGGCCTTGCCGGGAGAGGCCGAGCACCTCGGCGGAAGCGGTGATTTGTCCGTCGCAGGCCCGCAGGACCCGCCGTATGACGGTGGCCTCGGTCTGGGCGAGGACGTCGCTGAGCGTCTGGTCCGAATGGAGGATCGCGTCGGGGGCGTCGACGCTCGCCGGCGACTCCGAGGACTGGGCCCCCTCGACGATTTGGTCGAGCAGGACGGTCCGGTCGATCGTCTGGGCCGGTTCGTTCTCCACGTGCACGAGGACCCGTTCGAGCTCGTTGCGGAGCTGGCGCACGTTCCCGGGCCAGTCATATCGCAGAAGGGCCTCCATGGCCGGCTGGGTCACCGGCGCCTCGGCGGTGTCCTTCATTGAGCTGGACCGGAGGGTATCGAGGAAGTGGCGGACGAGGAGGGGAATGTCGGCGCGACGCTCGCGGAGGGGAGGCATCCGGACGGAGAGGGCACTCAGGCGGTCGCACAGGGCCGCTCGGAAGCGGCCGGCGTCCGCCTCCGCCTCCAACTGCTCGTCGGTGGTGGCGAGCACGCGCACGTCGACCGGCGTTCCCCGAGTGGCCTCGCAGGGCACGACCTCGCCGGTCTCCAACAGGTGAAGAAGTGCGTCCTGGGCGGCGGGGGGCAGCGCGTCGACGTCCTCGATGAGGAGCGTTCCGCCGTCTGCCTCGTGGGCGGCCCCCGGCGTGAGGGTGCCCTCCGCGTCGACGTGGCCGAAGAGCCGTTCCCCGAGCGGCTCCCGCTGCATGGTGGCGCAGGCAACGTGCCGCAAGGGGCCGTCGGCGCGCTCGCTCGTGGCGTGGAGGACCCGGCCCAGGAGTCGCTTCCCGGCGCCTCGTTCGCCGGTGAGAAGGAGGGGCGCGCGGCTCGTTTGGAGGCGGCCCACCCGGCGCAGGACGTCCTGCATCGCCTCGCTCTCGGCGACGAACTCGTCTCCCGGGACGGACTGCAACGGACGCACCGACCCGTCCGGGTGGGCCCGTTGCTCGTGAAGGCGGGCACGCTCGAGGGCCAGCCGGACCCGGGGGGGCCACCGACGGAGGCGAGGCGGAGTGGAGCGGTCCTGGTCGTCGGTCGGGGCGGCCTCCACGCCGAGGCAGAGCGTTGGGCGGGTCGCGTGAAGCGGGTACCAGTGGACGGGACCGGGGCCGGCCTCCGAAACGGCGTCGGACGGCGGCTCGACTCCTTCGGGGCGGCGGCCGTGCTCGTGGAGGAGGGAGGCGATGCCGTCGCCGGAGAGGCGGTAGACGGCTGCCCATCGATCGTCGGGGATCCGGGCCGCCGCGGCCTGGAGCCAGACGTACGCAACCAGGGGCACCGACCGGGCGGCCGCGGCGAGCGTATCGCCGAGCCCTGCGTCCGACAGGGCATCGGGCGGGTACGGGAGCGCCGAGGTCCCGCCCTCGTCGTGCGAGGCCTCGTCGGCCAACGCGGCGGCCACCGTGGCCTGGTCGGTCGACCCGAGCTCGTCGAACGTCGACTGAGCCGCGGCGGCCAGGGCGTGGGCCCGCTCGTCGCCCTCGAGCTGAGCGAGGGCCAGCCGGAGGGACGCGGTTCGGTACCGGTCTCCGATCATGGTCGCCCCTGCGAGGGCGTGCCGGTAGGCCTCGAGGGCCGCCTGGGGACGGTCGTCGATCTGGGCGATCGCGCCGTCCGCCGCGAACCGGCGGACGGCGGCCGGCAGGACGCCGAGGTAGTCGTCGTACGCCCCGGTGGCGTCGAGGTGGGACTGGGCGGCGTCGCGGTCGCCCCGGGCCGCGGCGGTGCGGGCCAGGGTGAGGAGACTGCGGAGCTGGAGGCCGCGGTGGCCGCTCTCGCAGGCGGCGCGGTGCGCGCGGCGCAGCCACGTGGAGGCGGCCTCGAGGCGGTTCTGCTGGGCCTGCACCTCGCCCCGGAGGAGGGCGAGCGGGGCCCCGTGGACGCCATGAGGGAGGGCGGGGGCCTGCTCCAACAGGTCGTTCAGCAGGCGCTCGGCCGCGGCAACGTCGTCGCGCCGGAGGGCGGCGCGGGCCCGGAGAATTCGGAACGGGGCCTGGTCGGCGGGGGCGTCGCGGACGGCGGCCTCCGCCTCGTCGAGCACGGCGTCGGCCGTCGCCCAGCGGCCCTGCCGCAGCAGGGCCCCGACGTGCGCCCGGTAGGCGGTCCGAAGAGAATCGTACGATCCGGTGTCGACCCGGCGCAGGAGCGCCTCGGCGGTCTCGGCGGCGCTCACAATCTCGGCCGGGGACTGTCCGCGGTCGTAGCGCAGGGCCGCCTCGTGGGCGGCGGCGTGGCCCCGAAGGCGCCGATCGTTCTGGTCACGGGCCAGGGCGCGTAGAGCGTGGAGGTGCTGCTCGGCCGCCTCGAACCGGCCCTCGGCGCGCAGGGCCGGGACGCTGAGGTCGTGGAACCACCGTTCGGCCTGCCGGTCGTCCAGCCGATCGACCAGGGCCTCGACGTCGCGGAGGCCCCGGCGCATGAGCGCAAACTCCCGCAGGTGAAAGAAGGCCTGGGCGCGGCCGAGCCGGGCCCAGCAGCGGCCCCGCGGGTCATGGACGGACTCAAACAGTCCCTCGGCCCGCCCGAGGAGGTGCAGGGCCTGGGTCGCGTCGGTCGGGTGGCTCGACCGGCGCACACAGATCCATCCGCGCCAGAGCGCCACCTCTGCCTGGACGCAGGTGCACAGCTCCTCGACCGCGGAGAGGGAAGGTAGAAGCTCGTCGGCCCGGTCGGGCCGATCCCGGTGCGCAATCTCGATCCGGGCCCGGAGGCCACGCAGAAGCAGCTGCCCGGTGCTGGTTGCGGGGGCCTCCACCGGCGCCAGCAACGGGTCGATCATCTCGGCGACATCCTCGGCCCGCCCGTCGGCGAGGAGGTCGGCCGCCATCGCTATGGTCTGCGCGTGGTCCATCGGGAATGAGGAGTTGGGAATGTGGAGTGGAGAGTGGAACGGAGGGACATATTCCACACTCCGAGTTCCGCACTCGCAATTTACATGAAGCCGAGCTCCAGGCGGGCCGCCTCCGACATCATCTCGGGAGAGAAGGGGGGCTCGAAGGTCATCTCGAGGTTGACGCTCTCGACCCCCTCGGTCTCCCGCACCGCGTCCTCGACCTGGCCGGGGAGCGTTCCGGCGGCCGGACAGTTCGGGGCCGTGAGCGTCATGAGCACATCCGCGTGATCGTCATGGAGCTTCAGGTGGTAGATCAGCCCGAGGTCGTAGATGTTCACCGGAATCTCCGGGTCGTAGATCTCCCGCATCGACTCGACGACCCGCTCGTAGAGATCGTCGTCGGGCGTGTCCTGAAGGTGGTCCGGGACCGTCTCCGGCAGCTCGATGTCGGTATTTTCTTTGTCGTCGGGAACGTCGGCCGCGCCGCCGCCCCCGCCGCCGGGCGGCATGCCGCCGGGCATTGCACCAGAAGGATTCATGGGTTCGTGTAGAGAATGGGTAAGGTTAACGGTGATGGCGTCGGGCGCGCGTCCGCATCTCCTCGATCATGGCCTGCAGGCCGTTGTTGCGCTGGGAGCTGAGGTGCTCCTGCAGGCCGATCTCGTCCAGAAACTCAAAGTCCGCGTCCGCAACCGCCCCCGGCGGCTGCTGGTCGACCACGCGGATGATGAGAGCCGCGAGGCCCTTCGTGATCTTGGCGTTGCTGTCGCCCTGAAAGCAAAGGACCCGGTCCTCATCGTCGAAGTCGGCGCGGATCCACACGTCCGACTGGCAGCCGTGGACGTAGTTCTCGTCGGTCTTGTGGTCGTCGGGGAGCTGAGGAATGTCGTCCCCGAGCTCGATGAGGTACTCGTAGCGCCCCATCCAGTCGTTGAAGAGGGAAAACTCGTCGACGATTTCCTGGGCGCGGTCCGAAACCGTATCGGTGGTAGGCATGGTCGGAAAGGGGCTGGTTGAGATCTCGCCTCACAGGATCGTAATGGAGTGGGCGCGCGGCCGGAGGACGGTGGCAGCGGCAGCCGCACGCACGGGAGTCAGCCGAGCATCTGCTTCACCTTCTTGAGCCCGTCCACGAGATGATCGACATCCGCGTGGGTGTTGTAGGCCGCAAAGGAGGCGCGGATGGTGCCGGGCAGGCCGTAGCGCCTGAGAAGGGGCTGCGTGCAGTGGTGCCCCGTGCGGACGGCGATGCCCAGTCGGTCGAGGAAGGTGCCGGCGTCGTAGGGGTGAATGTCGTCGAACACGAAGGACAGAACGCTCGTCTTCTCCGGCGCGGTGCCCACGATGCGCACGTCCTCGAGGGCCTCCACCTGCTCGGTAGCGTGGGCCAGCACGTCGTCCTCGTGGGCCTGCACCGCGTTCCAGTCCAGGTCCATGACGTACTCGGCCGCCGTGCCGAGACCAACCACATCCGCGATGTTCGGCGTGCCGGCCTCAAACTTGTGCGGCGGGTCGTCGTAGGTCGTGCTGTCGAACGACACCTGGTCGATCATGTCGCCGCCGCCGTGGTAGGGGGGCATGGCTTCCAGGTGCTCGTACTTGCCGTAGAGAATGCCGATGCCCGTGGGGCCGAACATCTTGTGACCCGAGAACACGAAGAAATCAGCGTCGAGGGCCTGCATGTCCACCGGCATGTGCGGGGCCGACTGCGCCCCATCCACCACAACCGGCACGTCCTGGGCGTGCGCGGCGTCGACGAGGGACTCGACCGGATTGATGGTGCCGAGCGTATTCGACACGTGGGTAACGGTCACCAGGGCGGTGTCGGGGGTGAGGTAGTCGTCCAGAAGGTCCATCCGGAGCTCGCCCCGGTCGGTAACGGGCAGGACTCGAATCTCCGCCCCGACCTCCTCGGCCAGCATCTGCCAGGGCACGATGTTGGAGTGGTGCTCCATTTCCGTGAGCAGAATCTCGTCGCCCGCGCCCACCACCATCTCCCCGAACGTGGAGGCCACGAGGTTGAGGCCCTCGGTCGTGCCCTGCGTGAAGATGACCTCCTCGGTCCGCTCGGCGTTTACGAAGCGGGCCAGCGACTCGCGGGCCGACTCGTAGGCGTCGGTCGCGCCCTGGCTGAGCCGGTGGACGCCGCGGTGGACGTTGCTGTTTTCCCGACGGTAAAACCCGTCCAGCCGGTCGATCACGGCCGTGGGCTTCTGCGAGGTGGCGGCGTTATCGAGGTACACCAGCGGCGTGTCCTCGTACACGTCTTGTTGCAGGGCGGGGAAATCCGCGCGAAACGCCTCGACGTCGAACGGGGCCGTATCGGAAGGGGGGGAGGTCGTCGCAGGCATGACTGTGT
>JBDGQP010000057.1:18574-21118 GCA_042218975.1 Salinibacter sp.
GGGGGGCACTCCTGCGTTCACAGCCGCGCGCTAGGTGAAGTAGCTGGCGAAGCGCCGCCGGATTTTCTCGGCGATGTACTCACGCAGCGGGTCGATGTTGTACTCACTCAGGACCTCGTCGGTGAAGGCCTGCAGCATCATGATGTGGGCGCGGCGCTCCGAGAGGCCACGGGAACGGAGGTAAAAGACCCCCTCTTCGTCCACCTGGCCGGTCGTGGCCCCGTGGCTGCAGACGACATCGTCCGCGTAGATTTCGAGCTCCGGCTTCGTGTAAATGTTCGCGTCGGTGGTCAGAACGATGGTGTCGTTCTGCTGGTAGGCGTCGATGCGCTGGGAGCCGCGCGAGACAAACACCTTGCCGTTGAAGACGGCGGTCGACTCGTCGTTGAGGACGTGTTTGTAGAGCTCGTTGCTGTTGCAGTCCGGCTCCACGTGGTTCATCTGCGTGTGGTTGTCCACGTGCATCTCGTCCTCGCCGATGCAGAGCCCGTAGAGGTTCGACTCGCAGAAGGAGCCGTCCACCTCGACGGTGGCGTTGTTGCGCACGACCTCTCCACTGAAGGTAATGGTGTTGGTGGAGTAAACGCTGTCGTCCTTCTGCTTGCCGGCGCGGGTGTGTACCTGCGAGGCCGCCGGGCCTTCGTCCTGAACGAGGTAATGCTCCAGGTTGGCCCGCTCGCCGACGAAGGCCTCACTCACGGTGTTCGTGAACCTCTGCGCGTCGGTGAGGGAGTGCTGAGCCTCCACGATGCGGGCGACGGCGCCGTCCTCCACCACGAAGAGATGGCGCGGCTGGAGGAAGAGGGCCTCCGAGCCGGCCGCGACGTGAAGGAAGAAGATCGGCTTCTCGAGCATCGTGCCGGAGGGGACGTACACGAACGCCCCATCCTGCACAAACGCCGTGTTGAGGGCCGTGAGGGCCTCGTCCTCAAAGTCGGCGTACTGGCCGTAGTGGGCCTCCACCACGTCCGGGTGCTCGTCGCCCGCCTCGGCGAGGCTGCTGATCACGACGCCGGACGGCAGATCGCCGATGTCGGAAAGCGACGCGTCGACCCGGCCGTTGACGAGCACGACGCGGTGCGCGTCCATCGCGCCGATCGTGAACGGGGCAATGTCGTCGGGGTCGACCGACGGGACCTCCGGAGCGAGGGGAAGGGTGTAGGGCCGGTCGATGGTCTTCGAAATGTCGGTGTACTTCCAGGCCTCCAGGCTGTTGTCCGGAATGCCGAGCTGCGAGAAGCGCTCGATCGCGTCCTCGCGCTGCTGGGCAATAGAGGCGTTGGTGCCGTTCAGGGCCTGGCCGTGGTTCACCTCGAAGGCCGAGATAAACCGGTCTTCGGGGCGAACGTCTGTGTCAAGTGCGGTGGTCATGAGGGAGTGCGTTGGGTTTTGGAGAACGAAGAGGGAACCGACGAGCATCGTCCGGGGCGCATGACGCCCCGGACGGCCGTGGGAAGCCTAGGCCGCGGCGGCGACCTCTTCGCGAACCCACTCGTAGCCGTGCTCCTCGAGCTCCTGGGCAAGGTCCTTGTCGCCGGAGCGCGCGACGTGGCCGTCGATCATAACGTGCACGCGGTCGGGGACGATGTACTGCAGGATGCGCTCGTAGTGGGTGATCACGAGGAAGCCCCGGTCGCCGTTGCGGAGCTTGTTGACGCCCTCGGCCACGCTCTGGAGCGCGTCGATGTCGAGGCCGGAGTCCGTCTCGTCGAGAATGGCGAGGCGCGGCTCCAGCATGGCGAGCTGAAAGATCTCGTTCCGCTTCTTCTCGCCGCCGGAGAAGCCCTCGTTCACCGACCGCTTCGTAAGGTCGGCGTCAAGGTCCAGCATGTCGGCCCGCTCGCGCATCATCTGCAGGAAGTCCGTCGACGAGAGCTCCTCCTGTCCGCGGGCCTCCCGGACGGAGTTGACGGCCTCCTTCAGGAAGTTGGTCATGCTCACGCCCGGCAGCTCCACCGGGTACTGAAAAGCGAGAAAGATGCCCTCCTCGGCCCGCTCCTCGGGCTCGAGCTCCAGAAGGTCCTCGCCGTCGTATCGAATTTCGCCCTCGAGTACCTCGTATTCCTCACGTCCGGCCAGGACCGAGGCGAGGGTGCTTTTGCCGGAGCCGTTCGGCCCCATGATGGCGTGCATGTCGCCGGTGTCCAGGGTCAGGTCCACGCCCTTCAGAATGTGGATGTCCTCGCCTTCGACACCAACGTGGAGATTTTTGATTTCGAGAAGTGCCATGTGTCGGATTATGTTCTAGGTGTGGGGGTGCAGAGTCGTGGTATGTCGTTCGGCAGGGGGGCAGCAGGAGCCCGTACCGGGGGAAGGAGGCGTGGGGGCACGGGAGCACAACGACGCTCCCAGCCCCCAGGCGCCTGCGTCCTCGGGTGTGGCTACCCGACCGATCCCTCAAGCTCGATGTCGAGCAGCTCCTTTGCCTCTACGGCAAACTCCATCGGGAGCTCCTGAAGGACCTCCTGGCAGAAGCCGTTCACGATCAGCTTCAGGGCCTCCTCCTCGCCGAGGCCGCGCTGGTGGCAGTAGAACATCTGGTCG
>JBDGQP010000057.1:21175-45102 GCA_042218975.1 Salinibacter sp.
AAGTTGCGGGCATTGTCGGCGTTTTTGCTCACCTTCACCTGGCCGCGGTAGCTGTTGTCCGCCACGTCGGCCGAGATGCCCTTCGAGATGATCGTGCTCTTCGTGTTCTTCCCGATGTGCTGCATCTTCGTGCCGGTGTCGGCCTGCTGATGCCCCTTCGTGAAGGCCACCGAGTAGAACTCGCCGACGGAGTCGTCGCCCGCGAGGATGACCGACGGGTACTTCTGCGTCACGGCCGATCCGGTCTCCAGCTGCGTCCAGCTGATCTTGGAGTTGTCGCCCTTGCAGAGGCCCCGCTTCGTGACGAGGTTGTACACGCCGCCCTCTCCGGTGTCCGGGTCGCCCGGGTACCAGTTCTGGATCGTCGAGTACTTGATCTCCGCGTCCTCGTGGGCGATCAGCTCCACCACGGCGGCGTGGAGCTGATTCTCCTTGCGCATCGGGGCGGTGCAGCCCTCGAGGTAGCTCACGTAGGCACCCGGCTCGGCGACGATGAGCGTGCGCTCGAACTGGCCGGTGCCGGCCTCGTTGATGCGGAAGTAGGTGGACAGCTCCATCGGGCAGGTGACGCCCTCCGGAACGTACACGAACGATCCGTCGCTGAAGACCGCTGAATTGATCGCGGCGTACAGGTTGTCGGTGTACGGAATGACCGTTCCCATGTACTCCCGCACGATCTCCGGGTGCTCCTTGGCCGCCTCGCCGAAGGATTTAAAGATGACACCCTTCTCCTCCAGCTTGTCCTTGAAGGTGGTAGCCACGGAGACGCTGTCCATCACCGCGTCGACGGCCACCCCCGTGAGGGCCTTCTGCTCCTCGAGCGGAATGCCGAGGCGCTCGAACGTCTCCAGAATCTCCTCCGGCACCTCGTCGAGGCTGTCATAGCTGGCCGTCTCCTTCGGGGCGGAGAAGTAGCTGATCTCGTCGAACTCGGGGGCCTCGTAGTCGAGGTGGGCCCAGTCGATGGTCTCGCCGTCGTCGAGGCGGTTGCGGGCGTGCCGGAAGGCCTTCAGCCGCCAGTCCCGAAGCCACTGCGGTTCGTCCTTGCGCTGCGAAATGTAGCGGACGACATCCTCAGTGAAGCCATCGGGCGCCGTTTCTGCTTCGATGTCGGTGTAGAAGCCGTGCTTGTACTCCTCACTGGCCTTTCCCTTCAGATACTCGGTCTCGGAGGTGCTCATATCAGTGGCTCGGTTCGTGTGTGTGCCAATGCGTGTCGGACCGGGACGGGAAGCGACCCCCGCGCTTCACCACCCGCAGGGCTCCTCCCGTCGGACCGCGAGGGGGCAGCGGACAGGGCCCGGGTCGAACCCGATCCCGAACGCCGCCCCTGCGGTCGAGACGGCAGGTGTAAACTGTCGTTTACGGGGCATTGCCTGTCAACGTGCGATTACAACCACCCCAAATCCTCATCGTTCCTGCGCGGGGTTTGGAGTTCACGTCTTCATTGCAACTTGGGTCGGGAGGCAGAGGCCGTCGGCCGAGAAACTTCCCCGGCGCGCTCAAGGTACAGGGTCTCAGTCACTCTCCGAGCAAGGTTGCCTGTGTTTATGACAATCTCCCTCACCGATCGGGCCGCCCATCAAATCCGCGGCGTCGCCGCCGACCAGAGCGTCGACCTTGGCCAGACGATGCTCCGTGTGGCCGTTGTTCCCGGGGGATGCTCGGGGCTCACCTACGATCTGGGGTGGGACACCACCGTTCAGGACGAAGACGCCGTCGAGGAGCACGACGGCATCACGGTGGTGCTCGACAAGAAGAGCCGCCTCTACCTCGACGGCTCGGAACTCGACTTCACCGATGGGCTCAACGGCGACGGCTTCCACTTCACCAATCCGCAGGCCACTCGGGAGTGTGCCTGCGGTGAGTCGTTTGCGCTGTAGCTCCTTCCCGGACGAGTGTAAACGGTCGTTTACACGCCGACGGACGGCCGGAGGCCTTTACTGTGCAGGTGGTTCCGTCCGGCGCCACCAGACCCGATCCCCCTCCAGGATGCCGTAGCTGTCGGCAAACCCGGCGGGGGTTTCGAGCACGTACTTGGCCGGTCCCTCCGACGGGATTTGGTTCGCTGTGTTGGGCTGGGCGTATTTGTGGATGTTCACGACCTGCGAGTCGGCGCCGATGAAGAAAAGGTCCAGCGCCAGGGGCGTGTTCGCCATCCAGAAGCTCCGCCGCTGCTCCTTGTCGAACGGAAAGAGCATGCCGCTCGTCTCCGACGGGAAGCCCTCCCGCTGCATCATGCCGCGCTTCCGCGCGGAGTCGGTGTCGGCCACCTCGATGCCGAGGACGACCAGGGTGTCGCCCTGTTGGACGAACCCGAGCCGTCCCTCCCGATCGAAGGGGATGGTGGTCGTGTCGGCGGTCGACGAGGGCGACGCTCCCCCGCCGTCGTCGGTCGTGCAGGCCGGAAGCCCGGCAATCGAAAGGACCAGCAGCAGCGGGAGCAGCGGGCGCATAGACGCGGCGTTGGGCGTTCGGCGGAGCAGGCGCGGGAGAGAGGAGGAACGGGCGGGCCCAGCGGACCCGGGCGCTGTCGGTGAGGCCGAACCGGTCGGCAAAGCCGGCCCGCACCTCCACCACGAACTTTTTCGGGGCGGCCGGGGAGATCGTCTCCTGCGAGAAGGGGGTCGTGCGGCGGGCGATGTTGATGATCTGGGAGTCCGGCGCCACAAAGACAATGTCGAGGGGGAGAGGCGTGTTTTTCATCCACATGCCCTCTTTGTTCACCTCGTCGAAGATAAAGAGCATGCCGCGGTCGTACCCGAGCGACCGTTGGCGCATGAGCCCCCGCTTTCGCTCGGCGTCGGTGTCGGCAATCTCGACGTCGATGGTCCGGAGCGTATCGCCGGCCGGCCCGATGAACGCAAGTCGGCCCTCCGTCCGGAACGTCGGCTCGCCGCCGGTCTGGGAGGGCTCATCGGACGTGCAGCCCCCCGAAAGGAGGACTGCGAGCAGCGTGAGGAAGGCGATCGGGGGCATAGAAGGCATGGCAGGAGGGGGGCATGAGAAGGCGTAGGGCTACAGCGGCCGCTCCATGTACACGACGTCGTCGAGCGGGTTGCGGTAGTAGGGCGGGCGCTCCTCGAACCCGAGGGACCGGTACAGCGACCGGGCCGCCTGCATGGAGGCCACCGTGTCGAGCCGCATCACGTCGTAGTCGAGGCGGCGGGCGGCGTCCAGGATCGCCTCGCCCAGGGCCCGCCCGAGGCCCCGGCCCCGGTGGTCGGGGTGCACGTAGAGCCGCTTCATCTCGCAGACGCCCGTCTCGTCGAGTGGCTTCAGCGCCACGACCCCGACGGCGGCGCCGTCGACCTCCGCGAGCAAGATGGTGCCCTCCGGGGGCGCGTAGGGGCCGGGAAGAGCCTGCAGTTCCGCCTCAACATCCTGAAAGTCGAGGGCAAAGTCGAGGGAGGAGACGTACGCCCGAAACAGCTGCCGGGCCGCTTCAAGATCGTCGTCGTGTTCGACGGGGCGGATTGTTGGCATGACGGGGGGGCGAACGGGCCGCTACCGCGATGGCATCAGCTTTTCGGTGATGGCGTCCGCCAGGAGGCGGCCGCGAGACGAGAGGCGCACCGTATGGTCTTCGGTCCGGATGAGATCCTCGGCTCGAAGGCGGTCCAGCAGCGTGTCCTCATCGGTTCGGAGATCCACCCCGTACTGCTCCCGGAGACGGCGGAGGTCGAGCCCCGCCGCGGTGCGCAGCCGAAGCATGACGTACTCCTGGGCCAGGGCCGTCCGATTGAGGGATTGGCGGTGGGCCACCGGCGGGCACTGCTCGCGCAGAAACTCCATGTACCGGTCCAGGTCGTTCACGTTCGTCCACCGGCGGGCCCGGGCGTGGGCGTCCCGGCGACCCCACCAGAACGATTCCGAGGACGGGCCCAGGGCAAGCTGGTTCTCGTGGGCGTAGTACCGGGTCTGGTGATGGGAGCGCGCGCCGGGCCGGGCGAAATGGGTGAGTTCGTACTGAGCGTACCCCTCCGATTCCAGGATCGACATCGCGTGCTGGAGCCGCCGGGCCCGGGCCGTCTCCGAGGCGGCGCGGCCGGTCTCCGGCGACGCCTCGACGACGGTCAGGTGCGGCAGGCCCATTGTGATGGCCCGCGCGAGGGTCCGGGTCCAGTCGGCCTGCGACTGCTCGGGCCAGCCGAACAACAGAGTGAGCGAGACCGACCCGGGGCCGACCGACCGCAGGACACGAAGCGCCCGGGCGACGTCCTCCTCCGTGTGGGGGGCCTCGACGGCCTCGAGGGCCGGGGCCGAAAAGGCGAGCGCCTCGAGACTGACCCGGTCGATCCCCATCTTCCGGAGTCCGCGGGCGTAGTCGCGGTCCACGTCCGCCGGGTTGGCCTCCAGGGTGACCTCCTCCACGGCCGAGAGGTCCAGGGTCTCCTGCAGGGCGTCACGAAAGGTGTGCAGATGCTGGAGGGACAGGAGCGACGGGCGGCCCCCGCCCAGGTAGAGGGTCCGAAGGGGCTCCTCGCTGGCGTACCGCCGGGCGCAGAGCCGGAGCTCGCGGCGGAGTGCGGCCCCGAAGCGGGACCGGTCGGCGGAGTCGACGGCGACGGCGTAGCGATCGTCGTAGGTGTGCGCCCCGCGACGGAACGGCACGTGAACGTACAGGCCGGCCACGGGCAGGGAAGGCTAGGCAGAAGCGGACGACGGGGCGGAGGTGTATTCCTCCTTCCACTCCCGGATC
The DNA here is from genome assembly GCA_042218975.1 of Salinibacter sp. Lineage (GTDB taxonomy): Bacteria > Bacteroidota > Rhodothermia > Rhodothermales > Salinibacteraceae > Salinibacter. The sequence continues at coordinate 25,878 of JBDGQP010000057.1, forward strand.
TGGACGTGGTCTTTGATGACGTCCAGCGACTGCAATACGACCGACCGCGCCAGTCGGTTCAGCCGCTCGTCGTACTTCGGACTTAGCAGGGCATCGGTGGAGATGGCGGTCACCTCGGCGATAACGCGGTCGTTGTCGAGGGAGGCCACGTCGGCCACCATCCGGTCGATTACCGAGAAGACGATGTCGCTGATGGCCCGCTCCAGCAGGGTGGCCACCGGCCGGCCGACGCCCGGCAGCGAGGCGATCGTGCTGATCTCCCGGTTGTTGTCCACGGCGTCGGCAATCACTCCGTCGAGGTAGTCGTGGAAGTCGTCCTGGCGGCTTCCGTAGGCCACGGCGGTCGCTTCCTGGAGGCGATGGGTGAGCGCCTGGATGAGCGCCTCGCGTTGCGGAGCGATCACTTCCTCGGCAATCCGCTTCGTGACGGGTTGGCTCCCCCGGATTTCCGTCTGCAGTCCCTCGATGATGCGGACGGTGACCCGGTCGCTGATTTCTTCGAGGAGGATGTCCCGGTATTTCTCGAACTTTCGGTACGGGTACGTCTCGCGGAGGTCGAAGAGGCCGATGCGCTGCATCTTGGGCACCATCGCGACGACGCGCAGGAGGCGCAGGGACCGCAGAGAACTGACCGGGATGCAGCCCAGGACGTCGTACCAGTGGACGAACGGGTAGAAGAACCACCGGTGGTAGCGCTGCCGATAAATCGAGAGGCCCCACCGGACCAGGATCTCCGCCACGAAGACGGTGACGAACGCCAGGTCGTAGAAAAGAAAGTGTTGGTGGATGGTTCGGTCGTACCACCGATACAGGCCCGGGGCCCACGCCTGAAGCTGCTGCTGAACCAGGACGCTCTCGAATCCCCAGTCGACCACGATGAGGAACAGGTTCGCCACGATGAGGACCAGCATGACGATGTCCACCGTCAGCCCGAGCAACTCGCGCATTCGGGATGTGTCCATGGGAGGCCGTTGCGTTTGCGTGCAGTGAAGCGGAAGGGGGCGAGCGCCGCCTCAATATCGGGCCTGGACGTTGGAATCCCGAAGTGGCCTCCCGGGGCCCCACGGCGACTGTGCCTCGACGTCCCCCCCCACCGTGAGCGGGCACGCGGCGGAGCGGCAGGCAGCCCGTCCATACTCCCAGGGCGCCCATTCGCCCTCTCCTGCCGGACCACACTGGACGGAAGAGAGCATGTGAGCCTCCGTCGCTCGCGTCGGACCCAAGATCCGATTGCCGTACCGGGGCCGCTCGCAGGCGCCACGCGGAGGAAATGGAGGCCCCGGCGCCCGGTGCGGGGAACGGGGAATGGATGAAGATCTTTCTGGATGACCGCGTTGGGGAACCGTGATGGGACGCCGCCGTGCACACGGTGTACATCAACTGCGTCACCGCTATCGCGCCGCGAAAACGAAGTCGCATGCGCTGAGAGAAGGGGTGGGGCACCAACAAAGAACCAGCACCACTATGGAACGAGGACAGATCAAGTTTTTCGACGCGGACCGCGGATTCGGCTTTATCGAGCCCGAAGGCGGTGGGGATGATGTCTTTCTCCACGTCAGCAACATCACCGGCGCGACGCGGGGCGAGGACCTCCGCGAGGGACAGGAAATGGCCTTCGAGACGGAAGAGACCGAGAAGGGCCTCAGCGCCCTCAACGCGTCTCCCGTCAGCTAGGGCCCGACGCCCGCACCGACACGAGAAAGCCCGTCCGCCGAGGACGGGCTTTTTCGTTTTTTGGCCCATGTCCGGGGCTCCACCGAAGAAGACGACCGCGTGAATACGGTGCACAGCCCAATGCAAAGGGAACTGCACCCGGTCGGGCGGGTGAGACTACTACATCAAACACGCGTCATCACAGTGCCGCCGCACCGAGAAGGACGTTTCTCCTCGTACTCGTGTCGTCATACAGGTGAGGCATCTACAAGATAAATAGGTACACCTACATGCAAAAGGGCAAGCTCAAGTTTTTCGATACCTCCCGTGGATTCGGGTTCATAGAACCGCTTGACGGCAGTGAGGACGTCTTCCTGCACGCCAACAACATCGCCGGGATGACGTCGGGCGACGACCTGCGTGAAGGACAGACGATCGAGTACGAGACCGAGAAGACCGAGAAGGGCCTCAGCGCCCTCAACGCGTCTCCGGCCGAGGAAGCCAACGGGGCGTTTTAGGTCCCGTCCCGGGTCCTGAAGATCATGGACGCGGTGCCATTTGGCATAGATGAAGCCTGTCCCTTCTGGGGACGGGCTTTTCTATTGGGGCCCCGACCGCAGGCATCGGCTGCGACGCGTGGCCGCACGCCGAAATTGCCCCGAGCGACGGGAAGGTCCGGGCAGAGAGCGCGACAGAACGTGAACGTGCAGGGCGGAGTCCCCTCGACCCTCGGTGCGGGTCTGACGATAGCTCATCCAGCCTCCGCGTGCATCCCCAGGACCGATCGAAACCACTGCGTTCAGCCCCTTGAGGAGGGACACAACCGACGGGGCAGTCTGGGCGCTGTCAAGACCCGGGACGAGGGCCTGGGCGGAGGCACCTGAGGCGAGTGGCTCTGTTTGGGACCTGCGTAGGAGCCCTTCGACACAACCGCGATCGACGTTGTCACAGGCATTTTGCAACTGATGCGAAGACTCGTTCCCCTTCTGGCATTGTGCGTCGGACTTCTGGTCGTTGGCTGCGAACTAGGCGGGAGCGGGTCGGTTGACCGGCCCCGATATTTCCGCTTCCTGCACACCACCGACTCGACGACCTTCGTCGCGGGGACCTCCGAAGAGGCCGTGCTGGCCGACGTGGAGCGGCAGCTCGAGAAGCCGTTTGGGGAGAGAAGCAAGTTCATCATCGGGCCGATTGCCCCGGGGAACGGCGGCCACAACGGCGACTACCCCTGGCACTTCGAGCAAGGGAAGTGGAAGCTCACCGAGATCGCGACGGAAGTGTGCGACGCCAGTCCGTCGTACGTCAGTGAGAACGTCACCTACTTCGTCGAGGAGGTAGGCCGGTACTGCCCCTGGAACGCGAGGGTGCTGGAAGAGGTGCCAGAGCCCGAGGACGGCGCCCGCCCCCAGTGAGTGTCGTGCCCCCAGTCGCTGTCGATGGCTCTCGTGGAGAGAGGGGGGCGCACACATCTGTATTCATGGCTGGAGTGGACATTTACTCGCTCCGTCCCCGGCAATGTTGCGGCGTGTGAAACCAAAGCAGTCCCTGAATTCCCGTTCTTCCGTCCCATCTCTTCGAAACGTGTCGTTCGTGGTCCGCCCCCTCGTCCTCCGACCGCTGTATCTGCCGGTGGCCCTTGTCCTCGCGCTCGGTCTTCTCTCCGGCTGTAGCCCGGCCGAGGATCCGTCTGCCAAGACGGGGCCATTGCCCGCGTCGTCGCACTACCGCGACTTTGAGGAGGCGGACAGCCTGGCGGCGTACCTCCGGTCGGACGCACGTCCCCTGGTTGGGGCGCACCGCGGGGGGCCGACGGCGCGGTTCCCGGAGAATGCGCTCGCGACCTTCGCGCACTCGCTGACCCGGGGCCCCGTCCTGCTGGAGACCGATGTCCGGATGACGCAGGACAGCGTGCTCGTGCTCATGCACGACGAAACGCTCGGTCGCACGACGACGGGCAGCGGGGCGGTGCGCTCCAGAACGCTGCGGGAGCTGCGCGGGCTCCGCCTCGTCACAAATGGCGGGGACACGACGCGATACCCGGTGCCGACCGTCCTGGAGGCCCTGGCCTGGGCCGAAGGACGAGCCGTGCTCCAGCTCGACGTGAAGGAGGGGGTCCCCAGAGCCCTGGTCGCCGAGCGTCTCCGGCGAATGGACGCCCTCGACCAGGCGCTCGTGATCACGTATACGCTGGGCGATGCCCGGTGGTATCACCGGCGCCTGCCGAACCTCCTGCTTTCGGTGTCGGCGGAGACGAGGGACGAAGCCGCGGCCTACGTCAATCAGATTGCCCCCTCTCGGCTCGTTGCCTTCGCCGGGGTCGGACCGCCGTCGCCGGACGTTCTCGATGTGTTCTCGGACCGGGACGTCCCGGTGACGGTCGGCACCTTCGGGGCGCTCGACCGGCGAGCCCGGCAGCAGGGGCTGGTGGTGTACCGGACGCTCTTCCGGAACGGCGTGGACATCGTTGCGACCGACGAGACGGCCCTCGCGAGCCAGGCGGCGGCAACGTCCCGGACCCCAAAATCGAAAATCCCTCCTCAGCGCCGCTGAAGAGGGACCATCTGTAGCGTGGGGGGGATTTGAACCCCCGACCTCCGGGTTATGAATCCGACGCTCTAACCGACTGAGCTACCACGCCGAAGAAAAGCGATCCCTTATATCGTCGAGTGCGCGGCCTGTGTTTCTCCCCCGCCGTGAAGATGCAGTGGACGGGCGGCCCGCTAGTTGAGATGATCCACGCGGCGGAGGGTCGTCGGGTCCAGGAGCCGGTTGATCTCGTACTCCAGAAGGTCCCGCAGCCGCCAGCCCGACGGCAACTCGCCGCGCGTCACCTCGACGAAGAGTGCGATGCGGCCCCGGGTGGCGCGCATGGCAGTCTTCTCCGCGCCCCCGCTGGTGGACTGGAAGGTCTCAAAGGTGAACCCCCGATACGAGTCTCCGTTCATCGATCCTCCGCAGTTGAGAAAAGGCACATCGGATCCCACGCGGCGTCGGGACGCTTGTTCTGACGGGGAGTCGGACCGGGCCGGGGTCCCCCGTGGTCTTGTCACCGTGTCGATTGTGGGCTACCTTGGACGGGCGATCCTACCGCTCATTGCGTCTGCCTTGCACGTCCTATGGCCTGGAGTTCCGTCCTCGATCAAGACCGCGTCGTAAAGACGCTCCGCCGGGCGCTCGCGAAGGAGCGAGTGGCCCACGCCTACCTGTTCCACGGGCCGGACGGCGTCGGCAAGCGCGCCGTGGCCCTCGAGACAGCGCGGGCGCTCCAGTGCACCGAGCAGGTCGAGGAAGCCTGTGGCCAGTGCTCCGCCTGTCGAAAGACGGCCCGGATGGTGCACCCCGACGTCCACGTACACCTCCCGCATCCCTGGAGCGACGAAGGCGACCGGGACGAGGAGGACATCGGCAAACGCATCCAGCGGCTCGGCGAAAACCCCTACGCCACCGTCGACTTTGCCCGCCGACCGTCGCTCTCCGACCCCACCGAGACGTCGAACAAGCAGGTGCTCTACCGGATTGATCAGGTGCGGGAGGACCTGATCCGGCCCATGAGCCTGTCGAAGGGCGAGGGGCAGTACAAGGTCAACATTCTCACCGACGTGGAGAAGATGCGGGACGAGGCCGCCAACGCCTTCCTGAAGCTCCTCGAGGAACCGCCCCCGGACACCATCTTCTTGCTCACCACGAATCGTCCGGAGCAGCTTCTGCCGACGATCGTTTCCCGGTGCCAGCGGCTCCGGTTCGATCCGCTAGTGCCGGAGGCCATCGAGTCCGCACTGGTGGACCGGGAAGCCATGGAGCCCGATGCCGCGGCCATGCTGGCACGGATGGCGGACGGGTCGTACAGCCACGCGCTCGACCTGGCCCGCAGCGAGTCGCTCATGGCCAGCCGCGAGATGGTCCTCAAGTACTTCCGGGCGGCGTACTCCCAACGAGTGGAGTCGCTGAACGGGTGCATCCAGGACATCAGCGGCCAGGGGCGCGAACAGGCGAAGACGGTGCTGCGGCTCATGCTCCGCTGGGTGCGAGACCTCCTGCTGTACCGGTCGATGGGGGAGGAGGCCCCGCTCGTCAACGTCGACCAGTCGGACGCGGTGGCTCAGTTCTGCCGCAATCTGCCGGAGGCGGACCTGGAGGGCATGGTGGGGCTGATCGAGGAGGCGATGCACCTCGCGGAGCGGAACGTCCGGCTTTCGCTCGTACTGACCGCTCTTGCACAGGCCCTGGCCCGCGCCATGCGCGGACGAGACGTTGGGGGGCTGTACGTGCCGCTCCCCGACGCGGAGCTTCGGGCCTCGGCCTAGAGGGCGGCGGAGCCCGTCCCGGCACCATGCGCCGCCCCGAGGCCTCTCCTCGACCCCGCGGCAGGCCTCCCCGACGTGGGCATCGAGCAGGGGGCAGGGCCGGCACCCGTCCCGATCAGCGGAACGGGAGGGGGCAGGTGCGGCATACGATACGGTCCACAGCGGCTCCCCCGCACCGCCCGGCGCACCGGAACGCAGCCCCCGGGGCGTCTCTCTCCTTCTCTCTCGAGTTGTTTCACAAGCCGGCCCCACCCTCATGCTGCTGCGCTCGTTCGGTCCCCTGACGGGCTTGCTGGTCGCGGCCCTGCTGATCGGGACCGGCGGTTCACCTACCCTCGCCCCTCCTCAGCGCCCCGACTCGACGGCACTCGACAGTGCCCTCGTCCGCGTCGACGAGATGCGGAGCGAGGGGCAGTTCCGAGATGCGCTCTCCCGCCTCAGCGGGCTCCGGTCGGAGTACGGCGACCGGGTCGAGATTCTCTGGCGCCTCTCCTTTACGCGGGTCGACATCGCCAAGACCGTCGACAGCGAAAACGCGGCCGAGCAGCACTACCGGAAGGCCCTGAAACTGGCCGAGGCCGCCCTCACGGTCGACGCCTCCAGTGCCCACGCCCACCTTGCGCGGGCGGTGGCGGAGGGACGGATGGCCCTCGGCGCCGGCACGCAGGAGCGGGTGCAGCGGTCCCGGGCAGTCAAAACCCATGTCGATCGGGCCATCGAGATCAATCCGAATCTACCGGGGGCCTTCCACGTCCGCGGTCGGTGGCACCGGGGGGTCGCGGACCTCAACTTCCTGGAGCGCACCTTCGTCCGCACCGTCTACGGCGGGCTGCCGGACGCGTCCTTCGAGCAGGCGGTCCGGGACTTCAAGCGCGCCATTGAACTGGAGAACGTCCGGTTCCACCACCTGGAGCTGGCGAAAACATACCTCAAGATGGACCGTCCGGCCGACGCCCGCGCCCAGCTGCAAACCGTGATCGACCTCCCGGCCCAGGAGCCCTTCGCCCAGCGGTACAAGGAGGAGGCACAGCGGTTGCTTGAGGACCTTTCGTAGGCCCCGGCGCCGAGTTTGCGGCGCCTTAACATCGGGGCCGGAACGCCCCGTCGCATCGTGGATGCGACTCTCCTCTCCCCCGGCCGCCAACAGCCCGCCCCGGCATGCCCTACTCCGCCGAAATTAGCCGCCAGCAACCGACGGCCTTCCTCTTTCTACTCGACCAGTCGGCCTCCATGCAGGATGCCTTCGGTGGGGCCGAGCAGACGGGCGACGCCGCCCCGAGCAAGGCCCGCGTACTGGCCGACACCGTAAACCGGCTCCTCCAGAATCTTGTGCTGCGCTGCGCGAAGGAGGAGGGTGTGCGCGACTACTTCCATGTCGGTGTGATCGGCTACGGGGAGCGGGTACAGCGCCTGATCCAGCCGGCCGAGAACGGGGAGGTGGGCACGGGGCTGGTCCCCATCAGCCACCTGGCCGACCGGCCGCGCCGGATGGAGCAGCGGGTCAAGGAGGTCGACGACGGGGAGGGAGGCACCACCGAACAGCGCGTGAAGGTGCCCATCTGGTTCGACCCGCAGGCCAAAAACGGGACGCCGATGTGCCAGGCGCTCGACCTCGCGGCCCAGACCGTCCGCGGCTGGATCGACCAGCATCCCGGCAGCTTTCCGCCGGTGGTGCTCAACGTCACCGACGGGGAGGCCACCGACGGGGAGCCGCTCCGCTACGCCCAGCAGCTTCGGGAGTTCGCGACCGACGACGGAGAGGTCCTCCTCTTCAACGTGCACCTGTCGGAGTCGGAGGCGACCCCCGTCGAACTACCGTCGAGCCGGGCCGAACTGCCGTCCCAGGATGAATACGCCGAGACGCTCTTTCAGATGTCGAGCCGCCTGCCGTTCTCGATGCGGTCGGCCGCCGAGCAGGAGGGCTACACCGTCGACCTCGACACCCGTGGGTTCGTGTTCAACGCCGACCCGACGGCGCTGGTCGCATTTTTGGAAATCGGCACGCGGCCCAGCAACCTGCGATAGCCCCCGGTGGAAACGGCCCCTACGTTTCTGTTATTGCAAAGGCCCATTCTTGTCCGTCGGTGGCGTCGCGAGGGAGCCGTGGCCGCCGGCGGCGCCGTGGGGGGAGGCCGTTCATCGTGACGTTCACGGAACCCATGCCCCCGCGCACAGTGGTCCATCGGATTCTCAGCGTCCCCAGGGCGGGCAGTGACGCGGCGTCCGAAGACGCCGCCGCCGTCCGGGCCGAAGACTGGCCCGTTCGCGCGGCCGTGGCGGACGGGGCCACCGAGTCGGCCTTCTCCGGCCTCTGGGCCCGAACGCTCGTGGACCACCTCCTCGACCGGTCGGCGACGACAGCGGAGGCGTTCGCGGCGGCGGTGGACGCGGGCCAGGCCGAGTGGACCGCGGCGGTGACCGACCGGCTCGACGACCGCCCCTGGTACGTGCGCGCCAAGGCCGAGGAAGGGGCCTTCGCCACCGTTCTGGGCGTCGTCCTCTCCGACGACGGCGCCTGGACGGCGGTGGCCGTCGGGGACTGCTGCCTCTTCCACCTGCGGGACGGGGGCCTCGTCGGCGCCTGGCCGTACGACGACCCCGACGCGTTCACCCACCGGCCCTCGCTGGTGCCCAGCCGGCGGAACCGTCCGGTGCCGGTGCCGAAAACGACGTCCGGCACCTGGGAGACCGGCGACCAGGTCCTGCTGGCCACCGACGCCGTCGCGGCCTGGCTCCTCCGGCGCGGCCCGGCCTCGTTGCGGGACGCCGACGTTCCGGCCCTCCGCCGGGCCGTACAGGCGGCCCGAGAGGAGGGCCGGCTCCGCAACGACGACGCCACCCTCCTCGTACTGACGATCGACGACAGGGCGCGCCCGTGACGCGGTGCGTGCCGACCCGAGACCCCTTCGCCCCGAGACGCCCGCACGACCATGTCGGACTACCCGACGCCCAGCGACTATCAGGAGGCGGTGCAGATGCCGGGCACCGCCTTCAGGGACCCGGAACTCCAGTCCGCGACGCCCCGGACCAATGTGCTCGGCCTCCCGCAGCCGATTACCGGCGCGTTCGCGGCGGTCTTCCCCGTCACGACGGACGCCGGTCGGCGCTACGCGGCGAAGTGCTTCCTGAAAGAGGTGCCGGAGCAGCAGGCCCGCTACGAAACCCTGGCCGAGCACCTGGCGGCCGTCGACCTCGACGCCCTCGTGGGCTTCGACTACCAGCCGGCGGGCATCCGGGTGGGCGGAGCGGACTATCCGCTTCTCAAAATGGAATGGGTGGACGGCACCGTGCTGAACCGGTTCGTAGAGGCGCACCTGGACGCGCCGGAGGTGCTCGCGGGCCTCGCGGGGGCCTGGGCCGACCTGATGGCCGATCTGGAGGAGCGGGACCTGGCCCACGGCGACCTGCAGCACGGAAACGTGCTGGTGCAGGCGTCGGACGACGGGCTGCGGCTCTCCCTCGTCGACTACGACACGATGTACGTACCGGCACTCGAGGGGTGGCGCAGCGCCGAGGTGGGCCACCGGAACTACCAGCATCCCGACCGCACGGACACCGACTTCGGGCCTCATCTGGACCGATTCCCGGGGCTCGCCATCTACACGGCGCTCCGGGCCTGCGCAGTCTCTCCGGCCCTCTGGGACCGCTACGACACCGGGGAGAACCTGCTCTTCCGCGACGCGGACTTTTACGACCCGGACCGGTCGGCCCTGTTCGACGCCCTGAGCGGCCTTGAGGAGGTCTCGGCCCTTGCCGAGGCCCTGCGGACGGCCTGCTTCGTCGAGCCCACGGACGTGCCGCCGCTGAGCGAGGTGCGATCCGGCCGACTGGCGCCCGCGGCTGTATCGGTGGCCCGCTCTCGCACCCGTCGGCACGAAGCCGCCGGGGAGCGGCGGGAGGGGCTTGCGCGGTGGACGCTGCCGGGCGTCGTCGCGGTCACAGTCCTCTGCGTCGGGCTCGCGGCGGCGGGCCGGCCCGTCCTGGCGATCGGCGTCGGCGCGGCCGCGCTGGTCCTCGCGGGCCTCTGGGTGGGCCGTCGGTACCGGCGGCAGTCCCTCGTGCGGCGCCGGCGCCGCCTGCGACAGGAGGAGGCCCGCTTTACCGAGGCCATCCGCGGCCTCGAGCGGGAGGAGAAGAGCCTCCGGGAAAAGCGGGCCGCGCTCCGCAACTCCATCGACGAGCGGCGCGCCCGGCGGCTGGAAGAGGTCCAGCAGGAGGCCCTCCACGACCGGCTCAAACACCACTTCATCGGGGAGGTGCGGGAGGTCGAGGGCATCATCCACAAGCACGTGGTGCGGCTCAAGGCGGCCAACGTCCGCACCGCCGCCGAGGCCACGCCGGAGGCCGTCGAGGCGGTCCGGCGCATCAGCGACGAGGCCCGTGCACGCATCAACATGTGGCGGGCCGCCCTCGTGCGGCGCTACGAGGACGAGATCCCTGAGGCGCTGTCCCCGGCCGAGGAGCGGCGGCTCCGCCGCTACGTCGACCATCGGGTGGAGGCCCTCGACGATCAGGTGGCCCGGACCCAGGAGAAGATCGAGGTCCAGAAGACCGAGCGGGAACGGGTCCGCGACCGGCTCGACGACATGCCGCGCCTGACGATCGGGACGTACGTGAAGTATCTGCTGCGGCTGGGGCCGCTCCCCAGGGCCACCGAGGGGCCGCCCGCCCCGTCCGCCCGGACCGAGCCCCCGGACCCGACGCCGGAGCCCGTCCCGGAGCCGGCGACCGACGACCAGGACTGGTGGGAGCGGGCGTAGCCGCCGCCCGGATCAAGGAGAAGGCGCCTCTTCGTCGCCGGCGGAGGGGACTTCGTCGGCGGAGGGGACTGGGCGCGCCTCTCCGAACCAGCGCGGCGGGTCGTACCCGTGCCCCCCCCACGGGTGGCAGCGGGCGAGGCGGTGCACCGTGAGGACGAGGCCGCGCAGCGCCCCGTATTCTTTGAAGGCTCGGAGCGCGTACTCGGAGCAGGTGGGGTGAAACCGGCAGGTGCGGCCCAGGTGCGGCGAGAGAATCAGCTGATAGCCCCGGACCAGGCCCATCAGCAGTCGCCGCGGCAGTCGGTACAGGAACTGCAGGAGACGTTGCATCGGGACCGAGAGACTGGAGGAACGGTTCGGGAATACCGATCCGTGAGAAAGTACGCAAATCATTTTCCCCGATAGCTGGGGACCGCGGACAGCCGCCAGCAAGAATCGGACTTCGCGAATTTATTCACGTATCGGTAGAACAGAACCAGGGCCTCGGAGATTCACGAACAGGCCCCGACCCCTTGTCGTACGACGCCTTCGCTCAGCCCCTCAACGCCCCTCATGGCCGCTCCTTCCAATCTGCTCGACGCCGTTGCCTTCGACGACGACGGGCTCGTCCCCGCCGTCGTGCAGGACGCCTCCACCGACGAGGTGCTAATGATGGCCTACATGACCGCCGACACGCTGCGCGAGACCCTGGAGGACGGCCGGATGGTCTACTGGAGCCGCTCGCGCCAGGAGCGGTGGGTGAAAGGGGCCACCAGCGGGCACACCCAGACCGTCGAGGCGGTGCGGCTCGACTGCGACGGCGACGCGCTGCTCTTTCGGGTGCACCAGGAGGGGGGGGCCTGTCACACCGGGTACCGGTCCTGTTTCCACAGGCGGGCCGACGGGGAACGGTGGGCCGAGGACGGACGACGGGTGTTTGACCCCGAAGACGTGTACGACCACGAAGCGTGACGGCCCTTCTGTCGACGTAGAGCCTGGTATGTTGATTTTTGGGTCGCGATCGACGGGGCTTCGTCCCGCCCCTGGAAAATCATTGGACCGAGCCAGAGAACAGACCGATTGGAGTGGACCGGTCCGCGGACGTCACGGGGGGGGTTGACGCAAACGCACGGAATTAAATCGTCTGGTCCCTACCGGACCCGGGTATGCCCCCCGGGCCATCGTGGAAGGAACTTCCGGCACGGGGCTGCCTGCCGCAAGGCTCTTTTTCGGCCCGCTCGGAAGGACCTCTGCCCGCCCTCGGGTTGACGGTTTTGACGGGGGCGTTTAGAAGTACTGCCCGACGCCGAGGACAAGCCCGCGCTGCTGAGGGGACAGCGGATTGATCCCGTAGTCGACCCGCAGGGTGAGTGGGTAGACGCGGCGAAGGTGAACGCGAATGCCCAGCCCCCCAAGCGCCCTCGTGTTCTCGTCCTCGACCAGCGCGGCGAGCGAGGCCCCGCCCGGCCGCCAGGCCGATACGTCCGCGAACCCCACCCCCTGGATCGCCCCCCACGCCCACGTCGCGAGGGTGTGCCGGTGTTCGGCGTTGAGCGTGAGCTCAGCGGTCCCGCGGGCTACGGTGTTCCCGATGCCGCGCACGTTGATGTAGTTGTCGAGCACGAACGGAACGAAGGGCGACCGGCGGTTGGTGGCGAGTCCCGTGCGGAGTCGGACCGCCCAGTTCACGTTCGGCAGGGGGCGGAGGTACCCCCGGAAGACGTTGAGGACCGTCCAGTAGTTGAAGGCACCGCCTCCGGTCTTGATGACCTGCACCTTCGTTCGGTTGGCCACGCCGCGCCACTCGTGGTAGTCGTAATCGAGCCGCCGGTGGGTCAGCCGGGCCTTCAGCAGGTACTTCTGGAAGCGGCGGTCCAGGGGACCCGGCCCGGAGGCGACCCGCTCGTACCGCTCCCAGAGCAGGCCGCCTCCAAACTCCAGCGCGGTCGTGCGTCCAGTGCCCAGGGAGTGCAGAAGATCGTATCGGAGCAGCGCCGTGCCGGACCGTCGAGTCACGTCGTAGGACACGGTCTGCGCGCCGAAAAACGCGGGCTCCGTGGTTGCGAGACGGTCCAGGGCGTAACTGAGCCCCCAGTGACGCCCGAAGAGGTAGGGCATCGACTGGAACAGGCCGAAGGAGTGGCCCCGGTCGTACCGGTAGTAGACGCCGAAGTGGTAGCCGCGGCCCAGCCAGTTGGTGTCGATGCCGCCGACCTGGAACCAGAAGTTTTCCGTCACGCCCCCGAAGTTGACGTACGGGAGCCGGGCCTCGTACTCCCGGATCGAGAACTCGACCACGCAGGAATCGGGGGCCACCGGTCGGGCGGTCGCCCGGGCCGTGCGGAACGGCTCCATGCCCGAGAGGGTGGTGACATCGGACTGAGTGTGCGTGGAGTCGTAGGACTGACCGGCCTGGGACTTCAGGAAAGATCGCAAAAACTCGGCGTCGGTGCGGTCGAGGCCCTCGAATTCGACCGCGGAGAGCGTAGTGCCCCCTTCGGCACAGGTCGAGTCGAGGGACTGCGCATGAGTGAGGGGGGAAAGGCCCCCAGCGAGGACTGCGAGCAGTAGAGCGGGCAGGACACGAAGAGGCATCGTGGAGCGGGCACTTACCGAAGGACTCGCAGCCCGAGGTTGTACGTGACGCCGGCGCCCGCGTCGACGCCGAACGGGAAGGTGGTCACGAGCGCCTCGGCCTGGACCCCGGGAAGGAGCTCATACTTCACGCCGGTTCCCACCTGCGAACTCAAAGCCCCCTGGTCGACGCGGTAGGAGGGGGAGGCGCTCACCAGCCCATAGAGCGTTACCCGATCCGAGGGGTAGTAGTTGACGATGCCCCGGAATGGGACGGTCCACTTGTTGTGGGCCCCGTCGTCAAAACGGGCCAGGACCCCGCCCTCCAGGTACACGAGCAATTGACCGCCGAGCGACGTATCGTAGAAGGCGCGCAGCTGCAGTTCGGGGTCCCCGTCGGCGAGGAAGGGCATTCCGTCTACGTCGCGGGAAAACGGGATCAGGGTGCCCAACTGCAGGACGACCCCGCGGAGGGCCGCGGGGGCCCACTTCACCTTCGGCAGGATGGAGGTCACGGCCGTCCGGGACTGCGGCCGCGAGGCAAAGGACAGGACCGAGAAGGGGGAGCTATCCGGATCGTCGATGCGGACGGACTTCGTGTAGAGCTCGAAGCCGGCGTTGAGGGTGGGGGTGAGGCCCACGTAGGTGTTCAGGATTCCGGTGAAGTAGGTCGACCGCCGGGACTGCGCTATCCGGCGGCCCTGTCCGTCGAAGTAGGCGGTTTGTGTGTAGAGGTTGTTGAAGAGCTTCAACGTAAACTGGCCCGGCCGGATCAGGGTGGATGGGGTGAAGCGCTGAATGTTCTGGGTCGTCGCCATGTCCGGGGCCGAGGCGGGCCCGGCCGACGGAGCCCCCGCCGAGGTTGACCGCATCGTGCCGTTTAGGGACCAGTCGTAGGCCCGAAATTCGACCCGGTACGAGGTCGGAATCGGGGTGCTCCGGTACTGATTTACGTAGGCGATGAGAGACGGGGTCGAGCGTACGAAGTCTTTACGATACCAGTCAAAAATCTTCGACAGCACCACGGTCGAGTCGTCGGGGTGGACCCGTACAAACGAGCGATCGCGCAGGGTTTGGCGCGTGATCCGGTCGAGCTGGCGGTCGAGCTCCCCAGCCCGGTAGGACGAGTCCGGAAGAGCCGGACAACTCCGGGCGGCACATACCAGTGCGAAGTGAAGCCGAGGGTCGGGAAAGCGCTCGAAGAGCAGGTTCTCGACGGCGTCGAGGGACCGCCGCTCGCCGGCCAGCGTCACGCGGGGGGCGGTGAAGAAGTCGGGCACGTCCTGGGGCGAGGAGATCGGGTAGGCCTCCACCACGGCCCGGATGGCCAGCAGGTTGTAGGCGTTCAGGAGAAAGGCCTTTGCGTGCGGGGGCGGCAGTGACGAAAGAGAAACCTGTTCAATGTCCTGTACGAGACTCCGCAGGGGCCGCGGGTGTTCGGCCAAGGCCGCGTAGTCTACCTCGCCCGCCTCGACGTGGGCGTCGAGGAGCGAATCGCTCTGCGCGTAGACGGATGTGAGGGGCGACTGGGCCACGGCGAGCCCCGGGACGAGGACAAGGAGCAGCGCACCGGCCGTAACCGAAAATCGAAGAGAGGAACAAGGCATGTCGGTCTCTGGAGCCGCGTGGCAAGAAGATACGCAACCAAGAGCATTCAAATTTCCGTCTCCGTCTTCCAAGAACCTAAGTAGCAGGTAACATTTTATCACGACTTTCTAAATCTAGGCTCCACGGAGTGCTCCGTCCCGACCCTCCTCCTGCGGCCGGACCGGGCGCCGCCGAAATTCCTCGTTTCCGGACCCGCCATTCTAATGGTGCTCACCCTCGACCGACGTGCCTCGTGCCCGGCGCATCCGCCCGTATATTCGTGGGGCATCCCCGTGTGTTCGTGACGACTGCCTCTGGAACTACGGCCACCCTTCCGCAGGAAACTCCTCGGACCCGGGAACCATCGAGTGTGGAGGTCGCTCCGTTGACGGGGGAACGTACACAGGAGGTAACAATGCGCTCCTGAACCTCCTGAGGGACTTCGTTGTAGTGGACGTAGTCGAAATGACGGCAAATCCTTTCGGCCTGCTGGCCGACTGCTGGGACGTGGCCCCAATGGGACGTGACCCCAATCCTCCGGGGGGCCTGACTCCGGCGGGCTGGTGGATTCGTGGAGCCTTTCCGGTCGAACCGTGGCTCTGCGATCTCCCTGGCGGGTCGGGGACGACAGATCGCAGAAGCGAAGCCCCCGACGGTTGACGGGAACAAGCCGTGAGGAGTCGTTGGCGGCGTCTGGTACAAAACACCGAGACCGAGCGGATGTCCCGTCAGACGAACTGGTTCGTGCAAGGGGGGATGGTCCTCGCCGCCGTCCTGATCTGCGAGGGCGTCGGCCTCCTCGCGGCCTGGGCAACCCAAACGTCCGTGGCCACGTGGTACCCGACCCTCACGAAGCCGAGCTTTACCCCGCCGAACTGGGTGTTCGCGCCGGTATGGACAATCCTTTACGCCATGATGGGCGTCGCCGCGGCGCTGGTCTGGCGCGCCGACCGGGCGGACCGGGCCGCCGTGCGCCGGGCCCTGGGCCTCTTCGGCGTGCAGCTGCTTCTGAATGGCGGCTGGTCCGTGGCCTTTTTCTGGGCGCGGTCGCCCACGTGGGGACTGCTCGTGATCGCGGGCCTGTGGGGGGTCTTGGCCCGGACCACGGAGCGCTTCTTTCGGATTCGTCCAGCGGCCGGCGCGCTCCTGGTGCCCTACCTCCTCTGGGTCAGCTACGCGGCGGCGCTGAACGGCGCCATCTGGCTGCTGAATTGAGGGACGGGCGGCAATCCCTCGTGCCCGAGGGGGCCTCAGTCCTGGAGCTCCGCGACGGAGGCGCGGTCCGGAGTGTGCGTCGTCTCGTCCGAGGCGCGACGCTCGATCCAGTCCCCCAGTCGTCGCAGTTGACCGGCGTAGAGAGCACCGTGGACGGGCCGGACGGCGTTCCAGTAGGTGGTGCCCAGAAGGCCTTTCGGCTCGAAGAAAACCGACTGCGTGATGCAGGTGCCCCCCGATTCCTCGGCACTCACGTCGAACTGGAGCCAGGCCCGCCCCGGCAGCTGCAGCTCCGCCCGCAGACGCAGCGTGCGGCCGGGATCGAGCGCCTCGACGCGCCAGAAGTCCACGGCATCCCCCACACGCAGCCGCACCTCGTCCCGTCGCCCCTGTCGGAAGCCGACGCCCCCGAGGAGCTGGTCGATCCAGCCGCGAAGGCGCCAGAACGCGTTGCCGTAGAGCCAGCCGGTCTCGCCCCCGAGGCGGACGATCGTGTCGAAGGCGACGTCCGGATCGGCCTCGACGGTCCGGGTCCGCACCTCCCGGTACAGGCCCTCGGTGGTGTCGAGCGTGGCTGTGGTGTCGGGCTGCGGGGTCGAGGAGATTGCGCTGTTCCAGACCGTTGGCAGCTCGTCGGACTCGACGCGCCGGAGCGCCAGGCGGACGGCGGCCTCGAAGGAGATGAGCTTGATGTCGGGGAAGAGCGTGCGCGCCACCTCCGGGTCGTCGACCACCACCTCGTTGTCGAGGCCTTCGATGAGGGGCCGGGCGATGGAGTTGGAGACCGGCGTCACCAGCCCCACCCAATGGGAGGAAAGGCGGGGAGTGAGAAACGGAATGTTCACGATCCATCGCTTGAGACCGCGGATGTCGGCGTACTTCCGAAACATTTCCTCGTAGGTCAGCACGTCGGTCCCCCCGATCTCGATGATCTCCCCGGCACTCTGCGGTTGGTCGAGGGCGGCGATCAGGTACTGCAGGACGTTCCGGATGGCGATGGGTTGGGTCGGGGTGTGCACCCACCTCGGGCAGATCATGACCGGCACGCGCTCGGTCAGGTACCGGACCAACTCGAACGAGAGACTGCCGGAGCCCACGATCTGGGCCGCCCGGAACTCCGTCACCGGAATGGGACCGTCCCGGAGCACCTCGCCGGTTTCGATGCGGCTCTGCAGGTGCTTCGACTGGCGCTCCCCTTTCGGTCGCATGCCGCCGAGGTAGATCAGGCGCTCGACCCCGGCCTCCTCGGCCGCCGTACGCATGTTGGTGGCGGCGCGGCGGTCCCGGTCCGCGAAGCCGTCCTCGCCGGAGCCCAGGGAGTGGATGAGGTAGTAGACCGCGTCGACGCCCTCCATGGCGGGGGGCACCGTGTCGGCCTCCAGGGCGTCCCCGACGGCCACCTCCACCTCGTGCCCCCAGGGCTGGGCCCGGAGCCGCTCCGCGTCCCGGACGAAGCAGCGTACGTCATATCCCTCCTGAAGCAGATACGGCACGAGGCGTCCCCCGACGTATCCGGTAGCGCCGGTGACGAGTACAGTTTTTGGCTCCGACATGTGTGGCGGCTTTGGTTCGAGAGGAAAGGTCCATATGTTTACGTGTGCATGGCGCGGTGGGTTGCCTCTGCCGGGCCTGCGGACGTAATACACTGGCCCCTCGAGGCCGAGTGACCGGAGCTTGGCGACATTCACGAAAATATCTCATCGATTGGAAAACCTCGACACGGGTCTGAGCATCCCATCGCACGTGTTCTCACCTCAAACATGAGATGTGGGACACCCGCAACGTTTCACCCACACTTATACGACCACGTACAGATCATGGCTGAAGTTGAAGAAACCACAACCTGGCCCGAGCTCGCGATCGGTCTTTACGACAAGCTGACGGGACGGGGAGCCGAGATCACCTACGAGTTCGAGGACTTCCAGCTCGCGGTTCCGAGCAAGGCGGGGGACGACCCCGAGTACGCGCACTGGCGCATGGACGGCGTTCTCAAAATCCGGACGAAGGAGGAGTAGTCCACACTTCTGCGTTCTCTACTGATCACGGGCAGGCCGGGCAGCGGGTGCCCCCTTGGGCCCCGCTGTCCTCCTGCCATTAGTATTGTTGACTGCCCCGTCCTTCGCGCCCCCCAGCCCACGCTCCGATGGCACCTCCTCTCGAAATCCTTGCGGACCTGCAGCTCGCTGTCGATGGTGAAGACATCGACATCCAGGCCGACGGTGAGCGCATCGTCGTCGATCTGCCCAGCCTGCGCGCCGGTCGCCGCGTGCTCGAGGCCGAGCCGCTCTCGGGCGACAGTCGGGGGAGGGCGACCCGCCAAGTCCGCGAGGCCTTGCAGGTGGCCGGGTTCACGCTGGAGGTCCGGCTGAACGGGGCGCCGATGGCGATCATCGGGGCCGACGCGTCCCCGGGACGGCTCGGGCGGCTCCTCCGACTCGAGGGGGTAGAGGTGCGCGCGGCGCCCCCGCTTCGAGACGCGGCGCGACGGCGCCCCGTGGCAACGGCGCTGATCGTGGGAGGGCTGTCGCTCATTCTGGGCTGGCTCGTGACGCGGCTTCTGCGCTCGTAACGCCGCGTGCCGAGGACGCACGCAACGTGCCGGAGGCGGTCCGCGTTGACGTGAGCACTGTGTCGTCGCCCTGCCTGTCCTCACCTGCCCTGGTCCCCATGCGTGCTCTCGGGTCGCTCGTCCTCCTCGTCGTAGTCCTCGGCCCGCTCGGGTGCGGGGGGCCCGTCGCCAACCCTGCCTCGGCGCCCCCGGCCATCACCGACAGCTCGTACCTCACCGCCGACCGCTGGAACGACGGACGGGCGGAGGTGGCCTTCTACCGCGTCGAGCGGGAGCGCGATCAGTACGGCCGAACGAATCCGCAGCGGTTTGTGGTGGGGACGTACCTGGTGAAGCACCGATTCAGCCCGGCCGACATGACCAAAAAGACGGATGGCTCGGGTGTGCCCGCGTTCAAGTACGCCCTCTTCTACGAACTGGAAAGTGGATCGTACCAGTACAAGCGCAGCTGGGTCGTCAACGCCCGGCAGCGTGACCTCCAGCCCTTCAAGCAGTCGTTTACGAGCTTCGACTGGTGCTCCAACCAGTACCGCGAGCTGGCTTTTCCGCCAGGCGGGGATATCGAGTACCGAATGCGAAGCGAC
>JBDGQP010000057.1:45112-46695 GCA_042218975.1 Salinibacter sp.
CCCGCCGGACGGGCCCGTCGAGGTGCGCATGCGGAGCGACGACTACGGCAACCGCCGCACGTCCTTCGCGTCGCGTGCTCAGTCGTACCCCCCCGCCCAGATCCCCCTTCTCGTGCGAGGGCTCGACGTCGAGACGGCCGACACACTCGCCTTTGCCGTTGCGGTGGGAGACAGCACCACCCATGTCCCCGCCCGGGCCGTTCACCGGGGACGCGACTCGGTCGACACCGAGGCCGGGACCTTCGCGGCCGACCGGATTGCGGTGACCTACGACGCGCCGGTGCCCTCCCCGATCGGGGAGACCAGCGCCACGACGGAAATCTACTGGGTCGGCACCGGGCCGGGGCGGCGGCTCCTCCGCGTGGCGGCCGGGAGCGGACGCTACCAGATGACGCTCGTCGAGCACCTCCGTACCGCGTACTGGAACGAAAACCTCTGGCCTCGACTGTCGCGCATCGAGAGCCGCCCGTAGCGAGTGCAGGCGAGACGGCCGGACACCGGCCGTTCGGGCTGGCCCATCCCCCAGTCTCTCCGGAGCCGGACCCGCACCGTCACGGGGGGCGCCCCGGGGGGCGGGGGCAGGCCCGGGCGAGAGCCCCGGATCCGTTTTCGTCTCCGTCCGGAAACGCCAATGTCCGGGTCGACGTTCGAGCCGGCTCGTATCCACTCACTGGTTCGCAGGCAAATGAAACGCTCCCTCAAAATCGGGTCCGTCGCGGGGATCGGCATCTTCCTCCACTGGACGTTTCTCCTGCTGATCGCGGCGATCTTTGCGTTCTACTACGTCCAGACCCAGAGCGTCGGGGCGGCCCTGTCGGGCATGGGGCTCATTGCGGGGGTGTTCGGATGCGTGATTCTGCACGAACTCGGCCACGCCCTGACGGCCCGCCGCTACGGGGTTGGGACCCGGAGCATCACGCTCTATCCAATCGGCGGTCTGGCACGACTCCAGCGCATCCCCTCCGAGCCGATGAAGGAGTTCTGGATTGCTGTCGGGGGGCCGGCCGTCAATCTCGCGATCGCGGTGGTGCTGGGGGCCATCCTGCTCGTCGTCAACGGCACCCTCTCCCCCGCGGTGCTCCGTGCCCCCGGCACGCATACCCTCGCCTCGCTGATGTGGATTAACCTGGCCCTGGCCGGCTTCAACCTGCTGCCCGCGTTCCCGATGGACGGGGGGCGGGTGCTGCGCGCCCTCCTCGCGCTGAAGCAGGACTACGCGGAGGCCACGCAGACGGCCGCCAACGTGGGGCAGGGCATGGCCATCCTCTTCGGCCTCTTCGGGCTGATTTCCTTCAACCCGGTCCTGCTTTTCATCGCCCTCTTCGTGTACGTCGGTGCGCAGCAGGAGTCGCAGCAGGCCGTGTACCGGGCCTTCACGGAGGGCACACCCGTGCGGCAGG
Organism: Salinibacter sp.; assembly: GCA_042218975.1. GTDB lineage: Bacteria > Bacteroidota > Rhodothermia > Rhodothermales > Salinibacteraceae > Salinibacter. The sequence continues at coordinate 46,513 of JBDGQP010000057.1, forward strand.
CCATGGTGACCCGGTTTACTACCCTCGCCGTCGACGACACCCTCGACGACGCGGTCGACGAGTTGCTGGCGGGAACCGACCACGATTTTCCCGTCGTCCGCGACGACCAGATCATGGGGCTTCTGCGCCGGAAGCAACTCATCCAGGCCCTGTCGGCCCACGACCGCGATACCTCCGTCACCG
>JBDGQP010000058.1:0-10026 GCA_042218975.1 Salinibacter sp.
CTGCTGGCGGATCGGTGTCCGGTCGCCCCCACCGAGGCCGACCCGCCGGCCGACTGGCGGGCCGTGCTCCGGCACCTCCGAGACCGCGGAGATCGCTAGGGTCGACGATCCACCGAGCAGGCTCGATCCGACGAGCCGGGGGCTCACTTGTCGGGGGCCCTGTCGACGTTACAACTACATCCCAGGGTTCGCGAGGACGCACGCAGAGAGAAGAGAAACAAAGGGTAAGGCCCACGATAAGCAGAACGTTGACAATAGGCACCGCAGGCCGTTCATCGGCCGATGTCCACAGCGTCCGCTCTCCGCGAACCAGCGCCGGACCTCCGGGGAGGTGTCCTCTTCCATATTCGTTTCTTCCTGCTCGTGGCTGACTGGACCCGGGCTCGGTACCGTGTCGGCGACCACCACACGTGGAGCCGTGCGGGGCGAGGGAGGAGGGTGCCATGAACGGACACGTGCTCGTCCTCAACCAAGACTACAGTGCCCTCACGGTCTGCAACGTCCAGCGGGCCGTCGTCCTCATGCACCTGCAGAAGGTGCACCTCGTGGAATCGGTGGACGGGGCATACGTCCGCTCTCCGAGCACCGAGGTGCCGTGGCCCAGCATCGTGCGTCTCAAGCAGTACGCGCAGGTTCCGTACAAGCGCGTGATGCTGTCCCGCAAGAATGTGCTTAAGCGAGACCAGCAGACCTGCCAGTACTGCGGCACGCAGAGCAACCTCACCATCGATCACGTGGTGCCCAAATCCCGCGGCGGGCGGGACTCCTGGGAAAACCTCGTAGCCGCCTGCGTGTCCTGTAACAACCGGAAGGGCGACCGCACGCCCGAGGAGGCCGGCATGGAACTGGCCCGCCAACCGTTCCGCCCCAGCTACGTGATGTTTTTGCGCGACTTCGCCGGGACGGTCGACGAGGACTGGAAGCCGTATCTATTTCTTTCGTAGATGCCGGCAGGGGCTGACCGGTACGACGGACCCGAGAGCGAGAATTCCCTCCGGCGTGATGAGTGATCCGTGACGCGTGCAGCGTGACTTCAAGGAGAGGCGTTCACGCATCACACTTCACGCATCACCACGAGGGGCCCTCATTTCACGCGCAATCCCCGTTAGGTAGCAATCCGAAGGCCGATTCCTTCGTACAGTGCTGTCCAGGCTTTTACTCACGACCGCCGAGGTTTTCCGATGAAGTCCTCGCTCCACTGGGTTGCGCGGGCGGCATGGCTCGCGCCCCTCCTTCTCTTCGGGCTTTCGATTCACCAGGCGAAGGTGACCTATGATCTGCACGCCACGAAGGTGCAGGGCGCAGACGCCACCGCCGAGGTGCTGGACATGAAGAAGAGCAACCGGTCGCAGGTGACGTACGACTACGCGAGCCTCCGTGTAAACCTGCCCGACGGGAGCACAATGACGCGGAAGCGGCTCTCGCTGCCGCACGGCCTTGTCCCGCCGCTGTTGGAGCGGGAGACCCTGCAGGTGCGGGTACGGCGGGGAGCGAGCATCCCGATCGTGATTACCGAACCAATCGGCCCGACGCCGGTGGTGGACACGCAGATGCGCATCGCGGGCATCAACGGCCTCATGAGCTTCCTCGCCGCGTTGCTCTTCGGGGGCGGGGTCTGGTTTTGGAACCGGAGCCTGCGGCGCGATGGAGACCCCGCCGACCGGGGCCTCACGGAGGCCGACCCCGACCACCCGGCCCGGCAGGTGGTGCGGTAGAAAGGAAGATAGAGGGTAGAGGATAGAGGGTGCCGAGTTGCGGCACGAGCGCTCGATCTCCCGTCTTTTCTCGACCTCCCGTCTTTTGAGGACCTCGGCTGCCGTTGGGTCCATTCTCACTCCACTTCCTGGACGTGCACCTTCTGGACGTCGAGAGCCCGGAGCGCCGCTTCGGCTTCGGCGACACGGTCAGCGGGGGCCCCCCTGGCGTAAAGGAGGGCGGCGCGGGCGGCGTCCTGCGTGATATGCTGACGAACCGTAGTGGCTAAATTGCTGAAGTCGACCGGTTGGTCGTCGACGAGCAGGCTGCCGTCTTCGTTCATGAGGACGCGAACGACCTGAATGCCGGCCTTATCGAAAAGAGTGCCGCCGGAATCGGTTTTGGACGTGGCACTGGAGGCATCGGCATCGTCGCTTGGGCCATCAGATTTGTTGTCGAGTCGGAAGGTCACTGGAACGTCCATCCGCACCTTCACCGGCTCGCCCCGCTGCCGGCCGGGTTTGCAGTCCAGCTGCTTCACGGCCGACAGGGCCGCCGCGTCAAGGGCCTCGTGCACGCCCTTGGTGACGGTCGGGTCCGTCACGTCGCCGGTCTCGTCCACGATGAACTGGACGAAGACTCGTCCCTCGATCCCGGCCTCGCGGGCCGCGTCCGGGTACTGGATGTTTTCGGCGAGGGCCTGGACGCCGCCGCACTCCGGTTGCTGCTCGACATCGACAAACACCTCGTCGGATGCGCCAGCGGTCGTGGACTCTCCGGACGGGGCGGCGGCGTTCTCGGACGACGCGGTCGGGGCCACGCTGTCCGAGCAGGCGACGACCCCGAAGACGACGGCCATCCCCACGGCCAGGAGGGTCGCGGCGAGCGAGAAGGGGGAGGACAACCAGTCGGACACGGTCGATTGCATGGCACGGAGTCGGGTGGTGAGCGAAGAGGGCGATTCGGAAAGGGAAAGGGCCCCCAGGCGCTGCCCGGCCGTCCGGTCGGCAAAGGCCGTGAGGAGGCGGGCGTAGTCGGGGGGCGAGGTGTGTTCGTCGGCCAGTACCGCCGCGTCGCATGCCCGCTCCCGGGCCTCTTCGATCTGAGCGGCGATGCGCCCCACGAGGGGATGCGCGGTGCAGACGGCGGTCAAGAGCCGCTCGGCGAGGTGCGCGAGGTCGTCGTAGCGGCGCACGTGTACCAGCTCGTGCAGGAGCGTCATCCGCAAGGCGTCCGGGGCGTCGGTCAGGCGCGGCGGCAGCAGGAGGAGGGGCCGCACGCCGCCCAGCGTCACGGGCACCTCCGCCGCGGGGGCTGTGCGGGCCCGGACATGGCGGCGTACGCCCAGGGCGTCGGCCCACCGGTCGGCGCGGGCCTCCAGGGCCTCGCAGGAAGCATGCCTTCCGACCGTCTGGCGAACCCGAAATGCTGCCGCCGCGTCGAGCGCGAGACGGACCAGCCCGACGAGGCCGGCCGCCCCCGCCAGGACGGTGGCCAGGCCCACCGCGTGGGTCCACGACCGCGCCGGCGTTGGGGAGGGGACGCCGCCCGTCGGCTCCACGGCGGGCATCACGACAGCCGAGAGGCCGGCGCCGGGGAGCGCGGCCGGGGCGGCACCCCACCCGTCCAGCAGGGCCGCCGCGCCCATGCCCACCGGCAGCGCCGCCAGGAGAACCTGCCAGAGGCGGTACTCCGCGTGCGGGTGCAGCCGGTCGGTGCGCGCCAGCAGGGCCCAGAGCGGCAGGGCAAGCCCGGTCCAGGCGAGGACCGGCACCCACACCGGCTCCCAGGTGGTCCGTCCCAAAAGGGCGAGGAGGTCAAGCAGCGTCGTCATCGTCGGCCTCCGACGCCTCGAGGGCGTCGATGAGCTGTTTGATCTTTTCACGTTCGTCGTCGGAGAGGTCCTCCCGCTGGACGAGCGTCTGCACGAGGGCGGAGGGCGAGCCCTCGAACACCTTCTCCATGAGGCGCCGGAGCAGGCTGTGCTGCACCTCGCCCTGGGACTGGGCGGGCGCGTAGACGTAGGAGCGCCCCTCCTTGTGGTAGGTGAGGTAGCCCTTCTCGGCCAGCTTCTTGAGCACCGTCATTACGGTGGTGTAGGCCACGTCGCGGTCCTCGAGGATGCGCTCGCGGACGTCGGCCACGGTGGCCTCGCCGAGGTCCCACACGTGGTGGAGGACCTCCATTTCGGTTTCGCCGAGGTGAGTGAGGGACTTCCGTTGCATAAAAGAGGAGGCCTTTCCGTAATTACTACTACACTAGTATTACTCAAGTCGTACTTCGTCAAGACGCGTAACGAAATTGTTGCATATCACTGCTCGACCACCGGAGGGTTGTGGCCTCGTCGCTCGTTAGTCGGCGGACTCGGCGTGGGCCTGGGCGTCGGGTGGGTCGGGGTAGCGGTACCGGTGCGCGAGCCGGTCCGGGTCCGTCCCGGCCACGTAATGGGTCCAGAGATAGAGGTTCTGGAGCTGTTGCCGGAGCACGCCGTTGCGGCGAAAGCGCCGGGCGGAGGTGGTGACGGCGGCGTCGAGGAAGCGGAAGGGGCCGTGGGTCTGCAGGCGAGCCGCCAGCTCCAGGTCTTCAAATAGGGGCCACTCGGGGTATCCCCCGACAGCTTCGAACGCGGAGCGCGTCGCGAAGAGGCCGCGGTCCCCGAAGCAGAGCCGGATCCAGGGCCAGCGGGTGCACCAGGCGTAGAACCGAAGCAGCGGCGAGGCGGCGTCGAACTGCAGGCGGAAGGTGCCGGCCACGGTCGTCGGGTCGCCGAGGACGTGGCGAACCCGTGTGAGACCGTCGGGCGGGAGCGTCGTGTCGGCGTGAAGGAAGAGGAGCAGGTCGCCCTCGGCCGCCTCGGCCCCTCGGTTGAGCTGGGCACCCCGCCCGCGGGGGGCCTCCAGCACCGACGCACCGGCGGCCCGGGCCACCTCCTGGGTTCCGTCCCTCGAGCCCCCGTCGACGACCAGCACTTCGAGCGGGGACGGCTGGGCCCGCGCGGCACGGATGGTGTCCGCAACGACGTCCTCTTCGTTGAGGGTCGGGATCACGATGGAGACCAGGGGCCGCTCTGTCACGCCACGTCGTCCGGATCGAAAAAGGGCATCGAGAAAGACTATAGGTCTGTGCGACGGGGCCGTTTCGGGGTGTTACCAGATCATCTGCTTCATGCAGAAGACCGAGCCGCCGGCCTTTAGGAACTCGCTGGTGTCGAGTGCGATGGGCGCAAAGCCGTGCGTGCGTAGCCGGTCGATGGTGCCGTCGCAGCCCTCCTGGATGAGCACGTGGGTCCCGTCGGGGCAGTGGGCGTTACAGGCGAACTGGTGGCGGGCCTCCGCGTCCGGCGCCTCGATGACGGTGTCGAAGCCCGCCTGCACGAGGGCCCAGCCGGTCTCGTTGAACGCCGCCGGGGCGGCGAGGACCGTGTCTTCGTCGAGCGGACAGAGGCACGTGTCGAGGTGGTAGTAGTCCGGGTCCTGCAGCTCCAGGAGGAGGACGGGAACGTCCAGGAGGGCACTGATGGCGTCGTAGACGGCCGGCGCCGTCCGGAAGCCGTGCCCGGCCCACAGCAGGAAGCGGCCCGGGTGCCAGAGGGCGTCGCCCATGCCCTCGAAGGAGCCCTCCAGGTCCTCGGGCAGCGTCTCGACGGCGTAGTCCTGCGCCCGGAAGAACGTGGCGTAGTGGGGCACCTCCTCCGCGCGCTCCTCGGCGTGCATGCGGCTCAGCACGACGCCCCGCTGTCCAGTCGTCGGATTGCGGAAGGGCAGCGTCTGGTTGGCGCAGAACACCATGTCCGGAAGGCCTGGTCGGCCCTCCACGACGAGCGGCGACACGTCGAGGGCGGTATAGGCGGCGCGGAGGGCCTTCCACTGCTGCGTGGCCACGGCCCGGTCGACCGTCCCCACATTCTCGGTCATGTGGGGATTGATGACGTACTCGACGTCGAAGTGCTGGGGGGTCGTCAGCACGACGCGTTGCGGGCGCGGAAGCGACGGGCGGTCGGAGGGGGTGGTGCCGAGATCGCCGGGCGAACGATAAATCATGGCGGACGCCAGCCGGGGAGAGGGGCAGCGAGGACGGAGGGGCGTCGGGCGGCTCAGAAGTCGCGCCGGACGAAGGCGTAGCCGACGAGGGCATAGGTCACCCCGGCAAAGAGGAGGGAGGAGAGAAGGGGGTACCAGGAGCCGACCGCGACGCCTTTCGCGAGGGCCGTGACCACCTCCGTCACCTCCGCGAAGTTGGGAAGCACGTGGTAGAGGCCCCAGAAGATCGGCGTCCCGACCGGCCCGAGCATCGGGGCAATCTCGGCCGAGCCGGCCATAACGAGGGAGACGAAGATGAGCCCGTACGTGACGATGAGCGAGAGGGCCGTGCTCTGGGTCCACACGCTCATCAGGAGGACCACCGCGTACATCACCCCGAACATCCCGACCACGATCAGGATCGAGAGCAGGAACCGCGGGTTCCAGACGCCCGACTTGAGCGACATGATGAGCCAGGTGCCGCCCATCAGGTAGACGACGAGGGCGGCGATGGCCGCGAGCACGCCCAGGACGTGACCGAACAGCACGCGGAGCCGACCGATCGGCTTGGCCAGGATCAGCTCCACCCGGCCCGGGGCCTGCAGATCGGAGAAAAGGCCGGCGGACGCGAAGAGCGACAGGAGGATGCCGATCCAGTACGAGGCCCCCGCGACGATGGCCTCGACGGCCACCACGACGCGGGTCAGGCTGAGCTTCGGCGTCTTCTGGGGCGGCCCGTCGGGCGTTGGCTTTTCCCCGAACAGGCGCAGGCCCTCCAGGGAGCCCTCGACGACCTCGAGGTTGAGGGCGAAGGTGACCGCGAGCAGCACTAGGGAACTAACGACGAACAGCCCGAGGACAATCTTTTTGGCCCAGAGCTCCCGGGCCGTCAGCAGAAAGAGGCCGTAGAGGACACGCATGGAGCGGAGAGGAAGGGGGAAGTCAGGCCGTGCCGTCGGCGGGCGCAGGGGCGGTCTCGTCCACCACGTCGATGAAGTAGTCCTCGAGGGAGTGGCGCAGCGGCACGATCGACTCGACGTGGACGTCGGCCCCGCGGAGTCGGTCGAGCAGCGCGTTGAGGGCGGCGCGGTCCTCGGCGCGCACCCGGTACTGCCGCAGGGCCGGATCGGAGGACGCGTCGTTGGGGGCCGGATTGAGGGGAAGCTCCGCCCGGAGGGCGTCGGGGACGGGGGTGGACACGAGGTCGTACACCCGCTCCACCGCCGTCAGCTCCTGAATCGTCCCTTCGCGCACCACCGTTCCGTCCCGCAGGATGGCAATCTGGGAGCAGACCTTCTCGACCTCGGAGAGCAGGTGCGAGTTGAGGAAGACGGTGGCCCCGCTGTCCCGCAGTTCGACCACCAGGTCGCGGATCGCGCGGCGGCCGACGGGGTCGACCCCGGCGGTCGGCTCGTCGAGGAAGAGAAGGTCGGGGTCGCCGAGCAGCGCCTGCGCGATGCCGAGGCGCTGGAGCATCCCCTTCGAGAAGGTCTTCGTCTTCGCGTCCCGCCGCTCGGCGAGCCCCACGCGGCCGAGCAGGTCCGAAATGCGCGACGGGCGGGGCGGGTCCGGAATGTCGGCGAGGCGGCCGTAGATCTGGAGCGTCTGCTCGGCCGTCAGGAAGCCGGGAAATCGGTGCGTCTCGGGGAGGTAGCCCACGCGGCGACGGGTGGCGGGGCGCCGGACCGGCCGGCCGAGCAGGTGGGCCTGCCCGCCCGAGGCGTGGACCAACCCCAGTAGAATCTTGACCAGCGTCGTCTTGCCCGCGCCGTTGGGGCCCAGGAGGCCGAAGATCTCCCCCTTCGGCACCGTGAGCGACACCGCGTCGAGGGCCTGCACGGCCGGGCCGCCGAACAGCCCGGTGCCGTAGGTTTTCGAGAGGTCGGAAACGGAGATCGCGGCCGTGGCCATGGGGAACCGTCAATCGGTGGAGTTGGAAGGGGAGGCGTCGCCGGCCGGCGATGGGGTCGGGGCCGGGCCCGTGGCATTTTCCAGCACGTGAACGGTGCGCTGCGGGAACGGAATCTCGACGCCCCGCTCGTCGAAGGCCCGCTTCAGGCGCATGCGCAACTCGCGCTCGGCGGCGAACTGCTCGCCGGGCGTGACCTGCACCACCACGCGGGCGGTCACCGACGAATCGCCAAAGTCCATGAGGCCCTGGACCTGCGGCTCGTCCTCCAAGAGAATGTCCTGGTTCTCCGCCGCCCAGGCCTGCGCCACCTCGTTGAGGACGGGAAGCACCGCGTCGACGTCCTGCTCGTAGCTGAGGCCGACGGGCACGACCACGCGGGCCCAGTTGATGCTCATGTTGCCGAAGGTACGGATCTCGCCCGCCGGGATCATCACGAGCTCCCCGTTGAACTTGCGCACCTTCACCAGGCGCACGCCGATCTCCTCGACCGTGCCGGTGGTGCTTCCGATACTCACCAGGTCGCCGACGTGGATGATGTCGTCGAAGAGCAGGAAGATGCCGCCGATCACATCCTTGACCAGCGTTTGCGCCCCGAATCCGATGGCGAGGCCGGCGATCCCGGCGGTGGCGAGGAGGGCCCCCACGTCGACGCCCACCTCGCTCAGGACCATGATGGCCACGATCGGCCAGACCGCGTACTCGGCCATCGACTGCAAGAGGTTGCCGAGGGTCGTGGCGCGCTGGCGCCGCGGGTCCCGCGCCTCCAGCTCCTGTACGCCCTCGATCCATCGGTTGGTGGCCTTTTTGATCAGGCGCAGCACCACGAGCCCGGCGACCAGGAGGAGGATCCGGACGCCCCCCGCGATGATCGGCTCCCAGAAGGTCGTCGTGAAGTAGGACTGGAGGAGCGGCGGGACGCCTCCCCCGGCGCGCCCGACCACGGCACGGAAAACCGTCATGGGGACAAAGAGGGGCGGTTATGCGTCCGAGAGGGCGGCGATGCCGGGCAGCTCCTCGCCTTCGAGGAACGCGAGCATCGCCCCGCCGCCGGTCGAGACGTGACTGATGCGGTCGCTAAAGCCGGAGCGGGCGAGGGCGGAGACCGAGTCGCCGCCGCCGACGACCGAGAAGGCGCCGTCGTCGGTCGCGTCGGCCACGGCCTCGGCGACGGCCATCGTGCCCTCGGCGAACTGTTCGAGTTCGAAGACCCCCATCGGCCCGTTCCACACGACCGTAGCGGCGTCGGAAATGATGTTCCGGTACTGCTCCACCGTCGCGGGCCCGATGTCCAGCCCCATGAGGCCCTCCGGAATCGCGTCCTCGACGACCGAGGCGTCGGCGTCCTCGTCGAGGGCCTCGGCCACCACGTGGTCGCCCGGAAGCACGAGGCGGCCCTCGGCGGCGTCGTAGAGCGACTCGGCGGTTTCGAGCCGGTCTTCCTCCACGCGGGACGCCCCGACGTCGCGGCTCAGCGCCTTCAGGAAGGTATAGCTCATGGCCCCGCCGATGAGGACGTGGTCCGCCGATGTGCTGAGGGCGCGGATCGTGCCGAGCTTGTCGGAGACCTTGGCGCCCCCGAGGATGGCGACCATCGGGTGGTCCGGCGCGTCGCGGACCCGGGAGAGGGCCGCAATCTCCGACTCCATGAGGCGGCCCATGGCGGCCACGTCCACGAACTGGGCGACGCCCGCCGTCGAGGCGTGGGCCCGGTGCGCGGCCCCGAAGGCATCGTTTACGTAGAGGTCCGCCAGGGCGGCAAGGGAGCGGGCAAATGCCTCGTCGTTGGCTTTTTCCCCGGAGTCGAATCGGGTGTTCTCGAGCAGAATGACGCTGCCGTCGTTCATGCCGGCAATGATCTCCTCGACCGTCTCCCCCACCGTGTTGCTGGAGAAGCGGACCCGTTCCTCGAGAAGGGTGCCGAGGTGGTCGGCCACGGCGGCGAGGCTCAGGTCCGGGTTCGGCTGCCCCCCGGGCCGGCCGAGGTGACTGATGAGGATGGCCTTTCCGTTGTGGTCCAGCACGTGGCGGATCGTGGGCAGGGTGGCCCGGATCCGCGTGTCGTCGGTCACGACGGGGCTTCCGTCCGCGTCGGTGCCGAGGGGGACGTTGAAGTCCGCGCGGATGAGCACCCGCTGGCCGTGGGCGTCGACGTCGTCGAGGGTGAGCTTCGGCATAGGGAGAAGACGCTATCGACAGTTCGGAAAAGAGACTGCGCCGGTGCGCCCCCGGCGGCAATCGGGGGCGGGCCGGCGCGACGGGTAAAGCGGCGGTGCCGAAACGTCCTATCCGGCGGCCTCGGAGAGCCGCTCGACGAGGTCGACGGTCCGGTTGGCGTAACCCCACTCGTTGTCGTACCAGCCCACGACCTTCACCATCGGGCCGATCGTCTTCGACCAGGGC
>JBDGQP010000058.1:10036-45084 GCA_042218975.1 Salinibacter sp.
CGACGTTCGACCACGGTGCGTCGTAGATGCAGGAGTGCGGGTCGTGGATGATGTCGCGGGAGACGATCGGGTCCTCGCTGTAGGCCAGGATGCCCTCCAGCTCGCCGGTGGCGGCGGCACGGAAGGCCTCGTTGACCTGGTCGATGCCGACATCCTCCTCGAGGGTGGCCGTCAGGTCCGTCACCGATCCGTCCGGGGTGGGCACGCGCATGGCCATGCCGTCGAGGTCGCCGTCGAGGTGGGGCAGCACCTTGCCCACCGCCACGGCGCCGCCGGTGGTCGTCGGAATGATCGATTCGGCGGCGGTGCGGGCCCGGCGCAGGTCGCCGTGCGGGCCGTCGAGGAGGTTCTGAGACGAGGTGTAGGCGTGGACCGTCGTCATCAGGCCGCGCTCGACGCCAAACTCGTCGTCGAGAACCTTCACGAGCGGCGCGAGGCAGTTGGTCGTGCAGCTGGCGTTGGACACGACCTCCTCGTCGCCGGTAAGCACGTCGTCGTTGACGCCGAGGACCACCATGGCGTCGACCTCACTCTTCGCCGGTGCGCTGATCACGACGCGGTCGGCCCCCGCCTCGAGGTGCATCGAGGCCTTCTCGCGGGTGCGAAACACGCCGGTCGACTCGATCACCGCGTCGGTGCCGAGGTCGCCCCAGGGAAGCTTCGTTGGGTCCTTTTCGTTGAAGACCGGAAACCGGTCTCCGTCCACGACCAGCGCGTCGCCGTCGAGCGTCACCTCGCCCGGGAATTGGCCGTGGACGGTGTCGTACTTGAACAGCGTCGCAAGGGTCTCGGCATCGGTGAGGTCGTTGACCCCCACGATGTCGAAGTTGTGCTCGTCGCGCTCGAGGATGGCACGAAAGCACAGGCGGCCGATGCGGCCGAATCCATTGATGCCGAGTTTGATAGACATGGGGCGGTCCGGTCTCAATTCGAAAACGTCGAGCGAAGGCGCAAGGCAGGGCGCGAGGCGCGCTGCGTCTGCGGAAACAACCACAGTTAAAAAAGGAAGGAGCGCCTAAACACTCCAGAACAAACGTATTAAATCTCCGCGAGGCAACTTAGTAAAGATCACATGCAAAACCATCCCCCCTGAGGCCGGGGGACGGTCGACGGGAAACGAACGAGAGGCGGCGCGTTAAAGCCATCCTGTCGGTTTAGCCTACGCCGATTCTTTCCTGCGGTCCGTTTTCTTCCGCCGGACCGCGCGCCGATGTCCTTCACGACAGCACCCTCGTGTCCGCCGAATATGACTGCCTTGAAAACGCCCGAAAAGACCTCGCGCCGCCAGGAGCTTCGCCAGAACATGCTCGTCGAGCTGTACGGGCGGTTGCTCCTTCTCTACGAAGACCACCGGCAGCTCCTGTACGGAATCGGGATCGGGCTCCTCGCACTCCTCCTGGCGGTGCCGGGGTACATGTACTACCAGCAGCAGCGGGCGGCCCAGGCCAATCGGATGCTGGGGAAGATCCTGCCGGCCTACGAGCAGGGCAACTACGACCGGGCCCTGAACGGATCGGGCCAGCAGGCCGGTCTCCTCACCATCGCGGACGACTACGGCGGTACCGACGCCGGCAACCTCGCCGCGTACTACGCCGCCAGTGCCCTCTACGAGCAGGAGAAGTACGACCGGGCACTCCGGTATTTCCAGCAGTTCGAGAAGGGCAACGACTACATTGGGGCGAGTGCCTACGCCGCGGAGGCGGCCATCTACGAAACCCGGGGGACGTTCGACAAGGCGGCCCGGCACTACGTACAGGCCGCTGAACAGTATCAGAATGCACTCACGGCGCCGCGCTACCTCCTCGAGGCGGGGCAGGCCTACGAGGACGCCGGCAACTATCAGGCCGCCGAGAAAGTCTACCAGCGCATCCAGGAAAACTACCCCGACTCCGACCAGGCGGAGAACGTGGACCGGTATCTCGCCCGCGTCCGGGCCCTCCAGGCGAGCAATGCCTCCTGAGCGGACGGGGGACCCGCTGGGGACGGCAGAAGCGCCGCCGTCCGGGCCGACTGGGTCCTGCGCCGGGTCCGCCCTCTTCACTCGTTGCTGTTTCGTCGCTCGCCGCGGTCGCCATGCCCACCGTCCTGGTCGTCGACGATGAGGCCAGCATCCGCCGCACCCTCCGGGAGATTCTGGAGTACGAGGACTTCGAGGTCGAGGAGGCCGAGGATGGGGAGGAGGCGCTCGAGGCCATCCAGGCCCACCAGTACGACCTCGTTCTCCTGGACGTGAAGATGCCGGAGATCGACGGAATGGAGGTGCTCGAGGAGATTGCCGACAGCGCCGCGGACCTCCCGGTGGTCATGATCAGCGGCCACGGCACCATCGAAACGGCCGTCGAGGCCACGAAGCTCGGGGCCTACGATTTCATCGAGAAGCCGCCCGATCTGAACCGCCTCCTGGTCACGGTCCGCAACGCGATGGACCGCGGCCAGCTCGAGACCAAGAACCGCCGGATGCGGCAGACCCTGAGCGAGCAGAGCACGGGGGACCTCCCGCCCATCATCGGCGAGAGCGACGCCATCGGCGACATCAAGGACACCATCGAGCGGGTGGCCCCGACGGAGGCGCGCGTCCTGATCTCCGGCGAGAACGGAACCGGAAAGGAGCTGGTGGCGAAATGGATTCACCACCGCTCGGCCCGTGCCGACGAACCGATCGTGGAGGTGAACTGCGCGGCGATCCCGGACGAGCTGATCGAAAGCGAGCTCTTCGGGCACGAAGAGGGCGCGTTTACCGGGGCCACCCAGCAGCGCATCGGGAAGTTCGAACAGGCCCACGAGGGCACCCTCTTCCTCGATGAGATCGGGGACATGAGCCTGTCGGCCCAGGCGAAGGTGCTCCGGGTGCTGCAGGAAGACCGGATCGAGCGGGTCGGAGGGGAGCGGAGCATTCCGATCGACGTGCGGGTGATCGCCGCGACCAACAAGGACCTGATGGGAGAGATCGAGGAAGGCCGCTTCCGGGAGGACCTGTACCACCGCATCGGGGTCATTCTGATTGAGGTGCCGCCGCTCCGCCGGCGGCGGGAGGACATTCCGCTCCTCACCGAGCACGGCGCCGAGCGGCTTGCGCGCCGGAACGGGCTCGCCCCGAAGGCCTTCACCGACGAGGCGCTCGACCGGCTTCAGGACTACGAGTGGCGGGGCAACGTGCGCGAGCTCTACAACGTCGTCGAGCGCCTCCTCATCCTCGTCGACGGCGACGCGATCGAGGCGGCCGACGTCGACCAGTTCGTCGAGCCGAAGATGGTGTCCGACGGGCCGGCGAAAGAGCTCATCAGCGCGTACGACGACTTCACGCAGGCCCGCGATCAGTTCGAGAAGCGGTTCATCGAGTACAAGCTCGACCAGCACGACTGGAACGTGAGCCAGACCGCCGAGACCATCGGCATTCAGCGCTCTCACCTCTACAACAAACTCAACAAGTACGGGATTGAGCGGGAGGACTGAGCGTCCCTCCCGCCCCCGGCCCACCCGACCTTCCCGGTACACCCCTCGTGGACGATTCGTTTCTGCAGGTAGACGATCTGGTCAAGCAGTACGACACGGGTGGGGAGAAGCCCCTCACCGTGCTGGACCGCCTCAACATGACGGTGGCCGAGGGAGACATCGTCGCGGTCGTCGGGGAGAGTGGAACCGGAAAGTCGACGCTCCTCCACCTCCTGGGCGCGCTCGACCGCCCGACGGCAGGCACCGTCACGTTCCGCGGCGAAAGTCTCTTCGCGAAGAGCGACGAGGCCCTCGCGGCCTTCCGGAATCGGAGCGTGGGATTCGTCTTTCAGTTTCACCACCTGCTTCCGGAGTTTACGGCCGTGGAAAACGTTGCCATGCCCGCCCTCATCCAGCACCGACCACTCTCCGACGCGCGGCCGCGGGCGCTCGACCTGCTCGACCTTCTGGGAATGGCGGACCGGGCCGACCACCAGCCCAGCGCCCTCTCGGGCGGAGAGAAGCAGCGGGTCGCGGTGGCCCGGGCCCTCATGAACGAGCCGGCCCTCGTGCTGATGGACGAACCAACCGGCAACCTCGACGCTCAGACCGCCGAGCCCCTCCACCGCGAGATCGAGCGCCTGAGCCGCGAGATGCAGCAGACGTTCGTGCTGGCCACCCACAACCCCGCCCTCGCGTCGATCGCCAGCCGGGTGCTCCGCCTCGAGCACGGTCGCGTCCACAACGCGGGTCCGGCCGACGAGCTCGCACTGACGGAGGGACCGTCCGCGGACGAGGCCTGACATTTAACGATCTTGACGGCGGACGAACTCTGGCCTGGGCCCGTCAGTAAACGCACCATCATGGTCGTCTTCCACGAGGACTCCCGCACCGGCCCGCATTGCTGCGCCCACGATCCCGATCCTCCGATGAACGTTGACCTCCTCGACCGCGTTCGCCAGCACATCGCCCACTCCCCCGACCGGTTTTGTGCCGCGCAGTGGGCCTTCGCACGGAACGCCGAGCAGGTGCTCCGGAACGGCGCCTCTCCGGAGGGATTCCGCTGCTGCATTGCGGGGCACGTGCTGCTCCACCACGGCACGCTCTCCGAACGGGCCCTCCTGCGGGAAGGCGGCTTCCACACCGGCGGCGGGGTGTGGAGCCGGGCCGCCCAGGCGGCGTCGATCAGTGCGGCGCAGGCCCACGAGTTGTTTTTCCCCAGCCAGTGGGACCGCCCGTTCAAGCGAACGTATTACCTGTGCAGTCGTGACGAGGAGGCCGACCTGGCGGTGTCGTACCTGGACCACTTCCTGAACAAGCACGGCCCTGCGGGTCGTGGGCCCTCACGGACCGAGACGGACCGGTCTGCCCGGGCCCCGGCATCGGCGTCGACCGAGAAGCAAGTACGAACCGCCCGAATTGCGGCCTGATGCAGTGGCCCCGGAGGTGGACCCAAGCCCCGCCCGGGACGGCAGGCCGCGGACGGCCGGTTCGACGGCTCATATGGACTATAAGTTAGTGGCCAATGGCCTCTTCGATCGATTCCCTCCCCCTTTTTCCCCTTAACCTTGTCCTGTACCCGGGCGAGCGTCTGCCGCTCCACATCTTTGAGGACCGCTACAAGGAACTCACGCGGTACTGCCTGGACCACGACGTACCGTTCGGCATCGTTCGGGTCGAAGACGACGACCTGGCGACAGTGGGCACTACGGCCCGCATTCAAGAGGTCGTCTCCCGCTACGACGACGGTCGCCTCGATATTGCCGTGGAAGGAGAGGAGCGCTTCGAGCTGCGAGAGATGTACGACGAAAAAAGTTATTTCACAGGGGACGTTGTTCTCCTTGAGGACGAGCAGTCCGAGGTGGACCTCGACCTGAAGGAACGCGTCATCACCCAGCACATGAAGCTTCTGGAGCTTGCGGGACGAACGGTCCGGCCGGACCTGTACGAAGACGTTCAGACTCTCTCGTACGTCCTTGCCCGAAACGCGGCCCTGGACGGGGATCAGAAGCAGAAATTGTTGGAGCTGACGAGTGAAAACGACCGGATCGAGTACCTCATCCAGCACTTTGAGTCCCTGATCCCGCGAGTCGAGCAGAAAGAGGATGTCCACCGCCGCATCCGGTCGAACGGTCACTTCAAGGACTTCCCACCCGAGGAGGTGTAGGCCCCGAGACGGTTGCGGCAGGGCCCCTCTCACCCCCACCGCGTACGCGACCCGTCCCGTCATCCTCGGAAAGCGTGCCCGTAGCCCACGCTTACGCCGTGCGGGACGAGGAACTCCCACCTACTCAGAGCAGAAAGATTCCCTGCCGCCGCATCCTTCGGGTCCGCTTGCGGTTGACATTGGGCCGGCCCGAAGATGGCGGGTTGGTGTGCAGGGAGGGCACGCCGGGGCCGCCCCCGCGGAAAGAGATTTTCGACTTGAACCGGAATTCCCCGAACCTCCCCTATTGAGGAACGGAACTTGTTCCCACAGAAAACAACATCTAGGTTGACGGTCATTCAGGCGACGTCCGGTCCCGATTCCGCGTGACGTCCCGGCCTTGCCCGTCACGCATCCACGCATCTTTTTCGCAGGCCCCAAGTCCGCCATGAGCGAATCGCAAGCGAGCGACTCACTGGATGATGTCCGCGAGACGGTATCGTCTGTGTACCACGATTTGAACAATCCCCTGTCCATCATCTCCGGGAACGCCCAGTTTCTTCTCGAGATTAGTCGTGAAGAGGAGCTCGACGACCAGTTCGTGTCGTCTGCCCAGGACATCAAGGAGGCCGCTCAGCGCATGGCAAATTCCCTGCACCAGCTCACCCGGCTGAAGGAGCAGATCGAAGAGGGGCCCTAGAGAACGGCTGGGGGAGCGCACGCACCCCTCAGGACCGGAAACGATGAAAGACCCGGCTCATTGAACGTCAGAAATGGGCCGTTGCAGCACGGGGACACGCCTGCGTCTCGATCTCATTCCATATCCCCAATTTTCGTACTGAGCATCGATACGGAGGGCACGACCAAGCGGTGTAGATGGGTGTGGGCGCGGCGCGGATGAGGCCGCCCCCATACGGCTCGCACCCGAAGTGAGTGCTTTCATCAGAGCGCATTCCGTACCTAGCCTCTCGATCCCCGTTATGGTTTCCCGAATGACCCGACTGTCCCGGTGGGGCCTGCCCGTCCTGGCGTTTTTTGTTCTCTTGATCGGAATGACCCGTGAGTCACGGGCCCAACTGGGCGAGTCTACCGCTCTCTTCCTCCGAATTGAGCCGGATAGCCGGGCCGCCGGCATGGGCAACACGGGCGTGGCCGTGGCCGACAACGCCAACGCCATGTTCTGGAATCCCGCCGGCCTTTCGTTTCAAAAAACCACGCAGGTAGGCGTTACGCACGCGAACTGGCTTCCCGAATTTGACGCCGGTCTCTTCTACGAGTACCTAGTGGGAACGTACCACGTCGACGGTGTGGGCACGTTTGGCGGGCACGTGACCTACCTGAACCTGGGAGAGATCGAAATCCGCAACAGCGAAGGCATCGCGCAGGGCAGGTATAATTCCTACGAACTGGCGGTCGGGACCTCGTACGGCTACCGAGTATCGGACCGTTTGGGTCTGGGCACGTCCCTGCGGCTGATCTACTCGAAGCTAGCGCCCTCCAACAACCAGAGCGGCAGCGGCACCGCCGCCACCCTGGCCGGCGACCTCTCTGCGCTGTACCGGACGAGTCCGTTCAGCCTCGGCGGGTCGGAGGCCACGTTCTCGGCGGGCGTGAACCTCGCCAACATGGGGGGGCGCATGAAGTACCGGGAGGTCAAGCAGGCCCTTCCGATGAATCTCCGCTTCGGGTATGCCCTTGAGATCAACTTCGACAAGTACAACTCCCTCACCTTTGCGAACGACTTCAACAAGGAACTCGTCAACGTCGAGCCGCAGGTGGCCAACGGGGACACGACCTACGTGGCGGATCCGTTCTACGAGGCTCTCTTCTCGTCGTGGGGGGCGGCCCGGGGGCAGCAGAATCCGAGTGAGCAGGCCGCCCAGTTAAGCGTTATCGAACAGTTTACGGTGGGAACGGGGGTGGAATACTGGTACAACGACCTCTTCGCCCTCCGGACGGGATACTTTTACGAAGACCCGGAGAACGGCGGTCGTCAATTTCTAAATTTCGGGGCCGGTCTTCGGTACAACATCGTCGGGGTAGACATCTCGTATATCTACACGTTGGAGGAAGAAAGCCCCCTCGCCAACACGCTTCGCTTCTCGCTGATATTTGAGTTTCAGCAGTGAGATCGTTCTGCTGGGCGGGAGGAGCCGACAGCGGGTGGGTCGCGCTGTCGCTGGCGACCGGCGCCCCTTCACTGGCTTACCGATCCGTGAGAACGTACGCAAATCATTTTCCCCGATAGCTGGGGACCGTGGACAGCCGCCAGCAAGAATCGGACTTCGCGAATTTATTCACGTATCGGTATCGGGGGCCTGAACGACTCGACCCCATCTCTGCCCCCGCGAGGCCCCCCGACGCTTCCGTTGACCTCCGCCAAGGAGAAGGGCTCATCTGCCCCCCATGGCCGCACGTTGATCGGTTGGACACTTCGTCGACCGAGCCGTACGTTTTGGATCCCGCAGGACCCTCCCAGTCCCCGACGCATCGCACGCCGGCGGATCCAATGACCACGCAGTCGGCCCCCTCCGACAACGGCAATCTTCGGCGGCACATCCTTGACACGGCACGGCACCTCCTGGTCAAGGAAGGGTATCAGAACCTGTCGATGCGGAAGATTGCCGACGCGATCGGCTACAGCGCCACGAGCATCTATCTGCACTTCGACGGCAAGGATGCGCTCCTGCACTCCCTGATCCACGAAGGGATGATGCGGCTGCAGGAAGAGCTCGGGGAGACGGCGGCCCAGTTCCCGGACGATCCCCTCCGGCGCCTCCGGGCCCTCTGCCGGTGCTTTATCCACTTTGGGCTCGACAACCCGGAGTACTACGAGATCATGTTTCAGCTCCGGCCCGAGCGCATGGAGCGGTACCCGCCGGAGAAGTACCGGGAGGCGCGGGGCAACCTGGACTTGTTCAGCCGGGCGCTCCGGGAAGGGGCCGAGTCCGGTACCTTCGATATTCAGGATCCGGACGTCCTCGCGAGCACCATCTGGGCCTCCCTTCACGGTACGGTCTCTCTCCTGCTCGCCGATCGCGTCGACGCCCGGATCGAGCCGGAGGTCTTCATCGACACCGCCATTCGGCGGACCCTTCGAGGCTGCCGGCCGTCGGTGGCCTCTCCCCCGAAGTGAGCCTTGTCTCTCGCCCTTCTCTGCCCGACCGCCCACGGCCATGCCCGGACCGATCCACACCGCCCCGCCCGACGCCGGCGCCGTCGCCCTGGGCAAGACGCTTCCGGACCTCCTCTACGAGGCCTGCGAGGCCTACGAGAACCCGAAGGCCCTCAACCAACCCGTCGACGGGGGATGGGACCCCCTGTCGCTCGATCAGTTTCGGGTCCGGGCCGAGGAGACGGCCCTGGGCCTTCTCGACCTCGGCCTTCAGCGCGGCGAGAAGGTGGCGCTCCTGCTGGAAAGCGACGTGCCCTTCTGCGTCGTCGACATGGGGTGCCTGATCGCCGGCCTGGTCGACGTTCCCCTCTACCTCTCCAGTTCGGCGGACCAGATGCACTACGTCGCCGAGCACGCCGAGGCCAAGGCCCTGGCGGTCGCAAATCCGGATCGGCTGGCACAGGCCGCGGAGCTTCTGCCCGACCTTCCGAAGATCGAGACCGTCATTCTGTGTCAGCCCGGATCGGAGGACGAGCACCCCGACCTGCCGGACCGAGTTACCCTCCGTACGCTCGACGACGTTCGGGCCCGGGGACGCGCGGGGGCCGACGACCGGAGCGCCGCCGTCTCGGCCCTTCGCGATCAGATCGATCCGGAGGACCTCGCCACCATCATCTATACCAGCGGGACGACCGGGCGGCCGAAAGGGGTCATGCTTTCGCATCAGAACATCTCCTCGAACGCCATCAACTCGGTCGGGGAGCTTGGCGCCTTTCAGAACGGACCGGAGGGCGAGGTCGTCCTCTCGTTCCTGCCGCTCACCCACGTATTTGCCCGCATGCTGCAGTACTCCTTCCTGACGCGGGGCGTCAGCATCTACTTCACGCACCCCGACGACCTCGTGGAGGCCCTGCCGAAGGTGCGCCCCACGACCTTCGCGTCGGTGCCGCGGGTACTGGAAAAAGTGTACGCCGGCATCCGCAAGAAAATTATGGGGCTGGAGGGCCTTCAGAAACGGATCGGGGAGTGGGCCCTCGGGGTCGCAAGCGACTACCGGATTGATCAGGAGATGTCGGCGTTCTACGAAGCGAAGCGCGCGGTGGCCGATCGGCTCGTCTTCGGGAAGTGGCGGGAGGCCCTCGGGGGACGAGTCAAGTGGATCGTCGTCGGGGGGGCGGCGCTTCAGCCCGACCTCGCCAACACCCTCGCGGCGGCGGGCATCACGACCCTCCAGGGATACGGCCTCACCGAAACGAGTCCCGTGATCTCCTACACCCGCCCCGAGCGCAACAAGCCCGGCACGGTGGGAGAGCCACTGCCGGGCGTCGAGGTCCGCATCGCGGACGACGGGGAGATCCTGACGCGCGGCCCCCACGTGATGCAGGGATACTACAAGCGCCCGGACAAGACCGACGAGGTCCTGACGGACGACGGCTGGTTCCACACCGGCGACATCGGGGAGTTCGACGAGGACGGATACCTGAAAATCACCGACCGCAAGAAGGACCTCTTTAAGCTGTCCACGGGCAAGTACGTGATGCCACAGCCCATCGAAAACCAGCTAGGCAGCCAGCCCCTCGTGGACAAGGCGGTGGTGGTGGGGAACGACCGAAAGTTCTGTGCCGCGCTCATCTTTCCCACGGAGGATCAGGTCCGGATGGAGGCGGAGGCCCGGGATCTCAATCCCGATCGACCGTTTAAAGAATTGCTCGGGGAGCCGCCCCTTATCGATGCGTTCCGGTCGATGGTCGTCGACGCCAACGAAGGGCTCGACCACTGGTCGACCGTCAAACGGTTCGTCCTGGTGCCGGACGAGTTGACCATCGAGTCCGGGCTCCTGACCCCGACGTTGAAGGTGAAACGGCCGGAGGTTCGGAAGACCTACTCCGAGGAGATTGCGGCCCTCTACCGCGAGGACGGGCCGCCCGACGAGCCAACGGCCCGAGGGGCCGTGGTCGCCGACGTCGAGTAGGCCGTAACGCATGCCTCCCCGGCCCCACCGATGGCTGGAAGCGGTTCCGAGGTCTGAGGGACGTTAACACTGTTAATGCACTGCACCCGACACTCACCCATGGAAACCAAAGCGCTCGACACTCGCTCGCTCGACCTCGCCGCCCCCGCCACGCATCCGCCGTTCCGGACCGCAGCCGTCCTCGGTGCCGGAACCATGGGCGCGCAGATTGCAGCCCATCTCGCCAACGCGGGGCTGGAGGTCCATCTGCTCGACATCGCGCCCCAGGAGGGGAAGGATCGCAACGCAACTGTTCGGGAGGGCTTCGAGCAGGCGCGGGAGGCGAGCCCCGACCCGTTCTTCACCGACGCGGTCGCCGACCGCGTCTATCTCGGCAACTTCGAAGACCACTTCGAACGGGTGGGCGAGGTCGACTGGGTCATCGAGGCGGTCGTCGAGCAGATGGACGTGAAGCGGGACGTGCACGCCCGGATCGAGGAGCACGCCCGGGAGGAGGCCGTCATCTCAACCAACACCAGCGGCCTGCCCATCCACGAGATCGCCGAGGGCCGGTCCGAGGACTTCAAGCGGCGCTTCCTGGGGACCCACTTCTTCAACCCGCCCCGCTACATGAAGCTGCTGGAGCTCGTGCCGACCCGCGCGACGGCGCCGTCGGTCCTGGAGCGGGTGGCGCAGTTCGGGCGGCTGCACCTGGGCAAGAGCGTCGTCGTAGCGAACGACACCCCGTACTTCATCGGCAACCGGATCGGCGTCTTCGCCCAGCTGCAGGCGATCCGCTACTACACGGAGGGGGACTACACGATCGAGGAGATCGACACGCTCACGGGCCGCCTCGTGGGGCACCCCAAGTCGGCCACCTTCCGCACGGCGGACCTCGTGGGGCTGGACGTGCTGGCCGACGTGGCGACCAATCTCCACGAAAAGGTCGAGGACGACGCGCGTCGCGAGGCCTTCCGGGTGCCGGACGTGATGCAGCGGCTCGTCGACGAGGGGCGGCTGGGGGAGAAGACGAAGGCGGGCTTCTACAAGAAGGTCGACGGGGAGATCAAGTCCCTCGACCCGGAGACGTTCGAGTACACGAGTGCCGAGGAGGACGCCCTCGGGGACCTCGAATCCATCGAAAACGCCGGGGGGCTCACCGAGCGGCTCCGGGCCCTGTATCAGGACCCCGGCCGCGCCGGCGCCTTCTTCCGCGAGACGACGCTGGAGCTGCTGGCCTACAGCGCCCGGCGGATCGGCGAAATCACCGACAACCCGGCCGACGTCGATCGCGCCATCCGGTGGGGCTTCAACTGGGAGAAGGGGCCCTTCGAACTCTGGGACGCGCTCGGGGTCGAGACCGTCCTGAACGGGATGGCCGAGCACGACCTCGAGGTGCCCGCCTGGGTCGAAACGATGCAGGACCAGGGAACGACCCAGTTTTACCGAACCGAGAACGGCGAACGGGCGGTATATGTCCCGTCCGAGGGCGGCTACGTTGCCGACCCGCGGCCGACCGACGAGCTGCGCCTCGCGGCGACCAAGCAGGACGGCTCCGCCGAGCTCTGGAGCAACGACGAGGCGGCCCTGCTCGACGTCGGGGACGGGGTGGCGCTCTACGAGTTCCGGTCGAAGGCCAACAGCCTCGGGCGCAGCGTCATGATGGGGCTGCGCGAGTGCATCGACCGCGTGGAGCAGGACGCCAATCTTCGGGGCATGGTCATCGGCAACGAGGGCAAGAACTTCTCCGTCGGGGCCAATCTCGGGGAGATGGCGATGGCCGCCTCGCAGGGCGCCTACGACGTCATCGACCAGTACATCGACGAGTTTCAGGACACCGTCCAGCGGGTCCGCTACGCGACGAAGCCGGTCGTCGCGGCCCCCCACCAGCGGACCCTCGGGGGCGCATGCGAGATCTCCATGGCGTGCCCAACCCCCGTGGCCGACGCGGAGACCTACATCGGCCTCGTGGAGCTGGGGGTGGGGCTCATTCCGGCCGGGACCGGGACGATGCGCCTGGCCGCGAAGGCGGCGCGGGAGGCCCCGAACGACCACCACAGCACCATTCAGGCCCACCTGCGCCCCTACTTCGAAACCGTCGCGATGGCGGAGGTGGCCGAAGGGGCCGCCGAGGGCATCGAGATGGGCTTCCTGCCGGAGGCGACCCGCATCGTGATGCACGAGGACCGGCGCCTCTACGCGGCGAAGCAGACGGTCCTCCGGCTGAGCGAAGAGGGCTACCGGCCCCCGCCCGTCATGAACAACATCACGGTGCTGGGCGAAAAGACGCTCGCCACGTTCAAGGTTGCTCTCATGCAGTACCGGGAGGGCGGCTACATCAGCGAATACGACGAGCACCTCGCCACGAAGCTGGCGACGGTCATGTGCGGCGGGGAGCTCAGTGCCCCGCAGTCGGTCCACGAGGACTACCTGCTGGAGCTGGAGCGGGAGGTCTTCCTCAGCCTGCTGGGTGAAGAAAAGACCCAGGCCCGCATCAACCACATGCTCCAGCACAACAAGCCCCTCCGCAACTGAGCACCCTCGTCTCCCATCGTCCCGGCGGGCCCCACGTAAAGGCGTCCCGGCGGGACGCCTCGACGTCAGCGCATCAGATCCCGATCTTTCGGCCATGCAAGCACAGAACGACGCCTACATCGTCAGCAGCGTCCGCACCCCCGTCGGGAAGGCCAACAAGGGGGCCCTGCAGCACTACCGGCCCGAAGCCCTGGGTGCCGAGGCGGTGAAGGGGGCGATGCGCCGGGTCGAGGGGCTCGAGCCCGAGATGGTCGACGACGTCCTCATGGGCTGTGCCTTTCCGGAGGGCCCGCAGGGCATGAACGTGGGCCGCATCATCGCGCGGAAGGCGGGGTTGCCCGACCGCGTGCCCGGGGCCACGGTCAACCGCTTCTGCTCCTCGGGGCTGCAGACGATCGTGCAGGCCTCGCAGGCCATCGCCACCGGCACGGCCGACGTCGTCGTGGCCGGCGGGGCCGAGTCGATGAGCCAGGTGCCCATGAGCGGCTTCTTCTTTCAGCCCGACCCGGAGACGACAAGCGAAGACATCGACACCTACATCTCGATGGGCCTCACCGGCGAGAACGTCGCCGAGCGCTACGACGTGTCCCGCGAGGACCAGGACCGGTTTGCCCTCCGCTCCCACGAACGGGCCGTCGACGCGATCGACCACGGCCGGTTCGAGGACGAGATCGTGCCCCTCGAGGTGGCGGAGACCCACCACCACGCCGTCAACGGGCACAAGGGCGAGACCACGACGCAGACCACGACCCTCGAGGTCGACGAGGGGCCGCGCCGCGACACGAACCTGGAGGTGCTCTCCCAGCTCCCCGCCGCGTTCAAGAAGGGCGGCACCGTGACGCCGGGCAACGCGTCGCAGCGGTCGGACGGGGGGGCGGCGAGCGTCGTGATGAGCGAGCACCGAATGAACGAGCTCGGCGCCGACCCGCTCGGGCGGATCCTCGGCTTTGCGGTGGCGGGCGTCGCGCCGGACGTGATGGGCATCGGGCCGGTCGAGGCCATTCCGAAGGCCCTGGATCAGACCGGGCTCAGCCTCGACGACATCGGCCTCGTGGAGCTCAACGAGGCCTTCGCGGCCCAGTCCCTGGCCGTGATTCGGGAGGTGGGGCTCGACGAGGACATCGTCAACGTAAACGGGGGCGCCATCGCGCTCGGCCACCCGCTCGGCTGCACGGGGGCAAAACTCACGGCCACGCTCCTCCACGAAATGGTACGCCGCGAGGTGCGCTACGGCCTCTGCACGATGTGCGTCGGTGGGGGGATGGGGGCGGCGGGCATCGTCGAAAACCTGCGCGCGTAGGTCCCAAGCCGCGTCCCGGAGGTCGGCCCGTCCGGGCGGCCCCCGTGCCCCCAAAGATGGAGCGTGCCCCGCCGAGGTGTACGGATTTCCAGAACATAACACCGTTAAGTGTGTTGGATTTGTGAATTAACGGTGTTAATCGCCGGGGGCTACTCCGCGCATCCGAGCACACCTGGGTCTTTTTTTCGTTTCCACTCGACAACATCTCGGAGGCTCGTCATGACTCTCCCGCTGTTTGACGCATTTTCCGGCATGCCGACGATCGGTGTCGTCGCCGGCGTGCTCCTCGCGCTCTTCGTGTTCGGCTACACCGGGGCGCCGCTCTGGCTGTGGGCGGCGGCCGGGGCGGTGGGCCTGTACGGCGGCGGGGCGTCGCTCTGGCTGTGGATTCCCTACGGCGTGCTCGTGGCCGTCTTCAACGTGGGGCCGATTCGACGACAGGTCTCCGCGGCGCTAATGAAGGGGATGGAAGCGCTTCAATTCCTGCCTACCATCTCTGAAACCGAGCAAACGGCGATTGATGCCGGCTCGGTCTGGATGGACGGGGAGCTCTTTTCGGGCAATCCCGACTTCGAGAAGACCCTCGACCAGCTCTACCCCGAGCTTTCGGACGAGGAGCAGGCCTTTCTGGACGGGCCCTGCGAGGAAGTCTGCGGGAGGGTCGACGACTGGGCCGTCCACCAGCGGGGCGACCTCTCGGCCGAGACCTGGGACTACCTGAAGGATCAGGGCTTCTTCGGGCTCATCATTCCGGAGGAGCACGGGGGGCTCGGCTTCTCGGCCGCCGGGCGGAGCGCCGTGGTTCAGAAGCTGGGCGGTCACTCCGTGCCCCTCGGGATTACCGTCATGGTGCCGAACTCGCTGGGGCCCGGCGAGCTGCTGCTGCACTACGGCACCGACGCCCAGAAGGAGCACTATCTGCCGCGCCTCGCGAGCGGGGACCTCATCCCGTCCTTCGCCCTCACGGAGCCGAACGCCGGGTCCGACGCCGGGTCGATGGAGTCGCGCGGGGAGGTCTTCCGGGACGAGGAGGGGGAGCTCAAGGTGCGCCTGAACTGGGAGAAGCGCTACATCTCGCTGGCGGCCATCTCCGGCGTGCTGGGGCTGGCGTTCAAGCTCGAGGACCCGGACAACCTGCTGGGCAAGGGGGAGGACCTGGGCATCACCTGCGCGCTGGTGCCGACCGACGCGGACGGCGTCCAGCTGGGCCGTCGGCACGACCCCCTTGGCGTCGCCTTCTACAACTGCCCGACCGAGGGAGAAGACGTGGAGCTCCCGATCGACGCCATCATCGGCGGGGCCGAGGGGGCCGGCCGCGGCTGGGCCATGCTCATGGACGCCCTCTCGGCCGGGCGCGGCCTCATGCTGCCGGCCCAGGCCGTCGGCGGCGGCAAGCTGGTGACCCGGGTGGCCGGGGCGCACGCCGCCGTGCGCGAGCAGTTCGGCCTCTCGATCGGGAAGTTCGAGGGCATCGAGGAGCCGCTGGCGCGCATCGCCGGGTACACCTATATCATGGACGCCGCCCGGCAATACACCGCCGGGGCCGTCGACCGCGGCGAAAAGCCGGCCGTCGTCTCGGCGATCATGAAGTACAACACCACCGAGATGCAGCGGGACCTCGTGAACGACGGCATGGACGTCCTGGCCGGGAACGGCATCTCGCGGGGCCCGAGCAACCTGCTGGCGCTTGCCTACCAGTCGCTCCCCATCAGCATCACGGTGGAGGGGGCCAACATCCTCACCCGCACGATGATGATCTTCGGGCAGGGGGCCATCCGGTGCCACCCGTACGCCCTGAAAGAGATTGAAGCCCTGATGGACGGGGACGTCGAGAAATTCGACGACGCCTTCTGGAGCCATATCGGGCACGTCGTGCGGAACGGATGCCGGGCGTTCGGGCTCTCGCTCACCCGCGGCCGTCTCGCGAGTGCCCCCGTCGACGGCCCGGCCGCGCCGTACTACCGAAAGATGGCGTGGGCGGCCGCGAGCTTCGCGTTCTTCGCCGACCTGGCGATGGGCAGCCTGGGCGGGGCCCTGAAGCGGAAGGAGAAGATCACGGGCCGATTCGCGGACATCCTGTCGTGGATGTATCTCGGCACGGCCGTCCTCACGCGGTTCGAGAAGGAGGGCCGCCGGCCCGAGCAGGAGCCGTTCCTGCACTGGAGCATGCAGTACGCCTTTGCCCGGATGCAGGAGGCGTTCGAGGGCCTCTTCGACAACCTGAAGGTGCCGGGCCTGACGTGGCTGCTGCGAGCCGTCGTGGCGCCGTGGTCGCGCCTCAACACGCTGGGGGCGATGCCGGACGACGAGCTGGGCGGCACTCTCGCGCAGGCCATTCAGGAGAAGGACGGCGCCCGCGGGTGGCTCACGGAGGACCTGTACGTGCCCGAGGATCGGACGGAACCCCTCGGGGAGCTGGAGTGGGCCTTCCGCCTCAACCGCGATGCCTACCACGTGGGGCAGACCATCAAGGACGCCATCCACGACGGCCGGCTGCCGAAGAAGCGGCCGCGTCAGCTCCTGGCCCAGGCCCGCGACGACGGCATCATCACGGAGGAGGAGTACGACCTCGTGCACCGGGCCGACGAGGCGCGCGAGCAGTACATCCAGGTCGACGAGTTTGCGCTGGACGAGTACCGGCAGCACCGGATGTTTCCCGGCGAGCCGACGGGGCGGGGGGCCTTCGCGTCCTCGGTCGTCGAGGCGTCCGAACAGACAGGGGTGGAGAAGAGGACGCCCGACGACTTCGGAGAGGGGGCGCCCCCGTCACACGGGGATGGCGCGCCGGGGGTCACGGATTCCGACGCGGACGACGAGGCCCCGGACCGGCCGGAGCCGAGCGAAACGGCGTAGCCTGTCGTTTCGACGCCCCGTCTGGGCGAACGGCTCAGGGAGGGGGGCGCCTGGGCCGTCCCCTTTCTCGGGGCGTGCGACCTGGATCTTCGCGGATTGGCGCCCGGTTCACGAAACGTCCATCATCGTCCTCGGCCGCACGCTCCGTTTTCCATGTCCGCCGTCGCCGCCCGGGGCTACACCGTTGTGGAGGATCCCGAGCTCGACGCGGAGGCCGACGACGAGCGCTACGAACTCCACCATGGCTCCGTGATTCCTACGGCCGGCGCCGAGCCCGAACCCCATCAGATGAAAGACAGCGTCTCGCGCGAGCGGAGAACCCGACTTGTGGCCCGTGACTGCTACGTGATGACCTCCGATCAACGCGTCCGCGTCTCCTTCGGCTACGTGTATCCGGACGTCCGTCGTCGCGTGTGCGTCGACCTGCGAGGACACCCGACCGCGGACCCCGCAAAATCCGGATATGATCGTGGAGGGGGCCCTCCGGCTCTACGGAGGCACGCGACCACAGTGACAAGCCGGCCGCGTATACCGACCCGGACAGCCTTCGGGAGCACTGGGTGATCGACCCCGAGACGCCGCTCCCCGTCCGATACACCCGCGACGCTGAGGAATGGGGGTACCGGGCGCCCACCGCGCAGTCGGACACAGTTGCGAGCGAATCGTCTGATCTGGAGGGTCCGCTCCGCGACCTGTACGCCCTCGTCGTTCGGGAGACGGACTGAACGATTCGCCTTCCTTCGCTCCGTGTTTTCGATCAACTCCTTGCGAGGCCCCATGCCCGATGACTTGCCGCCCGATCTGCTCGCCGACCACCACACCGTCGTAACCGGTGGGGGCACCGGTCTGGGGCGGGCCATGGCCCATCGCTTTGCGGATCTCGGCGCCGCCGTTACCATTAACGGCCGCCGGTCCGAGCCTCTGGCCGAGACCGTCGCCGAGATCGAGGAGGCCGGGGGAACGGCCGAGGGGATTTCCTGCAACGTGCGGGAGCCCGAGGCGGTGCAGGCCTTCTTCGAGGAGGCCGAGGCGCGCCAGGGCCCCGTGACGCGGCTGGTCAACAACGCCGCCGCGAACTTCCTAGCCGCGACGGAAGACGTCTCCGCGAATGGCTTCGACGCGATCGTCAAGACGAACCTCTACGGAACGTTCTACTGCACCCAGGCCTGCGGCCGACGGTGGCTGGAGCGCGGTACGGACGGCGCCGTGCTCTCGATCGCGACGACCTACGCCGAGACCGGGAGCGCCTACGTGGTCCCCAGCGCCATGTCGAAGGCCGGCATCGTGGCGATGACGCGGTCGCTGGCGGCCGAGTGGGGCCCGGACGGGATCCGGCTCAACGCCCTCGCCCCCGGTCCCTTCCCCACCGAAGGGGCGTGGGAGCGCCTCATGCCGAGCGAGGAGATGGAGCAGCGAATGCGGGAGCGGATCCCGGCCCGGCGCTTCGGCGACCCCGAGGAACTGGCCGACCTCGCAGCGATCCTCCTCAGCGACCTGTCCGGCTACATGAACGGGGAGGTCGTGACCATCGACGGGGGCGAGGCCCTTGCGGCCGGCGGACAGTTTAACGCGTTCACCCGCATGCCCCGCGACCAGGTGAAGGCCCTCATGGAGCGCCTCCGACCGGGGGCGGGTGGGGACGCCGGGTGAACCACCGATCGCCGCTTGACGTTCTCCTGCACAGATTCTATACATTTCCTTGATTTCTGCTTAACACGTTTTCCCACCACTATGAAATCGCTCAGCCTCGAACTCTTCACCGGTGCGGTTGACGACATCGAGCAGACGCAGTATCAGATCCTGGCCGGGCTCCAGCGGGCGGAGTCGGCGTTCGAGCAGCGGCGAGTGTACCCGCACCTCGGGCGGCTCGTGAAGCTGCACCAGGGTCTTAGGACGGTGCTGGAGCGGACTGAGAACTTCCGGTCCCCCGAAACGGGACGCATCACGGGCATCGACTGGGACGAGGCGTCGGTGACCTACGAGTGGCCGGAACTGGAGGGCACGGAGATGACGGTCGTGGAGGACCTTATCCGCTGGGCGCTGCCGCAGATCCGCTCGACGATCGAGGAGGGCCGAGAGGTGTACGAGCACGTCGAGGAAAACACGGAGCTGGAGACGGTGGGGATCGTCCCCTCGTATCTCCAGGAGGGCTATCTTATGGTCCCCGACCGCGAGAGGGCCGTGCTCCACATCCTCCGCTACGAACTGTCGACCATCCACGAGGAGGGGGAGAAGCACCGTGCGCTGCGCACGGTCCACTGCAAGACCGTCGAGCAGGACGGCGTCGACGTGCACCCCTCCACCATCAAGCTCGACCTGCTGGAGGAGCGGCGCGACCTCCCAAATCCGGCGACGTACGTCTCCAGCACCGACCTGCAGGTGCCCTACAAGGAGACGCTGCTCCCGGTGGTGAAGCGCCGGCTCATCCGCCGCCTCGCCTCCGAGATGAGACGGGCGTGAGCCGAGGTCCCTGTTTCCCCAAGGGATCAGCGCGCCAGAAGGCGTTCGGCGGCGGCCCGGCCGCTCTTCGCGGCGTCGCCGACGGCCACGCCGTCGCGGTAGTTGCCCGCGAAGGCGAGGGACGGGTGCCGCGTCTCGAGGGTGCCCAGCGTCTCCTTGACGGCCCCGTGGCCCGGCCGGTACTGCGGGATGGCCCGGGGCCAGTGGACGTGACGGGAAAAGACCGGCGTGCCCTCGACGCCGAGCAGGCGGTCGAGGTCGCGCTCGACGATGGATTGAATTGCGGCGTCTTCCCGGCGGGCCAGGTGGGGCGCCCGGGCCCCGCCCACGAACGTCGTGAGGAGCGCGCGGTCGTCGGGGGCGCGGCCGGGGAAGAGGGTAGAGGAGAAGAGCGTTCCGAGCACGTCGAGGTCCGCCTCGACGGGGGGCACGAGCAGGCCGAAGCCGTCGAGCGGATGGGCGATGGCGGATCGCTCGTAGCCGAGGGCGACCACATGAACCGGCGGGTAGGAGACGACCTCGAGGGGCGAGAGGTCGGCGCTGGTATCGAGGTCGAGGGCGGCGAGCTGGTGGAGGGGGACGGTGCAGACGAGCCCGTCGAGCTCGTAGGTGGCGGAGCCGCCTGCGGTGTCGGCGTGCACGGTCCAGCCCGAGTTCGCCTCCGCCATCCGGGTCACTTCAGTTCCGTACTCGACCGCCCCGTCGAGGGCGTCGGCCAGGGCCCGAGGCAGCGTCTCGAGCCCCTTCCGGAACGAGAAGAGCCCCGACGGGACGTCGTCCGCCCCGTCGTCCCCGCCGTCGCGGAGGGCGCCCCAGAACAGCGAGCCGTACGTCTGCTCCCACTCCACGAGGCGATCGAACGTGTGGCGCGCCGAGAGCTGCTCCGGGTCCCCGGCGTAGACGCCACCGACGAACGGAGCCACGGCGTAGTCGAGCACCTCCGGGCCGAGCCGTCGGCGGATGAACGAGGCCAGGCTCTCCTCGTCCCGTTCGGGCGCCCGGGCCCGAACGAACGGCTCGGCGAGGAGACGCAGCTTGGCCGAGGTCGACAGTAGGTCCGTCGTCAAGAACCCCCCGATCGACATCGGGACGGGAACGAGCCGGCCGTCCCGGCGAACGTACCGGCGGGACGCCGTGTCGTCGGCCCAGACGCGCTCGTCGTCGAGGCCCAGGGTCTGGACCAGCCGGTGCAGAAAAGGCGTTGAGCGCAGGGAGTTGGGCCCGGCCTCTACGAGGAAGCCCGCCTCCCGGTGCGTCTGGATGACGCCGCCGGGGCGGTCGTGAGCCTCCAGCACCACGACCGGGACGTCGTGGGAGTGCAGGTGGTGGGCGGCGGTAAGGCCGGCGATGCCGGCCCCAATGACGCCGATGCGGGGCATAGAACGTGGTCCTGGTGGGCAGAGAAAGCGGAGCTGGGGACTCGTCGAGAAACCTAGGTCCCCGGTTGGCGGTAACAGCACCAGTCCGTCGTAGATCCCCAACAAACACACAGTTACTGTTATGGCAACGGAGGCGATGAACGAGAGCTGGCGCCGCATTCGCGACCAGATCAAGGAGATCTGGGAAGAGGCCGACTTCGACGACAAGCAAATGAAGCGGGCCCGCGGCGAGATGCACAAGATCGTCGGTCTCATCCAGGACAAGACCGAAGAGTCCCGGGAAGAAATCCGCCGAAAGATGAGCGCCATCCTGTAGCATCTCCGGTCACGTGCCAGTGGCTCCCCCCGCCACGGCATCGGGGCCTCCGACACGCGCGTTCCATCGGCTCTCCGGCAACTGTAGGCCTGTCCCGAGTGCATCGGGACAGGCTTTCGTGTGGGTGGAGGGGTTTGGATTGAAGTGGGCATCGGTTAGATTGCCTTCGATTCCCCGGCCGAGTGTTTGACGTCCGGCCCGCCGCGCTCCCCCAACGCCCATAGCTGATGACATGCCCGACTCCGCGTCCCTTGGTACCGACGCCCCCGTCAACGACGCCACCTACCAGGAACGAGCGGCCCGCTACGAGGCCCTCGTGGAGAAAATGGAGGAACGGGCCGCCGAGGTGCGGACGGGCGGCGGCGAGCGCCGGATCGACCGCGAGCACGAGCGGGGGAAGCTCACGGCCCGGGAGCGCATCGAGTACCTCGTCGACGACCCGCAGGAGTTCAGCGAACTCGGGTTGTTTGCCGGGTACGAGATGTACGAGGACGAGGGGGGATGCCCGGCGGGAGGGACCGTCATGGGCCTCGGGTCCGTCCGCGGCCGCACCTGCCTCGTGGTGGCGAACGACGCCACCGTGAAGGCGGGCAGCTGGTTTCCCATCACCGCGAAGAAGAACCTTCGGGCCCAGGAGATGGCCCTGGAGAACCGCGTCCCCATCATCTACCTCGTGGACTCGGCCGGGGTCTTCCTGCCGATGCAGGACGAGATCTTCCCGGACAAGGACGACTTCGGCCGCATTTTCCGCAACAATGCCCGGCTGTCGAGCGAGGGAATTCCACAGATCGCCGCGATCATGGGCAGTTGCGTGGCGGGCGGGGCCTACCTGCCCATCATGAGCGACGAGGCGGTCATCGTGGAGGGTACCGGCTCGGTGTTTCTGGCGGGGCCCTATCTCGTGAAGGCCGCGATTGGCGAAGACGTCGAGGCCGAGGAACTGGGGGGCGCGTCCACGCACTCCGAAATCTCGGGGGTCACCGACTACAAGGCCGAGGACGACGAGGAGGCCCTCGACATCGTCCGGTCGATCGTCGACCACCAGGGACCGGTCGAGCGCTTCGGCTACGTGCGGGCGGATCCGGTCGACCCGGCCCACCCTCCCGAGGAGCTCTACGGCCTCTACCCGAGCGCCGGGGGCGAGCAGTACGAGATGCGCGAGATTCTGGCCCGCATCGTTGACGCCGAGTCCTGGACCGAGTACAAGAAAGGCTACGGCCGCACGCTCCTCACCGGCTACGCCCGCATCGACGGGTGGAACGTGGGCGTGGTGGCCAACCAGCGGGCCGTGGTCCGCAACAAGACGAACCACGAGTCGAAGGGGGAGATCCAGGTCGGCGGCGTCATCTACGCCGACGCGGCCGACAAGGCGGCCCGCTTCGTCCTCAACTGCAACCAGAAGGAGATCCCGATCGTCTTCTTTCAGGACGTAACCGGCTTCATGGTCGGCAAACGGGCCGAGCACGGTGGCATCATCAAGGACGGGGCCAAGATGGTGAATGCCGTTGCGAACTCGACGGTCCCCAAGCTCACCGTCATTGTCGGCAACTCGTACGGGGCCGGCAACTACGCGATGTGCGGGCGGGCCTACGACCCGCGCCTCCTGCTCGCCTGGCCCACGGCCCAAATCGCCGTCATGGGCGGCACCCAGGCCTCGAAGGTTCTGAAGCAGATCCGCGTGCGGCAGCTGGAAAAGAAGGGGGAGACGCTCTCTGAGGAGGAGGAGCAAAAGCTGCTCGCCCGCATCCAGGACCGGTACGAGGAGCAGACGACGCCCTATTACGCGGCGGCGCGGCTGTGGGTCGACGCCCTCATCGATCCGGTGGACACCCGGTCCTGGCTCTCGCTCGGTCTCGACATGGCCGACCACAACCCGGACCTCGAGCGCTTCAATCCGGGCGTGATCCAGACGTGACCTCGGGCCGCGTCGGGGCGGCCGGTTAAAGACGGATCCCCAGTCCCTTGTCGGCCCCGTCGGGGAGCTTCCTCCAACCGGGCCCGTTTCCGTCGTGGACCGCCTTTTCGAATCTGCCCGCTGCCGCCCGATGCCCGATACGCCTGGATCCGAGAAGAACGCCGACCGATCCGAGGAGCCCGACGCCCCGCTGGGGGCCCCTCGGCTCACAGCCCTGGCACCGCGCCTGTCGGCCCGGGCCCGCCTGCTGCGGCGCAAGCTCCGCGCCTCGGGGGCATCTCTCCGGGAGCGCCTCGAGCCCCTCGACGAGGAGTACGTCGAGGCCCGGGCCCGGGACGTCGACGACGCCGACCTCGCGACCGTCGTCGAGGAGGCGGACGCGATCGAGGACCGCTTCCGCAGCCACGGGCCGCTTCGGCGCCTCCTGGAGGACGGTCGACTGCTGCTCGGCCTGGTCCGGGACGTGAAGGCGGGCCGGTACAAAAGCGTTCCGGCCTGGACCCTGAGCGCGGCGGCGTTCGCCC
The DNA here is from genome assembly GCA_042218975.1 of Salinibacter sp. GTDB lineage: Bacteria > Bacteroidota > Rhodothermia > Rhodothermales > Salinibacteraceae > Salinibacter. The sequence goes on from JBDGQP010000058.1 coordinate 33,963, forward strand.
TGCTGTACGTCCTGAATCCGTTCGACGTCATCCCGGACGCGGTGCCCCTGGTCGGGGTCCTCGACGACGCCGCGGTGGTGTCCGCCTGTCTGAAGCTGCTGGAACAGGATCTTCACGACTATCGGAGGTGGCGTCAAGCGAACGCACAGGCCTCCCGGGCCGCGGGGGCGACGGAGAAAGACGAAATCTCAGGGTAACAACCCCGTCGGTCCTGGCCCGTATGTTGCAGCAAATTTCCCCAACGACGCGCCGGCCCCGTTTCCCGACGACGCCTTCATGGACCCCACGAAGGAGCCGCACAAGCGAGAGTCCCACGCGGAGGAGATGGCCAACGCCATGACCCACGGCGTGGGGCTGGCCCTGAGCGTCGTCGGATGGATTGCGCTCGTCGTCCTGTCGGGCCTGGCGGGCGACGGGTGGGACCTCGCCGCCGCGGCGATCTACGGCGGCACGCTCGTCTTCCTCTACGGGACCTCGACCCTGTACCACAGCGTCCGGCGGCCCCGCACAAAGCGGCTGCTCCGGATCCTCGACCACATCGCGATCTTTCTGCTCATTGCGGGCACCTACACGCCGTTTACGGTCGTGCTGATGCGGGACGGATGGGGAGGGACCCTCCTCACCCTCGTGTGGGGGACGGCGCTCGCCGGGCTCCTGTTCAAACTGTTCTCGAAGCACCGTTTTCACCCGGCCGCCACGACGCTGTACCTCCTGATGGGCTGGGTGGGAATCCTGCTGGCCGATCCCGTGAGCGGCGCGCTGCCGGCCGGGGCCCTGCTCCTCATCGCGGCGGGCGGGCTCGCCTACACCGTCGGGATCGTCTTCTACGGATGGCACTCGCTGCGCTACAGCCACGCCATCTGGCACGTCTTCGTCCTCGTCGGGAGCATCTGCCACTACATCGCCGTGGCGCTGTACGTGCTCCCGTGAGCCGCTAGATCGCGTAGGTGCCCAGCTCCTCGCCCAGGTCGGTGTGGGGAAAGATCTGCCGGGCCTCGCGGAGAACGTTGCCCTTGTCGCCGGGCGGGAGGTGGACCAGAAGAAGTCGGTTGGCGCCGGCCGCGCGGGCCGTCTCCGCGGCCCCGACCGCCGTGGAGTGGTTCTCGCTGGGCCCACCGTTGGCCTCGTGGACCAGCACGTCGCAGTCGTCGGCCAGGTGCACTACGTTCTCGGAAGGGGCCGTGTCGCAGGAGTACGCCAGGAGCCGGCCGGTTGGGCCGTGCTCGACTCGCAGGCCCACGTTCGGCGTGTCGCCGTGGTGGACGGGCGCGGCCGTGATCGACCAGGGGGCCTCGTCCCACACGACGGCGCCGCGCTCGTGGGGCACCGGCCGCCAGTCGATGGGCGGGAGGCCCTCCCAGCCGCTGTGGACCGGCTCGTAGGCGGCCCAGAGGCGCTCGGCCTGGGCCAGGGCGGGCCTGATCCCCACGACCGGCAGGGCCCGCTCGCGCCCGTCGAGCCACACCTTCTCCATCAGGAGGGGAAAGCCGCTGGTGTGGTCCATGTGGGCGTGCGTAACAATCAGCCCGTCGACGCGGCCGATGGCGTGATCACACATCAGAAGCCGCTGTAGGGCGTCGCCGCCGCAGTCAACCACCAGGGTGCGGGGCGGGGAGCGATCGTCGGACACGGCGAGCATCGTCGTCGTGCGGTGCGCGTCGCTGACGGCGGCGCCGGTCCCGAGGAGGTGAAGCGAAGGCATCTGGGCAGTGGCGAATTCCGAATTGCGAGTGGCCAGGGAGCAACCGTAAGTAAGGCATTCGCCACTCGAAAATCGAAATTCGGCATTGCGTCAGCGGTCCCGCTGGATGGCGAACTCGGTGAGGCCAATCAGGGAAGTCCGGGCGTCCGAGGGAGGCAGGGCCGCGAGGTGAGACTGGGCCTCCGCCGCCAGGGCCGCCATCCGGTCGCGGGCGTAGTCGATGCCCCCGTGCCGGGTCACAAACGCCGAGACGGTCTCGAGGTCGTCGCGCGACTTGTCGTCCTGGTCGACGATCTTGAGAATCCGCTTCCGCTCTCGCTTTTCGGCCGAGCGGAGAGCCACGATCAACGGAAGCGTCATCTTCTTCTCCTGAAGGTCGATGCCGACGGGTTTGCCCGACTCCTCCACGCTGAAGTCGAAGAGATCGTCCCGAATCTGGAAGGCGAGCCCGAGGATTTCGCCGAACTGCTCCATCCGCTCGACGATCGCCTCGTCCTCGGTGACGCTCACGGCACCGCTTCTGGTACAGGCGGCGATGAGGGACGCGGTCTTGTCGGAGATGATGCGAAAGTAGGTGTCCTCATCGATGTCCAGCAGGCGCGACTTTTCAATCTGCAGCAGCTCGCCCTCGCTCATGCGGCGCACGGCGTCCGACAGGGTATGCAGGATCGAGTAGTCGTCGTGCTTGAGGGACAGCAGCAGGCCGCGGCTGAGGAGGAAGTCCCCCATCAGGACCGCGATCTTATTTTTCCAGAGGGCATTGATCGAAAATACGCCCCGTCGTTCCTCGGCGTCGTCGACGACATCGTCGTGTACGAGCGTCGCGGTGTGCAGCAGCTCCACGAGGGCCGCGGCCCGCTGGGTGAGCTCGGTCGTCGCCTCCCCGACGGCCTTCGCGGAGAGCAGCACGAGGAGGGGCCGGATGCGCTTGCCCTTCTGCCACAGCACGTACTGGGTGATCTTGTCCAGCAGCGTGTGGTCGGCCCGCATTGCCTCGCGGAAGTAGGTGCGGAAGGCTTCCAAGTCGTCCTCTACCGGGGCGCGGATGGCGTCCAGGGTCGTCGGCACGGGGCCGTCGACCGACAGGGAGGCCGCCGACTCCGAGGCGGACGCCTCCGGGGGCAGGCCGTCCGAGGCAAGCGAGGGCGCGTCGGACATTTCAGTTTCTGGTGATGACGGAAAGCACGTGACCAACGGTACGCTCCCGGCCCCGAAAGGTTTGGGCGAGAGGGGACCGAAGTACCTCTCTCCCCGCACCCCGACGGAACCCTGACGGCCGGTTCGCTCTACGGTAGGGTCGTGTTCTTCCGTCCCTCCGAGGCGTGTGCCCGTGGCCGTCAAGTCCCGTTCCGCTCCTCGCCCACTCCACGTACTCGGGGTCCTGCTGGGTGCGGGACTGCTGTGGGGCTGCACGTCCCCGAGCGTAGACGGCGACGACGGCGGCGTGGCCGAGCAGACCGCCCCGGGCCGCGCCAACGGCAACGACGCCTGGGGCTTCGGCACCGTTCCCGGGCAGTACGGCATGGCGCTCTTCGTGCGGCCGGGCGTCGAGGTGCTGCGGGACTCGATCCGCACCTTCCGGCTCTTCCCGTGGTCCCGCATGCCGAACGCGGCCGAGCCCGTCGACTCGACGAGCGGCGAGCCCTGGTACACCCCCGAGGAGTGGCGGCACCTCCGGCTCTCCTCGAAGAGCCACTGGGACGTGCCCCTGCGCCTGCCCGACGGGTCGGTCCTCCACGTCCTGGCAAGCCACCCGACCCCACCGGCGTTCGACGGGCCCGCCCGGCGAAACGGGCGGCGCAACCACGACGAGATCCGCTTCTGGGTCGACTACCTGGACGACGCCGCCTACATCCGGGACGACTCGAGCCGCGGGGGCGGGCTGCACGCCGGGGCCGCGTTTGTCGTGATGGGGGACCTGAACGCGGATCCGGCGGACGAGGGCGCAGACCGGGGGGCCATCCGGAGTGTGGTCGGGCACGAGCGGGTGCGAACGGCGGTGGTGCCGACGGCCACACCGGCCGGCCTTCCCGGCGCTCGATCCCGACGACACCGCGCGCTGGGGGAAGCGGGTCGACTACGTGCTCCCCTCAGCCTCTCTCGCCGTGGACAGCAGCGGCGTCTGGCGGCCGGCGCCGCGCGACTCGACGGCCCTGCCGGCGAGCGATCACTTCCCGGTGTGGATGGATGTCCGCGTGCGTCCGTAGAGGGTCCGAACCCCTCTCGGTCAGCAACCCCGTTCTCACGATGGAATGGATTCAGCGACACGTTACCCTCGAGCCGAAGCCGCGCGGCTTCCACCTGGTCACCGACGCCGTCCTGCGGGAGATCCCCGAAATCGAGGACGTGCGCGTCGGGCTCCTGCACGTCTTCATCCAGCACACCTCCGCCTCGCTCACGATCAACGAGAACGCCGCGCCCGCCGTCCGGGGCGACATGGAGCGCCACTTCAACGAGATGGTGCCGGAAAACCAGCCCTATTACCAGCACACCGTCGAGGGGCCCGACGACATGCCGGCTCACATCAAGGCCTCGATGCTCGACACCAGCCTCTCGATCCCGGTCCAGGACGGGGCGCCCGCGTTCGGGACGTGGCAGGGCATTTACCTGAACGAGCATCGGACCCGGGGCGGCGCCCGCTCGCTCCTGCTCACGCTTCGGGGAGAGACGCAATAGCGGCCGGAGGCGGGGGGCACCTGAGGGGGCGTCCGGTTGGGCCGTAAGGCCGTGTGCTCCCGTGCAACCTCCCGGTCGCACGACGGGGGGCTCTACGCGGCCCCCGACGTCTCGGCCCAGACGGGCCTCGCGGGTGCGCCTCCCCGGCCCTCGCCCGGCCGCAGGACCGCGGCACGGCCGTCGTCGCGTTTGTGCCGGGGCCGTCGCCCTGCTCGTGGTGCGCCTCCGTCCCGTGCGGGGGCACTCCGAGTGGCGGTCGTCCGGACGCCGCGACAGGAGGGTCGACACCGGCCGGTCCACTTCCTTTCTTGAAGATGCGCACGTCCTTGCCACTCTCACACCGCCCCATGTCGATCCAGCAGACCGCCGTCGTCGGCGCCGGCACCATGGGCAACGGCATCGCCCACGTCCTTGCCCTGCACGGCTACTCCGTCACCCTCATCGACGTCGACGCCGACCGCCTCGACGCCGCGACCGACACCATCGCCCAAAACCTGGACCGCCAGGTCGAGAAGGACCGCATTGCGCCCGACGACAGAGAGGCCGCCCTCGCCCGGATCGAAACCACGACGGAACAGGCCACTGGGGTCGCGGACGTCGGCCTCGCCGTGGAGGCGGTGCCGGAGGCACAGGAACTCAAGGCGGACGTGTTCGGCGCTCTCGACGCCCACGCGCCGGACGACGCAATCCTTGCCTCGAACACGTCGTCGATTTCGATCACGTGGATCGCCGCCCGCACCGAGCGCCCCGGGCGGGTCATCGGCATGCACTTCTTCAATCCCGTGCCGGTGATGTCCCTGGTCGAGGTGGTGCGCGGGCAGCGCACGACCGACGCGACGACCGACGCGGTTACGGCCCTCGCCGAAGAACTCGACAAGACGCCGGTGGAGGTGGCGGACTACCCCGGCTTCGTGTCGAACCGCGTCCTCATGCCGATGATCAACGAGGCCATCTTCTGCGTGATGGAGGGCGTGGCCGCGCCCGACGACATCGACACGGTGATGACGCTCGGCATGAACCACCCGATGGGTCCACTCACGCTGGCCGACTTCATCGGGCTCGACGTATGCCTCCACATCCTGGAGGTGCTCCACGAGGACCTGGGCGATGACAAGTACCGCCCGTGCCCGCTGCTCCGCCGCAAGGTAACCGCGGGGGAGCTCGGCCGAAAGTCCGGACAGGGGTTCTTTACGTACGACTAAATCGCGGTCCTACCGGAGAGTCATCCCGCCTCCGTCGCGGCGGTTTTCGGGCGTCACGTTGAAGGTTGGAAGGTTGAAGGTTGGACGGTTGGTCAGAGATCTTTCAGAAACGGAGGGACCCCGACCGGCACTCAGGTCTCGATCAATGAGACAATGAGCCGATGGGAAATGGAAAGCGTCACGCGTCGTGCTCCTCGTAGGCGGCGATGATCTCGCGGACGAGGCGGTGCCGCACCACGTCCTCGCGCTCGAGGTAGATGAACTCGATGCCCTCGATGTCCTTGAGGATGTGCTGGACCTGGATGAGACCACTGTCGCCGCGGTTGTTGAGGTCGGTCTGGGTGACGTCGCCCGTGATGATCGCCTGGCTCTTCGGGCCCAGCCGGGTCAAGAACATCTTCATCTGACTGGTGGTCACGTTCTGGGCCTCGTCGAGAATGACGAACGAGGACTTGAGGGTCCGGCCGCGCATGTAGGCGAGGGGCACGACCTCTACGCGGTCCTGCTCCAGGTACTCCGCCATCTGCTCGCGGGGCATCATGTCGCCGATCGCGTCGTAGAGGGGCTGGAGGTAGGGATCGACCTTCTCGTAGAAGTCCCCCGGCAGGAAGCCGAGCTGCTCGCCCGCCTCGACGGCGGGGCGGGAGAGGACGATCCGCTTCACCCGGTGGTCGTTGAGGGCAGCCACGGCCATGGCCACGGCCACGTAGGTCTTGCCGGTGCCCGCCGGCCCGATCGCGAAGACGACGTCGTTGGAGCCGGCCGACTGCACGAGACGCTTCTGGTTCGGGGAGCGGGGCTTGATGACCTCCCCGTCGGGCGTCGTGAGAATGGCCTCGGCGTCGGCGAGGGGGGCCTGGTCGGTGTCCTCGGAGTCGAAGAGGGCGAGGACGGTGTCGACGTCGTCCTCCGTCAGCGTCTCGTTGCGGTCGAGGAGGACCACCATCTCGTTGAAGACCCGCTCGACCTTCTCGAGGGCCTCCTCGTCGCCGCGGAGGTGAATGTCGGTGCCGCGGGCGGTGATGTGCGTGTCCGGAAAGGCGCTCTCGATCTTCCGCAGGTAGACGTCGTTGAAGCCAAAGAGGAGGAGGGGATCGGCGCCTTCGATGCTCAGTTGTTTCTCGGGCAACGGTTTGAGAGCTTGTCAGACAGAGTACGGAGCCGAGGCAGCCCCATTCGGCCCCCTCGACGCGCCCTATACGCACCGGCCTTCCGGATCGTGCCGGGGAATCGACGCGAAACCCTAAAATGACCGATACATCTTCATGAGTCCCTCACTCGTCGTCGAATTCACCAAGATGCACGGAGCGGGCAACGACTTCCTCGTCCTCGACAACCGCTGGTACCGGTTCTCCGACGACGAGTTGTCGGACCTCGCCGCGACGTGGTGCCCCCGCCGCTACGGGGTCGGGGCGGACGGGCTGCTCGCCCTGACCGAGGCGGCGGCCGACGACGTGGCCTACCGCATGCGCTACGTGAACGCCGACGGCTCGTGGGCCACGATGTGCGGCAACGGCGCCCGCTGCCTGGCCCGCTTCGCGGTGAACGCCGACTTCGAGGGGCCGGAGCTCGCCTTCGAGACCGACGCGGGGCGCTACCACGCCGCCACCGACGAGGCCCGGCCCGACGTGGTGCGGCTCTACGTGCCCGCGCCCCGGGCCCTGGAGTTGGACGTGCCCCTGAAGGCGACGGTGCCGGTCGATCCGGCGGCCGTGCACTACGTCGACACGGGGACCGGGCATCTCGTGATCTTTGTCCCCGACGTGGAGGCCGTGCCGGTCGAGGAATGGGCCCCGCCGCTCCGCGAGGACGCGCGGGTCGACCCGCCGGGCGCCAACGTCAACTTCGTGGAGATGCAAGACGAGGTCCTGCACCTGCGGACCTACGAGAAAGGAGTGGAGGGCGAGACGCCCTCCTGCGGGACCGGCGTCCTGGCCGCCGCGGCCGTCGCCGAGGCCACGGGCCGCGCCGACGCGGACCCGCTGACGGTCGAGGCCCGGGGCGGGTCCTTCCGGGTTGGCACCGCCGCCACGAGCCGGGGGCGGGAGCGGTACCTCGAAGGGCCGGTCGTGACGGTCTTCCGGGGAAGCCTCAACGTGACGTGAGGCCTCCCCGATAGCCCCTCCTACTGAAACTGCTGCCGCATGTCCTTGATTGTCGCGTCCTTTTTGAGTGCGGCCAGCCACTGCTTCGAGACCCGCTGCTGCCGCTGCTTGAGGAGCTTCTGACGGATCTTCTGGCGCTTGCTGGCGGTGAGGTCGGCGGGCTCCTGCTTCGACGTCACGCGGACCACGTACGCGGCGTTTGCGCCCTCAACGACGCCGGAGGTCTCGCCTTCGTCGAGGCCGAAGACCGTGCCGGAAAACGCGGGGTCGTTCCCGATGCCCGGCACCGTGGCGGTGCTAAAGGTGATGCCGGACTGCGAGCGCATCTGGGTGTTCAGCACCCGCGGCAACCGCGAGAAATCGGTCCGCTGGAGGGCCTGCCGCAGGCGCCGGGTCTGGATCTGCTGCTTCTTCTGCAGCGCCACACGGGGCCGAATTTGTGCCTTCACTTCTTCGAAGGGACGGTAGCCCGCGGGCTGGACCGTCGAGACCTTCGCCAGCACGAACTTGTTCGGCAGTTCGATCACGTCGCTGATGTCGCCGGCCTGGGCCGACCCCATGAACGAGCTCAGGGCCGGGCTCTGACCAATGCCGGGAACGGTGGTCTGCGTGGCCTGAGCCTGCACCTGCTGGACCTCCAGGTTGCGGCGCTGGGCCTCCTCCGTGAAGGAGTTGCCCTCCTGCTCCGCGTAGAAGGCCACGTCCTCGAGTGTCGTCTGCTTGTCCGACAGGGTGCTCTGGGTCGGGCTCAGGCTGAAGGCCAGGTCCGCGATCTGGACTGCCTGGTCGGCCCGGTGCGTAACCCGGATGAGGTGGTAGCCGAACTCCGACTTGATCGGCCCGACCAGCTCGCCGGGCGTCGCGTTGAAGGCGGCCCGTTCGAAGGCCTCCGTCATGCGCCCCCGACCAAACCAGCCCAGGTCGCCGCCCTCCGAGGCCGACTGGTCCTCGGAGTGGCGCCGGGCCATTTCGGCGAAGGAGGCCGCCCCGGACGCGATGCTGTCCCGAATCGACGCGAGGCGCCGCCGCAGGGCCGGATCCTCCTCGTCCGATTGAAGGAGAATGTGGTAGGCGTGGATATACGTCCCGTCGGCGGGCCGGGTGTCCCGGATCTTGACGAGATGGGCCAGGCCGCCGCCGGTCACGGGCCCCACGATGCGTCCCGGCTCCGGGTTCTCGTAGATGGCGTCGGCGACGGGGTCGTTCAGTTGATCCGGCGTCTGGTAGTTTCGGGTGAAGGACCGTTCCGAAGCGTTCTGTGCCAGGAAGAGGGAGTCGCTCTCGGCCTCAGAGAAATCCTGTCGGAGGTCCTTCAGGTCCTGCATGATGGCAGCCGTGTCCTCCGCCGTCGGCGTCTTCGAGAGCGTCACGTAATCGAGCGTCAGGGTCTTTTCGCGCTTAAACTCCTCCTTGTTCTCCTGATAGTAGGAACGGAGGTCCGACTCGGTCACCGAGATGGAGTCGTCGGGCACCGACGCGTACCGGAGCGCGACGTACTGGGCCGAGGCGGTCGCGTTCTGCCGCCAGTAGTACTCCTCGACGTCCTCTTCGGAGACGCGAACGGTCGACTGGATCAGCGACCCCATCTTCTGCTGGCGCCGCTGCTTCCGCAGATAGTCCTCCAACCGGAGGAACTGAGGATTCGCCTGCGGATTCTGGGCCATGTTCTGCAGCAACTGGTAGTTGATCTGGCCCGTCGAGTCGGCGAACTGCTGTCGGATGACCGGGTGCGGGGTCTTCCCGAAGACCATTTCTTCGACCTCCGCGTCCGTCACCGTGATTCCGAGCCGCTTCATCTCCTGCTCCAGGAGGGCGTTGTTGATGAGCTGGTCGTAGGCCCGCTGACGGACCATGTTCTCCATCTTGCCGGCCATCTCGCCGCTCATCTGCTGCTGGATGCGCCGCCGCTGCTGCTCCACGGCGTTGTTGTACTCCTGGTTGCTGATCGTGGTGCCATTCACCACCGCCACGTTCTGGCTCGGTTGGTTCATGGCGTTGAAGACGTTCGAGTCCTGAAGCGTCCATATGACGCCGAACGACAGCACCAGAATCCAAAGGATGACCCCGGTGTTCTCCCGGAGCGTGTTCATCGCACCCATAGAGTCAGTCGTCGTGTTCGTGGGAAAGGCTCGCTCGTGTCCGCCGGCGCGGACGCCAGCAGAGTGCGTCCCGTCTCATACCTTGCCGTCTGGGCAATTGTTCGGGGAACCTCCCGATAAGGGGGAGGCGCCGCCCCGAGGGATTCCCGTGGGCCGAGCCCCGGCGTCGGCACGGCACTTCTTCTCCTTGTTCTGCGTTTGGGGCCACGGCAGCTTGTCTCGATCACCCACCCGCAACCGCTCGGTCCGGCCCACCTTCACCCCGGACAGGGCACTGCCCCATGCGCATCCTCCGCCGATCCTCGCTCTGGAGCACGGTCCTGCTTGCCCTCGTGGTGGGGGGGGCCGTCGCCCTCGTAGGCGCGCAGGTCCGGCCCGTCGGGGCACTGGTGGGGCTCGCGCCGGCGCTCCTCATCCTGGGGATCGGCCTTCGCCGGGCCCTGCGCCGGTGGCGCACGGCCCGGGCGCCGATGCCGGCCGACTGGCGGCGGTGGCTGCAGACCCACGTGCCGCTCTACCGTCGGCTCTCCGACGAGGGCCGCCGCCGCTTCGACCGCGACGTCCGCTTCGTGCTCGACGAGTACACCTTCGAGGGCGTCAAGGGTGTCGAGGTAACCGACGCGCTCCGCCTGAGCGTCGCCGCGGGCGCGGCCCTGCTCCTGCACGGTCGGCCGACCTGGGAGCTGCCCGGGAGCCGCTCGGTCCTCTTCTACCCGGAGCGCTTCAACGACGACTACTACGACAGCGCGCGGGGAGCGTACGACGGCATGGCCCATCAGCAGGGTCCCATCATCCTCACGGCCCCGGCGGTTGAGGCAAGCTGGGCCCGGCCCGCCGACGGGGACAACGTGGTGCTCCACGAACTCGCCCATCTCTTCGACTTCGACAGCGAAGGGGCGGACGGGGTGCCCTCGCTGGTGGCCCCGGCCACCGCGTCCTCCTGGCAGGCGCTCGTGCGCCGGGAGATGCGCCGGGTCCGGGACGGGCAGTCCATCCTCCGTCCGTACGCGGCCGAGGCGCCGTCGGAGTTCTTTGCCGTGGCCGTCGAGACGTTCTATGAGCAGCCGCACCGCATGGCCGACGTCCACGCCGACCTCTTCGCGGCCCTGGTCGCTGTCTTTCAGTTCGACCCCCGAGCGGCGCAACGGGTTGAGCCGTCGGAGGTCCGCGACGGCACAGCGGAGGAGCATGCGGCGTCTCAGGTAACCGGGCCCGCCGACGACACGGACCGCCGACGGTAGGTACCGTCCTCGAGGGCCGTCTCGATGCGGTCGAAGGTCCGGTCGACCTCCGCGGTTGTATTCCAGAGGAACGGGGCCATCCGCAGGACCTCGTTCT
>JBDGQP010000058.1:45094-59452 GCA_042218975.1 Salinibacter sp.
CGTCGCACGTCTTGAGGTGCGCCGCCAGCTTCTCGGCCTCGGGCACCTCCAGGACGACCATGGCGCTGCGGGCTGCCGGCGACCGCGGGGAGCGCAGCGCGATGCCGGCCGCGTCGGCCCGCTCGACCGCCCGGTCCGTCAGCGCCAGCGAATGGGCCCGCACCGCTTCTAGGCCGCAGTCGAGCAGAATCCGCGCCCCCTCCACGGCGTGGTACATCGGCGCCACGGCCGTCGTGCCGCCCAGGAAGCGGCGGCGCACATCCGGGTGCGGTTCCGGGTGATTCCGAAACTCGAACGGGGCGGCGTCGCCAAACCAACCGGTGAGCCGAGGGGTCAGCTCCAGGCCCTCACGGACGTGGAGGTAGGTGTTGCCCGACGACCCGCAGGCCTCCTTCAGGAGGCCGCCGACGTAGAGGTCGCAGCCGAGGTCCGTCACATCGACCGGCATCGACCCGGCGGCGTGGTACCCGTCCAGCAGCAGCAGCGCGTCGTGGGTCTGGGTGCGCGCGGCGAGCCGACGCAGCGTGTCGTCCGGCACGCGGGCCCCGGTCGTGAAGCCGACGTGGCTCAGCGCCACCAGGGCGGTGTCGTCGCCAATGGCGTCGAGCAGGGCGTCCGGGTCGGGCGGGCCGGTCCCGGGGGCGGACACGAGCCGCGGCTGGAGCTCGGAGAGGTCGGCCCACTGCTGGGCGCTGTGCAGGAGGGAGGGGAAGGCCGCGTCCAGGACCACCACATCCGAGCCCCGTGCCTGCACCTCCGGGGCCGAGAGCAGGCATTGGAGCGTCCAGTGCACGTTGGGCTGGAGGATGCAGGTCCCGTCGGGCGCCCCCAGGAGCGGCGCGACAAACTCGTCGCCGAGGTACGTGGGGAGGGCCCACCACCCTACGGCGTCTCCGCTGTCGGGCCGCCAGTGGTTGGGCACCTCGTTCCAGGCGTCCACTCCGAAGCGCCGCCAGTCCTCGGTGAAGTGCGCCATCATGTCGGGGACCGAGGCGGGCTGCAGCCCGTGCGTGAACGCCCGCAATTCGACGGCGTCCGGTTCGTCTGGAAATCGGAACCGGTCCCGAAGCGAAGCGACGTTCATGATCCCGGGGGACGTGTCGGCGGTACAAAGGGGAGAAAATGCAAAAAGCCCCTCTCGCCGGGGGGCGGCGACAGGAGCTCTCTGCGGCGCGGACCGGGAGGAGAGGTTAGGCCTCCTCCGGGACCACGTGGACGTACTTCCGGTCGCCGCTACGGTTGAACTGGACCGTGCCCTCGGATTTTGCGAAGAGGGTGTCGTCTCCCCCTCGGCCTACGTTGTGGCCGGGGTGAAACTTCGTGCCCCGCTGCCGCACGATGATGTTTCCGGCCCCCACGAACTCGCCCCCGTAGGCCTTCACGCCGAGATACTTCGGGTTCGAGTCGCGTCCGTTCTGGGTCGACCCCATTGCTTTCTTGTGCGCCATAACAACCTCTCAGGTCTTCGTGGTAGAGGGTACGATGAAGGAAGGAAGCTACTCGGCCTCGTCGGGCTCCTCGTCGTCGGGTTCGGCCTCGTCCGCGTCGGGGGCCGCGTCGTCCTCGGCGGCCGGCGCAGCCTCGGGCTCCGCGTCTGCCTCCGTCTCCGAGGACGAGGCCTCGGCCGTCTCCGTCTCGGCGCCCGACTCGTCGACCTCCTGCGTGTCGTCCTCGGTCGCCGGAGCCGCGCCGTTGACGCTGAGCGACTCGATCTGGATCTGGGTGTATTGCTGTCGGTGCCCCCGTTTAACGCGGTACCGCTTGCGCCGTTTCTTCTTAAACACGATCACCTTGTCGCCCTTTACGTGGTCAACCACGCGGGCCGTCACCGATGCGTCCTCGACCGTGGGGGTGCCCAGGGTTACGTCTCCGTCCGTATCGGAGAGCAGGAGGACGCGGTCAAGGGTCAACGTCTCGTCCACGTCGGCCTCCGAGTGGTAGGGCACGTAGAGCGTGTCGTCCTCCCGGACCTTGAACTGTTTGTCTTTGACGTCAACAATCGCGTACATAGGGGAACCTCTGCTTTGGAGCGCCGGGTTGGATACCGACGCGAGAGTGACTGATTTGAGTCCGGTGCAGCACAGACCCACGCGCCGAGCGCGCACTCGTTCCGATTCACCATTCAGCCCCCTTCCGTTTCGCATGAAGATCACCCTCCCCACGACCGGCGCGACCCTGCCCGTCGGCAAGCTCCTCTGCATCGGGCGCAACTACGCGGAGCATGCCGCCGAGATGGAGCGCGACGTGCCGGACGAGCCGATGGTCTTCCTCAAGCCCGCCACCGCCGTGGTCCGGAGCGGCGGCACGGTGTGGCTTCCCGCCCAGTCTCAGAACGTCCACCACGAGGCCGAGCTCGTGGCCGTGATCGGGACCGAGGGCCGCCACCTCTCCCCGGCGACCGCCCTCGACCACGTGGCGGCCTACGCCGTCGGTCTCGACATGACCGCACGCGACCTGCAGGACGAGGCGAAGGCGAAGCGTCACCCGTGGTCGGTCGCCAAAGGATTCGACACGTTCGCGCCCCTGGGGCCCTTGGCCGCGGCCGCGGCCGTCGACGACCCGCAGGCCCTCACCCTGCGGCTGCGCCGCAACGAAACGACGCGGCAGGAGGCGTCCACCCGCCATATGATCTTTTCCGTGGCGGACCTCGTGGCGTACTGCTCTCGAATTTTTACGCTGACGCCGGGGGACCTCCTGTATACCGGAACGCCGTCCGGGGTCGGTCCCGTCGAGGACGGCGACACCCTCGAGGCCACGGCGACCGGGATCGAGCCCCTCACAGTCACCGTCTCGCGCCCGACCCGCCCCTGATTGGACTGCGCAGGGCCCGTTGCGAGCCCACGGACGACGGGTGGGAACGAGGCCGACACCTCCCTCTGAATCTCCGCGGATCATCGCACTTTCCCGGGACTGAGAGCGCCCGGCGCCCGTGGACGCGGCGTGCCCGCGTGCCCCGCAACTCACAACTTGCCTCTCACAAGACTCCGTCGACCCTCATGGATCGCTACACCCAACTCGATACCGTCCGCACTCGCGTCTGGCGCCGGCTGTCGGAGGCCGCCGACCAGCCGGGCCACCCGTATCGGACCCTTACGTTCGGCACCGCCCAGGACGACACACCGCATCTCCGGACCGTCGTCCTGCGGGCGGTCAGCCGGGCCCACCGGCGGCTGGCCTTCCACTCGGACCGCCGGTCGCAGAAGGTCGACGACATCCGGGCCACCGGCCAGATCGCCTGGCTGGGATGGGACCGCGAGACGGCCGAACAGGTGCGCCTGCACGGCCGTGCCACGGTGCACACCGACGACACCGTCGCCGACGCGATGTGGGAGGAGCAGGACCCCGCGTCGCTCGACGTCTACGCCGGGGCGAAGGCCCCCGGCACGCCCGTCGACGAGCCGGACGACGGGCTCGACGCGTCGGTCAGAAGCGAGCCCGTGACCCGGGCCGACGTGGCGAGCGGGCGCCCGCACTTCGCCGTCGTGCGCACCGTCATCGACGAGATCGACTGGTTGCACCTCCACCCCGAGGGCCACTACCGGGCCCGGTTCACCTACGACCCGGACGCGGAGGCCTTCGAGGGCGCCTGGATTCTCCCGTAGCCGGGGCCGCTACCCGTACTGCGACCGAAACGCATCGATCGCAGTTTCGATCTCGTCCATCGAGACGTCGCGGTGGGTGGTGGCGCGGAGGGTGTGCGGGCCGAACTGGGTAATCTGGACGCCGGCCTCCCCGAGCGCGTCGACCACCTCGGGGGCGGGGTGGGAGGGGCTCTCGAAGACCAGGATGTTCGTCTCCACCCGGTCGAGGTCGACGTCGAACGGGGGGAGGGCGGCCAGGGCCTCCGCGAGCCGCCGGGCCTTTGCGTGGTCGTCGGCGAGGTGGGGCCGGTGGTGCTCCAGGGCGTAGAGGCCCGCGGCGGCCAGAATGCCGGCCTGCCGCATGCCGCCCCCAAACCGCTTGCGGGTCCGCCGCGCCTCGGTGATGAGCGGGTCGGGGCCCGCCACGACCGAGCCGGCCGGGGCGCCCAGGCCCTTCGACAGGGCCACCCACGCCACGTCGAACGGGGCCACGTACCTGCGCTCCGGGATGTCGTGGGCGGCGGCCGCGTTCCAGAGCCGCGCGCCGTCGAGGTGCAGGTGCAGGTCGTGGGCGCGGGCCGTCTCGGCCACCGCCTCGACGCGCTCAAGGGGGTAGACCACGCCGCCGGGCGTGTTGGCGGTATTTTCCACGGACACCACGCAGGTGGGGGGCATCACCATCGCCTCGGGACGGACGGCGGCCTCGACGGCCTCGGGGGTGAGCAGGCCGCCGTCCCCGTCGACGGGGTGCAGCTGAATTCCCGAGAGCAGCCCGGCCGCGCCGCTTTCGTAGTTGAAGATGTGCGCACTGCGCTCCAGAAGCACCTCGTCGCCCGGGCTGGTGAGCACGTGCAGGCAGATCTGGTTCGCCATGGTGCCGGAGGGCACGAAGAGGGCGGCCTCGGTGCCCAGCCGGTCCGCCATGCGGGCCTCGAGGCGGTTGACGGTCGGGTCCTCCCCGTACACGTCGTCGCCCACCTCGGCCTCGGCCATGGCGCGACGCATTCCGTCGGACGGGCGCGTGACAGTGTCGCTGCGAAGGTCGATCACGGAGAGGAGATACGGTGAGAAAAGCGGGGAGAGGTACGAGTGCCGCGGCGGTCGCCCGCGGGACGGTGGGAGAGCGGCAGGGGGCCGTGCTGGACCATGCGGCGGAGGATGATGCGCTGGTACCAGCCCACGGTGGCGGGGCGCCGAACCCGCGGGTTTGGGATGCAGGCGGCCAACGCGGCGGCCTGTGCCCGGGTGAGCCGCCGTGCCGACTGCTCGTAGTGGTACCGGGCTGCGGCCTCGGCGCCGTAGACGCCGGGGCCCCACTCAATGACGTTGACGTACAGCTCGAGGATGCGTCGCTTCGAGAGCAGTGTCTCCGCGGCGTATGTGAGCGGCACCTCCACCACCTTGCGGAGGAGGGTGCTGTGGGTCGTCACGAAGAGGTTCTTGACGAGCTGCTGCGTGATGGAGGATGCCCCGCGTAGCTCCTCGCCCCGGCGATACGCTTCGATTGCCTCGCCCACCGCGTTCCAGTTGATTCCTTCGTGCCGGAAGAACCGGCTGTCCTCCGCCGCCACGACCGCCCGGGGAAGGGCCGGGTCGATGTCGGAGAGGGGCCGCGGCCGGTAGGTGCGGTCGGGCGACGTTCTCGCGAAGAGCCCCTCCACCTCCCGCTGCAGCTGGACCCCGGTGATCGGGGGAAAGACCGCCGTGTACAGAAGGAGTGCCGCCACACAGCCCCCGAGGTACGTGGCTGTGAGAGAGGCGAGGGCCGCGACGGTGCCCCGGGCGGTCCGCCGGATGCGATCCGGCCACGAGCGCCGCGCGGGGAAGGAGTCGCCGTGGGAACCGGGGACAGGCGTACGCGGCATTGCGGACGAGGCGGGCGGGCCCGGCTACCGGGAGATGTCGGTGATCTTCAGGTGAACCGTGCCGGCTGGCACCTCAATTTCGACCTCGTCGCCCTCTTCCTGACCCAGGAGGCCCTTTCCAATCGGGCTCTCGATGGAGATCTTGCCGTTGGAGACGTCGGCCTCCTGCTCGGAGACGAGGGTGTAGGTCTGCTCGCTCCCTGTGTCGATATTTTCGACCGTCACCTCGGAGAGAATGTAGGCCTTGCTGTCGTCAACGGTCGACTCGTCGACGACGCGGGCCCGGGCGATGGTGTCCTCGATCTCGGCGATCCGGGCCTCCAACTTGCCCTGCTCCTCCTTCGCTGCGTCGTACTCGGCGTTTTCGGAGAGGTCGCCCTTGGCTCGCGCCTCCGCGATCTCGTCGGCGATGCGGGAGCGCTCTTCGGTGCGAAGGCGGTGGAGCTCTTCCTTCAGTTCCTCGAGTCCCTCTTCGGTCATGTAGACGGTCTTGTTATCAGCCATACTGCTTCGGTCCGGTGAAATGTCAGTGCGAGGACAGTCGCGCTCAGGACGCGCCAAAAAAGGAACGCCACGGCCTCACGGCGGCGGCGTTGAGTATAGAATCTTTCGAGCGCGGTCGGATGTATTCGGTTCACGGAGCGAGAAGTTCCGCCCCCATCCTGAGACGAGGAATGGTGGGACGACCCTCTCGAGCGGCGGCCCCGCCCAGCCCGACGGGGACCTACCACCCAACCGTGGACGCGGTGCCGGGGTCGGTGGGGGAGGTCCGGGTCGAGTCGGTCGCCATCGGAAGGAGCCGCCGGGCCTGCCACCAGTGCTCGGTCCAGTAGTCGCGACGCAGACTGGACACGGTCACGCCGCTGCTCGCGGAGGCGTGCAGGAATTGGCCGTCGGACAGGTAAATGCCCACGTGTCGTTTCTTCCACCCGGGGCGAAAGAACACAAGGTCGCCGGGCCGGAGCCGGGCCCGCGGGACCGAGCGGCCGGCGCGGACCTGCTGTTCGGTGGTGCGGGGCACCTGAACGCGAAACTCGTTGGCAAAGACCGACTGGACGAGCCCCGAGCAGTCGACGCCGCGCCGCGAGGTGCCGCCCAACTGGTGGGGCGTGCCGTCCCAGCGCTTGGCCGCGCCGCGGAGCCGCGACTCGGCCTCGGCCGACGTCCAGGCCCGATCGGTCGACGAGACGGACCGGGAGGACGTCTCGGCCGAGGACGCGCACCCCGCCAGCAGCGCCCCGCCGAGGCACAGCAGAACGAGAAGGGAACCCCTGGCCTGAAGAGACATCCGTCCCATACTGTACCGGGACTTGATAAGAAAGAAGACGGCGAATCTACGCAGAAAAATGTCCAGCCGCCGGCAATTGTTCGGCGCGGTCGAGCGGAGGCAGGACGAATGGGCGCGTGGGGGACAGGGCCTGCGTTCCGCTCTGCGGCGTGTCCGCCCGAACAGGGACAAGAAGGGGGCGATGCCCATGCCGGCCAGGCAACGACCCCACCGAACCCCAGGATCATCCGCCCCCGTCGGTCGTTGACGTAATGATATCCCGAATCCCTTTCGCTTCCCTCTCGGACAGCCGTCCCGCCAATCCACTATGCCGTACCCCGATGCCATGGTCGACCCGATGCGCGAGGAGCTTACGCGCCTGGGGGTCGAGGAACTGACGACCGCAGAAGAGGTCGACGCCGCGTTCGACGAGGCCGACGACGAGACGATGCTGCTCATCATCAACTCTGTCTGTGGCTGTGCCGCCGGCAACGCCCGTCCGGCCGTCTCGATGGTCCAGGAGGCCGACGCCCAGCCGGACCGCTACGTGACGGTCTTTGCGGGCCAGGACCTAGAGGCCACCGAGCGGGCCCGCGAGGAGTACCTCCCGGGCATCCCGCCGTCGTCTCCGTTCTTTGCCCTCTTCCGCGACGGCGAGCCGGTCTACATTATCGAACGGAAGCACATCGAGGGGCGCAGCGCCAACGCCATCGCCGCGGACCTCGTGGAGGCCTTCGAGGCCCACTGCACCGACGGCGAGCCGCCCTCCGACGCCCCGTCGGCCCCGGACGCTAGCTCGTCCGCCGGCGGCAACGGCCTGCCCTCCACGTTCCAGTCGATCAACTGACCCCGACGCCCGGTGCGTCTCCCCTCGAGCGGCGGGTCCGACCTCGGGTCGGATTCGCCGCTTTTTCTATGTGTTCTATGTGCGCGGCACCCCGAACCGGGGCCCGCTGTCTAGAGGATGTACTGGCTGAGGTCGCGGCTGGACGCAATCGAGCTGAGCCGCTCCTGAACCATCTCGGCGTCGACGGTCACCGCGCTGCCCGGCGGGATCTCCTCCGGTACGTCGAAGAGAATGTCCTCGAGCAAGGTGGTGAGGACGGTGTGCAGGCGGCGCGCGCCGATGTTCTCGACGTCGGCGTTCACCTCGGCCGCGATGCGGGCGATTTCCCGCACCCCGTCGTCCCCGAACTCGATCGCTACGTCCTCGGACCGGAGCAGCGCGCGGTACTGCTTGATGAGGGCATTTTTGGGCTTGGTCAGGATCTCGTAGAAGTCGTCCTCGTCGAGGTTGTTGAGCTCGACGCGAATCGGGAACCGCCCCTGCAGCTCCGGAATCAGGTCGCTCGGCTTCGTGGCGTGGAACGCGCCGCTGGCGACGAAGAGGATGTGGTCGGTCTGGACCATCCCGTGCTTGGTCTGGACGTTCGAGCCCTCCACGATGGGGAGAAGGTCGCGCTGCACGCCCTGGCGGGACACGCCCTGCCCGGCCCCGCCGTCGTCGCGGGTGCGGGTGCCAGCGGCCACCTTGTCGATCTCGTCGACGAAGACGATGCCGGCCTGCTGGACCCGGTCCAGGGCGTCTTCCTTCACCTGATCCATGTCGATGAGCTTCTGGGCCTCCTCCTGCGTGAGGATCTCGCGGGCCTCCTCGACGGTCACGCGCCGCGTTTTCTGCGTCTGGCCCCCGCCGAGGTTGCCGAAGAGCTCCTGGAGGTCGACGCCCATCTCCTCCATGCCCATCGGGCCGAAGACCTGCATCATTGAGGAGGAGTCCGACGACACCTCGATCTCGATCTCCCGGTCGTCGAGGTCGCCCCGCTCGAGCTTATCCCGGAATTTTTCCCGGGTCCGCTGCCGGAGGCTTCGCTCCCCGGCGCCCGCCTCCGCGTCCTCGGCGGGCTCCACCTGAAAGCCGGTGCCGTCGTCGGAGGCGCCGTCGCCGGGCCGCCCGGAGCGCTGGTCCTCGGGCGGGATGAGAATGTCGAGGATCCGCTCTTCCGCCAGCTCGCGGGCACGGTCCTGGACGTCCTCCTTGTGCTCCTCCTCGACCATGTTGACCGCAATGTCGGTCAGGTCGCGGACCATGCTGTCGACGTCGCGGCCCACGTAGCCGACCTCGGTGAACTTCGAGGCCTCCACCTTGATGAACGGGGCCCGGGCCAGCCGCGCCAGCCGACGCGCGATCTCGGTCTTGCCGACGCCCGTGGGGCCGATCATGATGATGTTGTTCGGCATGATCTCGTCCCGCATCTCCTCGGGCGCGTTCTGGCGCCGCCAACGGTTGCGAAGGGCAATCGCGACGTTCTTCTTCGCGTCGTCCTGCCCGATGATGTACTTGTCGAGCTCCTCGACAATCTGACGGGGCGTGAGGTCCTCGACGTGTTGACTTGCGCTGGGCATCAATCAGAAACGATCGCTGCGTGAAAAGGACGTGTGTGCTGCAACGGCCGGGGCGGGCGACGCTCCGCGGGGGCTCGGTGCGGACGGCTAGTCGCGGTCCTCGGCCGCGTCGGGGTCGTCCTCCGCTCCGTCGACGCGGCTGGACGTCGCCGCCTCGTCGGAGGCCGGAGAGGAGGTCTCCTCATCCGAGGAGAGGACATCGTCGATGGCGAACTCATCGTGGTCGTAGGGCTCGTAGGCCTCCTCCGGCTCCTCCACCGCCGTAGGGGCCGTCTCGTCGTCGGCGGGCGCTGGCTCGTCGGCGGGCGCCGGGTCCTCCGCGTCCGTCCGCCCGGCAGACGCATCCTCGTGGACGGCCCGGACGTCCGGATGGTCGTCGTGGACGATGAGTACGGTATAGTCGTACGGGTAGCCGCTCCGCTTCTCGAGGCGCACGGCCCCGGCGGCCTCCAGCTCGCTGACGAGGGCCTTCGGGTCGTGGTCCGGGCCCAAAGTGTCGGAGAGCTTCCGGAGCAGCGGCGTTAGATACACCTCTTCGTACTGGCCGAAGTGCTCTTCGGTGATGGCGATGGCACGCTGCGCGGCGGGGAGTGTGAGCTCGTCGTAGGGGCGGGTCGTCGGGGCGGCGCCCGAGTCGTGGGCCGGAGCGGACTCGGGGGCGTTTGCGAGCAGCTCCTCCCGCGACTCCTTGCTCAGCAGGTTGCGGGCGTCGAGGTACAGCTCGCTCTCGTCGTAGCGGTCCGTCTGAGGCGGGTTCACCGCCGCCACGAGCGCGCGCCGTCCCTGCTCCCGGATGGACCGCACGAGCGGCAGGAAGGGCCGGTCGCCCGTCACGAGGACGATGGTCTGCACGTCGGGACGCTCGGTCAGGAAGCGGGTGACCTCGATCGTAAGCTGGAGCTCGGAGGTGTTGCCCTGCATCGCCGCCGGGACGTAAGCGGGTTCAACGCCGAGCCGGTGCAGGTGAGAAGGGACCCCGGAGTCCTCCGTGTCGAGGAGGACGTCGAAGGGCCCGTAGGCCCGGCCGTACACGGTGGGCGTATCGTCGCCCTCCTCCAGGTAGCGGCGCACTTCTTCGAGAATCTCGGCCGCGTACGCGCCTGTCTTCGCGTCGTCGGCGCTCTGAGAGGTAAGCACCGAGTAGAGGTTTTCGTAGTCGACAAACATTGCCGCTCGACAGGAGCGGCCGGTACTGGCGTCGTGTAGCATTAGGGCGAATGGGACGTCTGTACAGAAGAATCTATCATTCGATCACGCCACGCGGGAGCCCGCCGCGGTCGGTAGGACGCAACGTCGGGAGAGGGGGGCCGTGTGCTGGTCGGCGGGAAGGGACTACTCGGGCTCCGCGTCGATATCGAGAATGGTTTGGTTTTGGTTTGTATAGATGCAGATGTCGGCGGCGATCGAGAGGCCTTTCTCGACGATCTCGCGGGCCGTCAGGCTCTGCCCGCTTTGTAGCAGGGCGCGGGTGGCCGCGAGGGCGTAGGCGCCACCGGACCCGATGGCCACGATGTTGTCGTCCGGCTCGATGACGTCCCCGCCCCCGCTGATGAGCAGGAGGCGGCGGGACGAGCCGACGGCCAGGAGTGCCTCGAGTTTGCGGAGGTATCGGTCCGTGCGCCAGTCCTTCGCGAGCTCGACCGCCGAGCGGGTCACGTTCCCCCCGTACTCCTGTAGCTTGTCCTCGAAGCGCTCGAAGAGCGTAAAGGCGTCGGCCGTAGACCCCGCGAAGCCGGCTATAATATCGTCGTCGTACAGGGAGCGCACCTTCTCGGCCTTGTGCTTCATCACCGTTTCCCCCATGGTGGCCTGCCCGTCGGACCCGAGGGCAATGGTGCCGTTGTGCCGGACGCCAAGCACCGTCGTGGCGTGGGGGGAGTCGGTCGAGACGTTCATGTACGGGCGGACACTTGGAACAGAGGACGAGCAGCGAGACGGAAGGGCCCCACCTGCACGAATGCACGGCGGGCAAACAAATGCCTTCCGACATGGTCTCATCAACGACTTCCCCGGCTGGTAGTTCGTTGCCCCCGCCGCTGTGACGCAACGATGTCGGTCTTTGACGAATGTTGTCCTGGGGACCGGTGAGGCCTCTACAGCGGCAGCCGAGCAAGCGCGTTCACGATGACGTCCTGTGCGGAGCGGACCTGATCGCCGTCGGCGAGGTGGTGGTTGCAGAACACCGAGAACGCAAGGGGGGCACCCGCCCCCGACGTCACGTATCCGCTCAGGCTGCTCGTATTCGAGAGAGTACCCGTCTTGGCCCGCACGTTGGAGCGAGCGGGGGCCGTGCCCTGGAACCGGTATTCGAGGGTGCCGTCCCGGCCGCCCTCCGGCAGCGAGTCGTAGAAGGCAGATCGCACACGGGGATTGGGGTGGTGCCACATGTACCGGAGCAGCGTTACGAGCGACGTGGGGCGAACCAGGTTCTGACGGGAGAGGCCCGAGCCGTCGACCAACTGGATGCGGCTCGTGTCCACCTGTGCATTGACCAGCGTCTCCCGCACGGCCTTCACCCCGAGGGCCGACGAACCGGGGGGGAGATCCTCCTCGGTGTCCGGCGGCACCTCCACGGCGAGCGTGCGCAGCAGTTGCTCGGCGTAGAGGTTCTTGCTCTGGTGGTTGAGGGTCTGCACGATGGCCGAAAGCGGGGCGGACGTGTAGGAGGCCACCCGGCGGACGGCGCGGCTGTCGTACTGCACGTTGAGGGCCGTTTCGTCGAGGTCGGCCGCCCGGCCGTCGACGGAAATGCCCTCCTGAAGGAGAATGTCCCGGAGCGTATCGACGAAGTAGAGCGTCGGGTTCGAGACCGTGATCGACTCGGTGTCCCGCTCGTTCGGGTGGATGCGACTTTTGACGTGAATGGTATTGGTGCCCATGTCGCGGGTGTACTCCTCGTCCTCCTCGTCCCGGTACGACACGGTCTGCGACCGGTTGACGACCGTCACGTAGTCGGTCCGGAACGGGTCCCAGGACAGGCGGGCCGGCTGGCCAACCTGGCGCCCCTCCACCTCCAGGTCCACAGTGTTTTCGTTGAAGACGAGGCCGCCGATCTCCGCGGCGTAGGCGTAGGGAATGTCGCTCCAACTCCAGCCGTGGCCCAGGGGCGTCTCGGCCATCCGGTTGTCGTCGCCGACAATGTTGCCGTCGATGCGCGTAATGCCCCGGGCCTGCAGCGAGTCGGCCCACCGGCGGAAGACCTGCGTCGGATCGTCGCGCTGCTCGAAGCCCCCGATCGTAGGGTCGCCCGCCCCCCGGACGATGAGGTTCCCCTCCAGCGTTCCGTCCGTCACGGGGCCGTCCACGTACACGGACGTCTGGTAGCGATAGTCCGGCCCCAGCTGCTCGAGCCCCGCGGCGGTGGTGAGCAGCTTTACGTTCGAGGCGGGAACGAAAAAGCGCTCGGCGTTGCGGGAGTAGAGGACCTCTCCGGTCCGCAGGTTGACGACGTGAATGCCCCAGAAGGCGCCCCGGAACGTCTCGGTGCCGATCGTGTCGGTCACCGCGTCGGCGAGACGCTCCTGCGCGGAAGGGGTGGGCGGGGCCTGGCCGAGGGTGGTGGGGGCGGGCCCGAGCAGGAGGCCGACGAGCAAGAGGGCCGCCGCGCGGCCGGGGAGGAGAGGACAAACCGTCATGAGGGAACTATCCGATGGAGCGGGACTCGAGGGCGGTGCGTTCGGGGTCCGGCGTCCGGAGGATGACGAAGGCGTGGCCAATCTCGTAGAGCGGGACGGCCGGCCGCAGATAGATGAGCAGTTCGCTGCGCCCGGGCCGGACCTCGACCGAGTCGACCGTGCCGATGGCCCGGCCGGGGGGGAAGACACCGCTGTGGCCGCTGGTGACCACCTGCTGACCCGGCTCCACGGGCTCGGTCTTGACGACGTGCTCGAGAAGAAGGCGGTCCGGGCGCTCGCCCGTCCACCGCACGATGCCCTCGGTCCGGAGCGGCATGATGCGGCCCGGCACCCGAAAGTCGGTGTTGAGGAACGGCATCACGCGGGCGTAGTCCTCGCTCACCAGCATCACCGTCCCGACGATGCCGCGCTCGTGGACGACGGGCATGCCCTTCTCGACGCCGTCGGCCCGCCCCACGTCGAGCGTCAGGTAGTTTTCCTGGCGAAAGATGTCCTTCGTAACGATGCGGGCGGCGCGGAGGCGGGCGGCGCTGCTGTCCCGGAGGTTGAGAAGGCGCTTCAGCTCCCGATTCTGCAGGCGGGCCGTCCGGGTGCGGGCCACCTGGCTTGACAGCTCAATGTTGCGGCGCCGGAGCTCCTCGGTTTCCTCGAGGACGCGAAGGTAGCGGCTCATCCAGGCGAAGCTGCTCTCGACCTCTGCGGTGACCTCCAGCGCCCCGGCCCGCAGCGCCCGGCTGAGCGCACGGTTCTGCGTGAGCATGGCGCCGGCGGACACCAGCAGAAGCCCAATCAGAAGGACCCAGTCGAGGATCTGGGAGCGAAGGGCCATCGGTCACTCGGAGACCGGTCGCAGAAGAGCCGGGCGCGGCCCGGAGCAAGCGTGTTACGTAAGAACGCGCTCGTAGTCTTCGAGGTTTTCGAGCACCTCGCCGGTGCCCCGCACGACCGCGGTGAGCGGGTCCTCGGCCACGTATACCGGCAGCTCGACCCGGTCGCGCAGCATCTTGTCGATGCCTTCGAGCATCGCGCCGCCGCCGGTCATCATGATGCCGCGCTCCAGGACGTCGGCGCCGAGCTCCGGCGGGGTGCGCTCCAGGGCCCGGAGCACCGCCGCGCTGATCTGGTCGAGGTTGTCGTGGAGCGCCTCCCGTACGTTTACCGAGGAGATGGTGCGGAGCTTCGGGATGCCGCTCACCAGGTCGCGCCCCTTCACCGACAGCTCCAACTCGGTATCCAGTTCGATGGCGCTGCCGATCTCGCACTTGATGCGCTCGGCGGTGCGGGAGCCGATCAGCAGGTTGTGGTTGCGCTTGAAGTACTGCATGATCGCGTTGTCGAGCTCCGAGCCGCCCACGCGCAGCGACTCGTCGATCACGATGCCGGAGAGGGCGATTACCGCGATCTCGGTGGTGCCGCCGCCGATGTCGACGACCATGTTGCCCACCGCCTCACTGATGTCGAGTCCGATGCCGATCGCGGCGGCCATCGGCTCAGAGACGAGGCTCACCTTGTTGGCCCCGGCGTGCTCCGCGGAGTCGCGCACGGCCCGCCTTTCGACCTCGGTGATGCCGCTGGGCACGCACACGACCATGCTCCGGATGGAC
>JBDGQP010000059.1:0-26361 GCA_042218975.1 Salinibacter sp.
CCTACGACCCCAGCTCGCCGTATTCGGCCAGCAAGGCCGGGGCCGACCACCTCGCCAGAGCCTGGCACCGCACCTACGACCTCCCAGTGCTCATCACCAACTGCTCGAACAACTACGGCCCGCATCAGCACCCGGAGAAGCTGATTCCGGTCGTCATTCTCAGTGCCCTCGACGGGGAGTCGATTCCGGTGTACGGCGACGGGAAGAACGTGCGCGACTGGCTGTACGTGGCCGACCACGTGCGGGCCCTGCTGCGGGTCTTCGAGGAGGGCCGCGTCGGGGAAACCTACAACGTCGGCGGGCGCCAGGAGGAAGAAAACATTGCGGTCGTGCGCCGGATTTGCGACATTCTCGACGACCTGCGGCCCAACGCGATACGGGACAGTCACCGGGACCTCATCACGTTTGTGGAGGACCGCCCCGGGCACGACTGGCGCTACGCCATCGACCCGAGCAAGATCGAAGACGAGCTCGGGTGGGCCCCGCAGGTCGGCTTCGAGGAGGGGCTGCGCCGCACGGTGCAGTGGTACCTGGAGCATCGAGACTGGGTGCAGACCGTCCAGCGTTGAGCGTCCCGGTCAAGGAAGGACGTGTTGCGTATTTCGTGCTGCGTATTGTCTCCTACGCCACGCGATACGAACTACGCAACACGAATTACGTCTTCTCGGCACGCGAACATTTTGGTAAACGACGCCCCCAGCATGGACGAGGACGCACGCACACGTAAAGGCATTCTGCTGGCCGGCGGGGCGGGCACGCGCCTCAATCCGGCCACGCGGGCGGTGAGCAAGCAGCTCCTGCCCGTCTACGACAAGCCGATGGTGTACTACCCGCTCTCGACGCTGATGCTGGCGGGCATCCGGGACATTCTGCTGATCTCGACGCCGCGGGACCTGCCCCGCTTCGAGGACCTGCTGGGCGACGGCGCGCAGTGGGGCCTCGACCTCCGATACGCCGAGCAGCCGGAGCCGAAGGGCATCGCGCAGGCCTTCACCATCGGCGCCGACTTCATCGACGGGGACGACGTCTGCCTCATCCTCGGCGACAACATCTTCTACGGGCAGGGCCTCTCGGCCCAGCTGCGGCGGGCGTCCCGACAGCCGTCGGGCGGGACGGTGTTCGCCTACTACGTCAACGACCCGGAGCGCTACGGCGTCGTGGACGTGGGGGAGGACGGCCGGGCCCTCGGCATCGAGGAGAAGCCCGACGACCCAGCCTCCAACTACGCCGTGACGGGCCTCTACTTTTACGACAGTAGCGTGGTCGACATTGCCGGGGGGCTGGAGCCTTCCGGGCGCGGGGAGCTGGAGATCACGGACGTCAACCGCCGCTACCTCGAGCGGGGGGCGCTCCGGGTCGAGACGCTGGGGAGAGGCATGGCGTGGCTCGACACCGGCACGCACGGCTCCCTGCTGCAGGCGGCCAACTTCGTCGAGACCATCGAGGAGCGGCAGGGCCTCAAGATTAGCTGTCCGGAGGAGATTGCGTGGCGGCAGGGGTGGATTGAGGCGGCGGACGTCCGGCGCATCGGGCGGTCGATGGACAACAACGCCTACGGCCAGTATCTTCTGGGCCTCCTCCGGCGCGCCGACGGGGCACCGCGCACCTCCTAAATACACTGATCGACCATGGATGTATCTGACGGCGATCTCCCCGGCGTTCGCATCATCGAGCCCGACGTGTACTCGGACGACCGCGGGGCCTTCCTGGAGACGTGGAACGCGCGCGACTACGCGAAGCACGGCCTGAGCGTGACGTTCGTCCAGGACAACCTCTCGCGCTCGCGCCGGCACGTGCTCCGGGGCCTCCACTTTCAGAACCCCCGTCCGCAGGGCAAGCTCGTCTCCGTCCTGCGGGGCGAGGTCTTCGACGTGGTGGTCGACATCCGGTCGGACGCCGACACGTTCGGGGAGTGGGAACAGACGGTTCTCTCGGCCGAGAACGCCCGGCAGCTCTACGTGCCGGAGGGGTACGCCCACGGCTTCGTCGTGACCAGCGACGAGGCGCTCTTCCACTACAAGTGCACCGACTTCTACCACCCGGAGTCGGAGGGCGTCATCCGCTGGGATGACCCTGAGATCGGCATCGACTGGCCGATCGAGAACCCCATCCTCTCGAATCGAGACCGGGAGGCCCCGCGGCTGGCGGAGCTGCCCGAAGAGCGGTGCGTGTTCGACTCATCCCAGTCCCCCGTGTCCTAATCCGGTGCCGCCGATGCCCTCCTCCGACGCCCCGACGATTCTGCTGATCGGGGCCACCGGCCAGATCGGCCACGCGCTCCGCGCTCCGCTCTCGGCCTTGGGATCCGTCGTGGCGCCCGATCGCGACGCCCTCGACCTGACGGCCCCCGGCACGATTCGGGACGCCGTCCGCGGGGCGGCGCCCGACGTGATCGTGAACGCGGCGGCGTACACGGCCGTCGACCGGGCCGAGGAGGAGCCCGAGCGGGCCGCGGCCGTCAACGCCCGGGCGCCCGACCTCCTCGCGGAGGCGGCGGCCGCGGTCGGCGCCTGGCTGGTGCACTACTCCACCGACTACGTCTTCGACGGCACGAGCGAGACGCCGTACACGGAGGCCGCCCCTCCCGCCCCGACCAACGTCTACGGCCGCACGAAGCGCAAGGGGGAGCTTGCGGTGCAGGAAAGCGCCGCCCGGGCCCTCGTCCTCCGCACGAGCTGGGTCTACAGCGCCCGCCGCGCCAACTTCCTGCGGTCGATGCTGCGGCTCGCCGACGAGCACGACACGCTCACGGTGGTCGACGACCAGACCGGCACGCCGACCCGGGCGGGCTGGATTGCCGAGGCCACCGCCGCGGTCCTGGGACAGGTCCTCGAAACCGGCGGGCCGGGCGGCCTCTACCACCTCGCCGCGTCGGGGCAAACCAGTTGGTACGGCTTCGCGACGGCCATTTTCGCCCAGTTCGGGCGCGACGACGTCACCGTCGAGCCCATCCCGACCGAGGAGCACCCCACCCCCGCCGCCCGCCCGGCGTACACGGTGCTCGATTCCAGCAAGGCCCGGACGACGTTTTCCCTCTCCATCCCGACGTGGAGCGAGCAGTTGGCCGCGCTGCGGCGGCAGATGACGGCAGAGACGGCGTCGTAGGGCCCGGCTCCCGTCTCGTCGGCTCTGCCGACCGCCGGGCTCCGTGAGGACCCGCCGGCCTGTGCCGCGAGAGAAAATGTGTACGCGTGGAGAGGGGAAAGGGGCCGCTCCGTCACGCCTGGGCCGCGCGTCCCGTCGCAACTCCTCGATCGGCGGACCGGTAGAACGAGGCCCGGCGATGCATCGAACACCATCGGTTCGCGCAGGCATGCCCGACGACACGACCACGCTGCTCGTCCGTGGACTCGACGGCGAAGGGCCGACGGACATCGTCGGCGCCGTCGCACACGAGACCGACGTCGACCCCGACGCCCTCGGCGCCATCGACGCCGACGGCGGCACGGCCACGGTCGAGGTGCCCCCGGACGTGGCCGACCGGATCGTGGACGCGCTCGACGGCGGTCGCGTCGGCACCGCCACGGTGTCGGTCGCCGTGCTCGACGAGGCGGCGGCGACGGCCCGGCGGTACGCCGAGCGGCTCACGGCCCTCGTCGAACGGGAGCGCGAGGAGGAGATGCGGCGCCACGAGCAGGAAATCCAGTCCCTGTCCGGCCGTGAGCGGGAGCGGCGAGGCCGCGCCCTGATCGGGATGCGCGGCCGGGACGAGGGGGACGGGCTCGGCGGCCGCCTCGTCAAGTTTATGCGCGAGCAAAAAGGAGAGCCGCTCCCCGACACCGAGATCCGGGTCGGCGACCTCGTCATGATCTCGAAGACCGATCCCCTGCGGGACGACAACCCCACCGGGACCGTCACGCAGGTCACCAATTACTCGGTCACGGCGTCGTTCGACCCGAAACCCGGCACGTGGGTCTTCGGGGACGGCCTGCGGGTGGACCTCTACGTCAACGACATCACGTACCAGCGCATGCAGGACGCGCTGGCCCGCCTCCCGACGGCCGACGGGCCGCTTGCTGCCCTGCGCGACGTGTGTACCGGCGCCGCGTCTCCCACCCCGGCGCCCCCGGTCGAGGTCGAGAACTGGCACGACCCGGCCCTCAACCCCTCGCAGCGACGGGCCGTCCGCGAAGCGATTGCCGCGGAGGAGGTGCACCTCATCCACGGGCCGCCGGGCACCGGCAAGACGACCACCGCCGTCGAGCTCATCCGACAGTGCGTGGCGCGGGACGAGGCGGTCCTCACCACCGCCGCCTCCAACACAGCCGTCGACAACGTGGTGGAGCGGCTCGCCGCACAGGGCGCCGACGTGGTGCGCCTCGGGCACCCGGCCCGCGTAACGCCTGCGCTCCGGGCCCACACGCTCGAGGCCCGCCTCGAGGACGTGGAGGCCTACCGGCGCTCGCAGGAGCGTCGCGAGGCAGCGTTCGACGTTCTCGACCGGCAGGACGACCTGACGACGCCGTCGGGCCGGTGGCGCCGCGGCATGTCGGACGACCGGATTCGGAAATTGGCGGAGGAGGGGCGCGGATCGCGGGGCGTGCCCCCCGAGCGAATCGCGGAGATGGCCGAGTGGCTCGCGATGCGCGAGCGAGCCGATGCGCTTTTTGAGGAGGCCGATCGGCTGGAGCAGACGGCGATTGACGTCGTGGTGGAGGCCGCCGACGTGGTGTGCAGCACCAACTCGACGGCGGGGAGCGACCTCCTTGCGGGAAAGCAGTTCGACACCCTCGTCGTCGACGAGGCCACGCAGGCGACCGCGCCCTCCTGCTGGATCCCGATGACCCACGCCCGGCGGGCGGTCCTCGTGGGCGACCACAAGCAGCTCCCGCCCACCATCCTCAGTCCGGAGGCCGCCCGGAGTGGGCTACGGCACACCCTCTTCGAGCGCCTCGCGCGGCACCACGAGACCGACCCGGACGCGCCCGGCTCGATCCGCAGCCTGCTGCGCACGCAGTACCGGATGCACGAGACGATCATGGGCTTTTCGAGCCGGCAGTTCTACGACAATCGGCTCGTCGCGGACGAGACGGTCCGGCACCACACGCTGGCCGACCTCGGCGTGACGGCGCCGGCCCTGCCGGCCGAGCGGCGGCCCCTCCTCGATCCCGCCGCGCCGCTCGTATTTGTGGACACCGCCGAGATCGACGCGCCGGAACGGCAGCGCGGCGGCTCCCACTCGCGGGAGAACCCGGGTGAGGCCAATCTCCTGGCGTGCCTAACGGCCGACCTGCTGACGGCGGGCGTGGCCCCGGCCGACGTGGCCGTCATCTCCCCCTACGACGACCAGGTGGACCGCATCGATCGTCGGCTGGGGGCAGGCGAAGTGGAGGTCGACACGGTCGACGGCTTTCAGGGGCGGGAGAAGGAGGTCGTCCTCGTCTCGCTCGTCCGCAGCAACGAGCGGGGCGAGATCGGCTTTCTCGACGAGCCGCGGCGCTTCAACGTGGCCCTCACCCGTGCGCGCCGCAAGGTCATCGTGGTCGGCGACGCCCGCACGGTGCGACGCGGAGAGGTGTTTGACGCCTTCGTCGGTTATGCCGACACTGAAGGACGTGTCGTTCGGCCGTGAGGCCTCCTTTTGCCTCGACCCCTCCGGGCCCAGGTACATGCCCCGATTCCTCCTCGCGTGTCTCGGGCTCGTCGTCGGCCTGCTCGGCGGGCCGGCCCACGGCCAGTCGGCGCCGGGAAGCGACACGACCGCCGCGGCGGACCCGACGGCCGACTGGCTGCTGCTGCCCTTCGCCTCCTACGCGCCGGACACCAAGCTCGCCGGGGGGGTCGTGGTGGGCTACTACCGGCCCGAGCCCGCGGAGGGCCGGGCCTCGAGCGTGCAGGCGACGATCACGGTCACGCAGCGCCGACAGCTCATCGCGCAGATCACCCCTGAGCTGTACCTGGCCGACGGGCGGTGGCGCGTGCAGGGGGAGCTGCAGGCGAGCCACTTCCCCAATTCCTTCTACGGCATTGGCGGCGGGACGCCCGCGGCGGCCGAGGAGGCCTATACCTCGCGGTACGTCGTCCTCGACGGGACGGCCCAGCGCCGCGTCGGGCCGACCCTGCGGGTGGGGCCCCGGGTGCTGGTGCGGGCCGACGCGGTGCGGGACCCCGACGCAGGGGGGCTCATCGACCGGGGCCGGGTGCCCGGAGCCCGCGGGGGGCGTGCGGTGGGCATCGGGGCCTCGGCGTTCTGGGACGCGCGCGACAACCGCTACTACCCGCGGACCGGTGCCTACGCGGAGATCGTGGCCACGCTGTACTCGGCGGCGTGGGGCAGCGAGTACACCTTCGCTCAGTTCAAAGTCGACCTTCGAGGGTACCGATCGCTTGGGCCCGGCGTGTGGGCCGGGCAGATATACGCCGAATCCGTGGCCGGGACCGCGCCGTTTCAGTTGCTGCCGCTGCTGGGCGGCGACGAGCGCATGCGGGGCTATCGGGAGGGGCGCTACCGGGACGACGTGTACTGGACCGCGCAGGCTGAGTACCGGTTCCCACTCGTCTGGCGCCTGAAGGGCGCGGCGTTCGCGTCGGTCGGGGAGGTCGGGCCCCGGCTCGGCGCCGAACTCGCCGAGGACGTCGAGGCGGCGGTCGGCCTCGGCGGGCGCTTCCGGTTTACCGACGACGGGGTGCACGGCCGCCTCGACCTCGCGTACAGCCCGACGGGCCTCGAGCTCTACATCTCGCTGGGCGAGGCCTTTTAGGCGAACCGCTCGTCGGAACGGAACGACAGTCGCCCCCCGACGGTCGCCCCCCGACGGTCGCGCGCCGACGCCGGCCGCGCAGCAGGGAGAAGCGGAGCGCCCATGCCCGCGCGCCCTCTCGCCCAGTCGGTCCGGGCAAAATCAACGGTCATCGGCATGTGAGCCTCCGCCCTCCGTGTTTGGACCCCAAGACAACGTCGCCCGCTCCGGAGGGCCGGGCGCTTCACATTCTCGCGGCTGATGTGCATGTTTTACACCCCATTCGTCGCTCGCTCGTGGGGGAGTCCTCCCTTTTCACCCCGGACGGGCGAGAACGGGTCCTGAGCGTCGGCATGTCGACGTGGGGCCGCCGGGCACGGATCGGGGCGAGACGGCGTCCCCAGGTCGGATCCGTGTGCGACCCATTGCTTCTGGAGGGAGCGTCGCCGACGGGGGGCAGGCCCCCTGAGGCGCAGTGGCGGGCCCTCCTCACCGTTTTTCTATGCTGTTTGCTTCGATTCATGCGTCATCTTACGATCTTTGCGCTCTGCGCCCTGCTCCTCACGTCCTGCAGTCTCTTCCGGGAGTCGACGGAGGCCCCTTCGACGAGCACGACGAACACCGAGAAGGACGACGACCCCTTTGAGCCGTGGGAGAAGACCCTCGAGGACACCAGGAAAATTGAGGGCTTCATCCCCATGCATCAGAAAAAAGACCGCACGCTCTACGCCGAACTCACGCCCGAGCAGCTGGGCACGAACTTTGGCCTGGTCCTCCACATCAGCAAGGGAGTCGGGGTCTTCAACCTCCACAACGGCCTGCGCCTCACCGACACGCGCATGATGCGCTTCCGGCGTGTAGGAAACAAGGTGCACCTCGTGCACCGGAACGTGCGCTTCCGGGCGGACGAGGGCGGGATGCGGACCTCCATGAAGGAGAATCTAGGACACTCGGTCGTCCACTCGTTCGACATCGTAAGCAAGAACGACTCGACCGGCGCCCTGCTCGTTAAACTCTCCGACTTCCTGGTGTCGGACTACGCCCGCATCGGGGAGCGCATCAAGCCCTACTTTAACCAGAAGCCCACTCGGCTCCAGGACGACAAGAGCTACGTCGAGCAGGTACGGGGCTTCGCGAAGAACGTCGAGATCGACGCGATGCTCAACTATCAGGGCTCGGAGCCGCCCATCGTCGGGGGGGAGGCCATCCCGGACTTCCGGTCGGTGCCGGTGGGCGTGCGGTACTCCTTTTTTCAGCTGCCGAAGGACCCGATGCAGGCCCGGGCCGCCGACGACCGGGTCGGCTACTTCGTCGACGCCATCAAAGACTTCTCGCGGGACCGGCAGGCCGACCCCTTCCTCCGCTACGTGAACCGGTGGCGGCTGGCCCCCAGCGACACGGCCGCCTACAGGCGGGGCGAGCTCGTTGAGCCGGAAGAGCCGATCGTCTACTACGTCGACCATACGGTGCCCGACCAGTACCGGCCGCACGTGAAGGCGGGCATCGAGGCCTGGAACAAGGCGTTCGAGAAGGCGGGCTACAAGAACGCCGTCGTGGCGAAGGACGCGCCGGACGACTCCTCCTGGAGTGCCGAGGACATTCGCCACTCGACGGTGCAGTGGACGGCGTCCCACCGGATGGGGTACGCCATCGGGCCCTCCCAGACCGATCCGCGAACCGGGGAAATCCTAAACGCCGACATTCTGATCTCCTCGGCGTTCGTGCGGGGCTGGCAGCAGACCTACAGCAACCTGACACCGGGCGCCGACGCCGGAGGCTCCCGGCTCGACCGGTCGCTCCGACGCACCGAGCGGGCCCTGGACCGGATGTTTCCGCCCCGACTGGCCCGGCGCGCCTGCTTCGCCGAGCGGCGCAGGGCGCGGCAGATCGGGCTCCAGCGCGCGGTGCTGCTGGCCCGTGGCCGGATCAATCCGGGCGCCCCGATGCCGGAGAAGTATCTGGGCGGCGCCATCAAAGACCTCGTCATGCACGAGGTTGGCCATACGCTCGGCCTGCGGCACAACTTCAAGGCCTCCTCGGGCATCCCGACCGAGAAGCTCCACGACGAGAGCTATACGAGGAAGCACGGCGTCAGCCTCTCGGTCATGGACTACGCGCCGGTCAACGTGGCGCTCGACGCGAGCGAGCAGGGGCACTACTGGAACCCGACCGTCGGTTCCTACGACGAATGGGCCATCAAGTACGGGTACATGCCGATCGCCAAGCAGGGGGAGGAGGGGCCGCTGACGCGGGACGGCCCCCTCGCCGACACGACCGCCACCGAGGAGAACGGCCTCAACAAGATTGCGGCCCAGTCGAGCGACCCAATGCACACCTACGGGACCGACGAGGACGCCCGGCTCGGGGCCTACGCCGTGGATCCGCTCACGAATACGGGGGAGCTCGGCTCCAACCCGCTCGCCTTCGCGGCGTCGCGCGCCGCGCTGGTGCAAACCGTCAAGCCGAAGCTCGACGAGCGGCTCATCGCCGAGGGGGAGCGCTATCACCGCCTCCGCGAGGCCACCACGGCGCTGATCCTCGAGCGGTACCGGTCGCTCCAGCCCATCACGAAGATGGTGGGGGGGATGTACGTGTCCCGGGACCACAAGGGCACCCCGGACGCCCGCATGCCGTTCCGCCCGGTCGCCCCCGAGCGACAGCGGAAGGCGGTCGACATGCTGATCGAGCAGGCGTTCGCCCCCGACGCGTTCACGTTCACGGCCGAGCGCCTCAACAAGCTGGCCCCGAACCGCCGCTCGTACTGGGACATCTCGGTGACGCTCCAACTCGACTACCCGGTCCACGAGTACGTATCGACCGTGCAGACCGGACTACTGAACGACCTGCTGCACCCGGCGCGCCTGCAGCGGATGATTGACAATCAGGTCCGGACCGACGCAGCGTACGGGCCCGGCGACCTCATGCCCCGCCTGACCGATGCCATCTGGAGCGAGCTCGACACGCGCCCGCCCCGTGCCCTGTCCATCAACTCGTTCCGCCGCAACCTGCAGCGCGTCTACACCGACCGGCTCATCGATTTCCTGCTGGACACCACCAGCTGGATCACCATCACCCCCAGCGCCGCCGATCAGGTGACCGTGCCGGAGGACGTGCGTTCCCTGGCGCGCCTCGAGCTGACGGAGCTGTCGGACCGCATCGGGCAGGCTCTCGATCGGGACGGCCTCGACCGCACGACTCGGGCACACCTCTCCGAGACGAAGGCCCGCATCGACCGGGCACTCGAGGCCTCCGTGCGTGTGACGCCGTAGCGAGAGGGGGGAACGATGCGCTCGGCGACTCGTCTTGTCCACGGCTGTGGGCAAGAGGGGCCGCTGCCCGTGGGGACCGCGCCCACAACCGGCGACCTTTGGGCCAACCTGCATCCGGCTATGACCTTCGACGACCATTTTCGCCCGGAGACGTCCGCGCTGTATACGGACCTCTACCAGCTGACCATGCTCCAGGCCTACTGGCGGGAGGGCATGGACGAGACGGCGGTGTTCGACCTGTTCGTGCGCCGCCTCCAGGATCGCAACTACCTCCTCGCCTGCGGGCTCGAGCAGGCGCTTCGGTACCTCGAAGAACTGTCCTTCTCCGAGGAGGCCCTCGATTACCTCCGCCGACAGGAGCAGTTCACGGACGCGTTTCTGGACTGGCTCTCGGACTTTACGTTCACCGGCGACGTGTACGCCGTGCCGGAGGGCACGCCGGTCTTTCCCGACGAGCCGATCGTCGAGGTGGTGGCCCCGATCGGGGAGGCCCAGCTGGTCGAAACGCTTCTGCTGAACCAGATTACGTTCCAGACGACGATTGCGTCGAAGGCCGCCCGGGTCGTGCAGGCCGCCCGCGAGGGCGGGGCCGAGCGGCTGGTGGCCGACTTCGGCATGCGGCGCATGCACGGCACCGACGCGGCGATGAAGGCGGCCCGCGCGGCGTACGTGGCCGGCGTGGACGCCACCTCCAACGTGGCCGCCGGGGAGGCGTACGGCATTCCCATCACGGGCACGATGGCCCACAGCTACGTCGAGGCGCACGACACCGAGATGGAGGCCTTCCGGGAATTTTCTGAGCTGTACCCGGAGACGATTCTGCTGGTCGACACCTACGACACCCTGGCTGGGGTGCGAAAAGTGATCGCCCTCGCGGAGGAGAAGGGCGAGGACTTCCGGGTACAGGGCATCCGGCTCGACTCCGGCGATCTGGCCGAGCTGGCCACGGAGGCCCGGCGTCTGCTCGACGGGGCCGGTCTCACCGACGTCCAAATCTTTGTGAGCAGCGGCCTCGACGAGCACAAGATCGCCGACCTCCTCGACCGGGAGGCCCCCGTCGACGGGTTCGGCGTGGGGACGAAGATGGGCACCTCGGCCGACCACCCGGCCCTCGACGGCGCCTACAAGCTCTGTGGCTACGCCGGGCGGCCCCGCATGAAGCTCTCGGCCGAGAAGTCGAACCTGCCCGGCCGCAAGCAGGTCACGCGGCAGTACGAGGACGGAACTGCCGTGCGCGACGTCATCGCGACGGCGGACACGGACCGCCACGCCGGGGCCCCGCTGCTGGAGCGCGTCATGGCCGACGGCGAGCGCACCGACACCGGGACGGCGCGGCCCCCCGACGCTCTCCGCGAGCACGCCCACGCTCGGCTGGCGGAGCTCCCCAACCGCCTCCACGCGCTGGACGCCGCCCCGGAGGCGTACGAGGTCGTGCTCAGCGACGCGATGCAGGAGCGGCTCGATCAGACCCGGTCGGAGCTTCACGACGCGATGGCCGCAGAGGCGTAGCAACCGTATTGCCCCCCCGTCCGGGGCCCGACCACAGGCCCGGCCTCGGTCGCCTGCGATCGCCTGTATTCCGCCTGGATGGGCAAATGGGCGAGAGAGATCGGACGCCCCCCTGTGTCCCGGCAGTGAAGGGAAGACCTGTGCGACGTGATCGTGTCGGGGAGAACGCCCGCCCTGCGTTCGCGGACGAGCCGGGTCGCGGTGGAACGCCCCGATCGAACCGAAGACGCGTCGTTTCCGGTTGTCCCCCTCGCCTTCCCTCTTCGTTTCGGGGACGCAGCCCCTCACCCTTTCTCCCTTCCAACGCCCCCCCGTCGACCGCCATGTCCATCAGCTGGGGCATCCTCGGCACCGGCAACATCGCGCACCTCGTCGCCGACGACCTGCAGCTTCTTCCCGACGCCGAGCTGGCCGCCGTGGGCTCCCGGTCGCCGGACCGGGCCGACGCCTTCGGCGACTCGTTCGACGTGCCCCGGCGCCACGCCTCCTACGAGGCGCTGGTGGCGGACGACGCCGTCGACGCGGTGCACGTGGCCACGCCCCACACCGGTCACGCCGAGCACGCCGCCCTCGCGCTGGAGGCTGGCCGCGCCGTCCTCTGTGAGAAGCCCCTCGCCCTCAACGCGAGCGAGGCCGACGATCTGATCGCCACCGCACGGGCCGCGGATCAGTTCCTGATGGAGGCGATGTGGACCCGCTTCCTGCCGGTGATGGCCGACGTGCGCCGCCTTGTGCAGGAGGAGCGGGCGCTCGGCGACGTCCAGCAGTTCCGGGCCGACATCGGGCTCACGCAGGCCTTCGACCCGGACCACCGGCTTTTCGACCCGGCGCTCGGCGGCGGGGCCCTGCTCGACCTCGGCGTGTACCCCATGGCGCTTGCCTTCGACCTGTTCGGCCCGCCGGACGCCGTGACCTCCACGGCGGTGCTCGGCCCGACGGGCGTCGACGAGCAGTGTGCCGTCGTCTTCGACTACGACGACGGGCTGCAGGCCACGTGGCAGGCGTCCGTCCGCGCCGACGTGGGTCGCACCTGCGCGGTGGCGGGGCCGGACGGGCGGCTGGAGGGGCGGCGCGCCTGGTGGAAGGGGGCGCCGTTCACCCTCACCCGCGCGGACGGCTCCACGGAGACGTTCGCCCGGCCGTTCGAGGGGAACGGCTACCAGTTTGAGGTGGCCCACGTCCAGCGCTGCCTGCGCGAGGGGCAGACCGAGAGTCCGGTCATGCCGCTCGACGAGAGCCGCGCCCTCCTCCAGACCGCCGATGCCCTTCGGGCGGAGTGGGGCGTCCAGTATCCGCAGGAAGCGTAGCGAACGGAGCGTCGCCCCGTCCCTCCGGCAAGAGAGGTCCCTCCTCCCCCGCAGTGACCGGCCGACCGTGGACCGCAGAACGCTTCTGACCACGGGCCTCGCTGCACTTCGCCGTGCCTGAGCGGCTCGCCCGTGCACGTCCCATCTTCGACCGGCTTCTGCTCTCGCAGGACAACGGGTGGTACAGCGTGGGCGCGCCCGGCGGCGGGTCGGTGGCGCCCTACACGCCCCTCCTCACGACCCTGGTGCCCGCGCTCCGCGAGGCGGGGCTGCCCGGGAAGGCCGTCCGGCAGCTACTGACGCAGCCCCCCGGACGTGCCCTCGCCGTGCGCCGGTGACCGGGTGGACGGCGGCCCGGCGCGCTCCGGGCCGCCGTTCGTCGGGCATTTACACGAGCGGGGTTGTCGTCCTCCCGCGTTCGGCGTAGGTTGGGCGACCTATTCCCTTCGGCCGAAGATCGTCTCGGCCAGGGGCGCGCAGACGCTCGCACCAACGAGAACGATTTCCAATGAGTGATCCAGGCATCGAAGCACTGAGCAAGCAGGCCAATGTTACCGACGAGGCGGCCTGTCCCGTCACGCTCGTCGTGAGCGGCAACATGGTGACCGGCCACATCGTGGGCCGGGGCACCTTCGAGGCCGATACGACCCGCATGGTCGAGAGGGCCCGCGAGCAGGCCGGCTCCGAGAACGGGGCGATCGACGCGATGGGCGACCTCATCGCCGCCATGATGGACGCCGTGGGCAACGACGGGTCCGGCACCTACGTCCACGTGTCCGTCCAGGAGGTCATGACGGGCGCCGAGGCCATTCACCTCGGCGGGTCGGTCTTCCGCTTCCGCGCCAGCGAGATCCAGGGCTTCACCATCGGCACGGTGGAGACGACGGAGGGCTAGCCCCGAGCTGGGGCGGCGCGCACTCCCGGAGGGGCCGCGCCGACGCTATTCGTCCGACGCGGCGATCGGGGCCACTTCCCGGTCTTGATAGTCGCTCAGGTCCTCGACGGGCCGCTCGTAGGTGTCCTGCATGAGGGGCGAGGAGAAGAGAAAGTCGGCTGTGGCCCGCGTGCAGGCGATCGGGACGTTCCACACGGCCGCGATGCGGAGCAGGGCCTTCACGTCCGGGTCGTGGGGCATCGGCTCCAGCGGGTCCCAGAAGAAGATGAGCGCGTCGATGGTGCCCTCGGCGATGCGGGCGCCGAGCTGCTGGTCGCCCCCGAGCGGCCCGCTCTGGAGCCGGTTCACCGAGAACCCGAGCCGCTCCTCGAGAAGACGGCCCGTGGTGCCGGTGGCGTAGAGCTCGTGCTCGGTGAGCCGCTCGCTGTTGTACTCGGCCCACTCCAGGAGGTCCGGCTTCTTGTTGTCGTGGGCGACGAGGGCAACGTGCTTCTTCGCGTGCATCGTGCGGGTGGCGGGAGACATGCGGGGACGGCACACGGCCGGGCTGGTGAGGGAAGACGACGAGCGTTCGTGCGGGGTTCGCCCGGTCGAACCGCGGCCCCGCGGCGGAAGATTCTCCCGTCGGGCGACGGGAGCGCTTCGCTTCACGAAAACTGAACGGTCGCGCCGGCGGCACGCCCCCGGCTCCCTCACTCGGTCCCGCCGCGGGGCCGCCGGTCAGTCGCGGCGGCGGGGGCGTCGGTGAAGGCCGCCTCGTCCGGGTACCGGGCCTGAACCGCCTTCAGCAGGGCCGGGTGGCGACGCAGCTTGTGCTTCTGATGGTAGGCCTCCGCCCGGTAGAACGGCGCGTCCTCGATGATCTCGGTCGCGAGCGGATCGTCGTGTCGGTTGGCCTTCGGCCTCTGGTGGGTTTGGACGTGTGAAAGTGTGGAGGCATGGAGGCGAAATACGTCCACACATCCACACTTCCAGACTTTCACACCCGAACGGAGCGTGCACTCGGGAGACCGAGTGCAGGCGGAGTTCGTGTTAGTCGTCGAACGTGAGGGTGACGGTCCGGCCCTCGTACTCGATCTCGATGCCATCCTCGACCTTCTGTACGGTGGCGACAGACCGCTCGACGTCGAAGTTTTGCCGCTTGAGGTGGGCCTCCACGGTTTCCGCGGCCACGGCTACGTGCTGAGGCTCGTCGCCGATCTCCTGGGCCTGGTCGGCCACGTCGAAGAGGAGGGGGGCGATCTGGGCCACGTAGGTCGCGGCCATGAACTCGGGACTCGGCTCGTCCATTTCGAGGTCGTCCATAGAGGCGGAGGAATTGGTGTGGGGGAAGCGGGCGTCCGTTCGGCACGGAACGATGCGGGCACTGCGAATGACCGGGGCGGGCGGGCGTTCCCTTCCGGGGAGGAACGGATCGACCGAACGATCGGGGAGCGCGACGCCGCGGCCGCCCGGGAGCGGCGCCACCGGGGAAGGCCCTACGCGGCGCCGTCGGGGTGGAAGTGCTCGTTGAAGCCGTCCTCGTGCCAGACCACCTGCGTCCCGCTCCCGATCACCCAGGCGACGCCGAGGGCCTCGGCCACGCCGGCCTTCGTCGCGCCGTGCTCCAGGGCCGCCTCGATGTGGGAGCGTGTGCAGTGCCGACACCGGAGCATCGTGCTCGTGGCCACGGCGATAAGCTCCTTTGTGTCCCGGGGCAGCGTCCCGCCCTCGAAGACCGACGACTTGAAGTCCCAG
The DNA here is from genome assembly GCA_042218975.1 of Salinibacter sp. Classification (GTDB taxonomy): domain Bacteria; phylum Bacteroidota; class Rhodothermia; order Rhodothermales; family Salinibacteraceae; genus Salinibacter. The sequence goes on from JBDGQP010000059.1 coordinate 15,398, forward strand.
AACGCCCGGTCGGCCTCCGGGAGAAACTCGGCGCGCCAGTCCGCGCCCAGCAGGTCCGCGAAGTCCTCCTTCATCCAGAAGACCTGGGTGCCGCCGCCCTGCCCCCACGCCACGGCGAGGGCCTCGGCGATCTCGTCGTCGGACGCGCCGGCCTCGCGGGCCCCGTCGAGGTGGCCGTCGGTGCAGTGGGGGCAGCGGGCCACCGTCGAGGCGGCCACGGCGATCAGTTCTTTCGTCTTCCGGGAGAGGGCATCGCCCTCGTAGACTCGCTCCGCAAACCGAGCGAACTTCCGCTGAGGCTCGGCGAGGTGGTCGGCAATCCAGCTATCGGGGTCGGTGACGTGTTGGGACATCGCGGAAACACGGACTGTGGATGGAGGTCGTATCGACGGACATCAGCCCCCTCCACGAACGTGGTTCCGGGGCGTTCCGGACCGATCGGAACGGGCTGGGAGGCGGCCGCGGAAAGAGGGAGGGGCGCCTCCAATCGGAGGCGGCGCCGACGACCGGTACGCCTTCGGCGGCCGATCGGCACCCCGTTCGCCGACGCAGTGGCCGGACACGGTGACGCCGCACGGGGTCACCACGTCCCCCTCGTAGTCGATGGTCGTGGGCCCGCGCTCCAGCCAGAACTGCGAGGTCTGAACGCGAGGGGGGTGCCAGCGAGGCCCCACCTACGGGCGAGGGACCCAGGGCCCTCCTCCGAAGCGAGGCCCCAACGAGCCGTGATCCTTTCGAGAGGGGCGGAAAAAATGAAACGTTGGGGCCGGATGGCCGGGGGCACAGCGGCGGTTCGGGGGGAGCGACCCAATCTGGCAAACCCGGCACGTCCTTTGAGGCTCACATGAAGTGAACAGTCGATCCCCAGTCTGCCTCCAAGGTCCTCGCACCCCGCCATGTCCCCTGCCGTTCTGGTCGCGACCATTCTCGCTCTCGGGTGGAACCTCACGCTCGCCGTGGCCGCGGCCCTCACCGAAACGGGGCCTTTTCGGTCCGACCCCGTCCCCAGCACACGAAGGATGCGCTGGTCGGACCGGACCGTGCGGGCCGACGTCGGCGCGCCGGACTTCGACGCCCGCATGGCCGCTCAGAACGGACAGATGGAGGACGAGGCGACTGAGTCTCTCCGCTCCCGCGCGGCCGGTGCCTCGCGAGAGATGGACGTAGACGTACGGTATGCCAGTGCCTGCGTGACGGTCATGACCGACAGCGGACCACAGACACGCCGCTGCGCCGTCTGCATGAACTAGGCTTTCGGCGAGGGCGTTGTCCGGCGGCGTCCATCACGGCGTGGTCGGGGGCGTCCCCCTACGAAACTTCTTCTTCGAGGCGGCACACGCCGGAGCCGGCCCCGACCGGGTCCGGCATTTCTACGTCGGGGGGCTACGGATGTCCCAGTACGAAGACGCGCGGATAAAGGCCGCCGATCTCGATCACCCGCACGTGGCGCACGTCGAAGGCGTCGGTCTCGCGGAGGGCCTCGTTGAAGGGGCCCTGGCGAAGGACGAGCATCACGACGCGGCCGCCGGGGGCGAGCACCTCGGCGACCTGCCCGAGGACGCGGCGGTAGAAGGGCCGGAAATCCATGCTGCTCGCGAGGCGCACCCCGAACGGCGGGTTGGTCACAATCAGGTCGGCGCGGCGGGCGCCCATCGTCTCCGCCAGGGTCCACACGTCGGCCTCGAAGAAGGTGACGCGGCCGGTCATGTCCTGCGCCTCGGCGTTCTCGCGGGCCCCGGCGAGCGTCTCTTCGTTCCAGTCGTTGCCGAGGAGCCGGGCCTCGGGCCAGAGGGCGCCCGCCTCCCAGAGGATGGTGCCGGAGCCGCAGAAGGGGTCGAGGACCACGCCGGGGGCGTCGAGGTGGGCGAGCCGTAGCAGGGCGTAGGCGACGTTGGGCTTGAGGGCGGCCCGGGGCTGGAAGAGGCGGGTCTGGCGGCGGCTCAGGGCCTCGCGGGTGTGCTGGACGCTCACGAGGCACCGGTCTTCGTGCACGTCGACCCGCACCTCCACGTCGTAGTCCTCCAGGTCGACGGCCGTCCCGTAGTGGGCCTCCAGGCCGGCCCCGGCCTCCCGCTGCACGTCGATGCTGGTGAAGTCGTGCTCCCCCTGCCGCACGGTGGTGACGCGAAAGGCCCCGGCCGCCTCCATCGGGCCGACGTCGAGCGCCTCAATGGTCGTCCGGATCGTGCGAAGGGCCGCCTCCGCGTCGTCCGGCAGCGTGAACGTGTAGAGCGGTGCCAGGACGTGGTGCACCGACTTCATGCGTCGGGCGAGGGACAGAGCCCGCGCCGGAGCCGCCGCCACTTCTGCCCGCGCGTAGCTCTGCAGGTCGAAGGGGGCATCGTCGGCCTCGGGCACGGAGAGCCCGCTCGCCGCGGCCCGCTCGCGGTACTCGTCGACGACGACGTCCTCCAGTCCCATGTTCGTCGTGAAGAGCAGGGGCGTTCGCTCGGCCGAGCGGAGGGACGTGACGGAGGCGGAAGGGGCAGGCATGGACGGACGCGGGGAGCCGACGATCAGGGCGGGGAGCGCGCACATCCAACCATCCTTCGCCGCCGCGGTTCGGCGGCCGCGACGTGGTCGGCCGACCGCCGTCCCGGAACGAGGAACCTCCCGCCGGGACGAAACTCGACCCGAGATCAACGAATTCCAGCGGGCGTCCCTGGTCTTCACGTCCTCCAACTTCCATGAGCGGTTTCCGCTCCGTCCGGCCCGCCGCCGCTGCGGTCGCTCCTCTCCCTCGTGCTGGCGGCCCTTCGGCCTGTCGTCCTCCAGACTTGGACGTCGGCTCCCTCTGCGCTGGACAGGACCGCGGAAAGAGGAGACCCGGCTGGATGTGGTCGACCGCGCTGACACATCACGCACGTGGAGACGATTATCTCATGTCTATTTTTCGTCGACTGACGCGAGAGGGGCCCGACGCGCCCGACCAACCGCTGCGCGACGCAAAGAAGGTGGCCGCCCAACCCCATCACGGCCCAGTGTCGACGTTCAATCGGTTCCAGCCGGCGGTCATTCCCGGGCACCGAATCGACTACGTGCTGGTGAGCGAGGGGATCGAGGTTCGCCGGCACGGACACCTCAACGAGAAGTGGGGCGGGGCCTATCCTTCGGATCACCTCCCTGTCTTGGTGGAGCTGGCGCTGCGCGGCTCATGGGGCGTGATTCGTCTTGGAGACTGTTTTGATGTTTCGGTCGGTCACAGACTGCGTCGCTCCCGTCCGAGCATCCTCGGATCGTTCCCGACTGGTCCGGGAAGGTGCCCCTCTTGCGAGGGAATATCAACATACCAGTCTCTTGGGGCGTGGACATCATGGCGGACGACCGGTACGTTTCGGGCAACCGACAGACGAGCATCTCACTCGCTGGCCCCCGAGACCGACCGGCCCACCCCCATGTCGATGATCCGTCGCTCCTTGACCGCCTGCTGCCTACTCGTCCTGCTCGCAGGATCCGCCGTGGCCCAGCCGACGGCCCTCGTGGGGGCGACCGCCCTCAACCCCGTCGACGCGACCGTCATCGAGGACGCGACCGTCGTGATCGAGGGCGACCGCATCGCGGCCGTCGGGCCTAGCGACGAGGTCGAGGTGCCCCCGGGCGCGACGGTCCACGACCTATCGGGCCGGTACGTGATGCCGGGCCTCATCGACGGGCACGTCCACTTCTTTCAGAGCGGCGGCCTCTACACGCGGCCCGACGTCATCGACCTGCGCGCGGCGCGTCCCTACGCCGAGGAGCTGCGGCGCATCAAGGCGCGCCTGCCGGACACGTTCCGCCGCTATCTGCGCAGCGGGGTCACCAGCGTGGTCGACGTCGGCGGGCCGATGTGGAACCTCGACGTGCGGGCCCGGGCCGACACCACGGCGATGGCCCCCACTGTGGTCACGGCCGGGCCCCTCATCTCCAGCGTCGAGCGGCCGCGGCTCGACGAGGGGGACCCGCCCATCCTGCAGATCACGACGCCCGAGGCCGCCCGGGCGGAGGTGCGGGAGCAGATCGAGGCGGGGGTCGACCTCGTCAAGATCTGGTACATCGTGGGCGGCGACCGCACGCCCGCCGACTACCGGCCCGTCGTGGAGGCGGTCGTCGACGAGGCGCACGCCGCCGACACGCGGGTGGCCGTCCACGCCACCGAGCTCGAGACGGCCCGCACCGCCGTCGAGGCCGGGGCCGACATTCTGGTCCACAGCGTGTTCAACAAGCCCGTGGACGACGCCTTCGTGCGGCTGCTGCGGAAGAACGATGTGCTTTACATCCCGACGCTCATGGTGCGACAGCGCTACAACCAGACGTTCGTCCAGCAACTCGACCTCACCCTGGCGGAGCACCGGATCGGGCAAAAGGAGGTACTCGGCTCGCTCACGGACCTGCGGGTGCTGCCCGACTCGCTGGTTCCGCGGGGCATCCGCCGGCAGATCGCGCAGGCGCCCTCCGTGTCGCCGGACACCACGGCCCTGAACAACCTGGAGCGCCTGCACGCGGCTGGCGTCCCGATCGCGGCGGGGACCGACGCCGGCAACATCGGCACGCCCCACGGCCCCGCCCTCTTCCGCGAGCTCGAGCGGATGCGCGACGCCGGCCTCACGCCCCGCGAGGTGCTGGCGACGGCCACCGCGGGCGGCGCCCGGCTCATGGGCCGCGACGACCTGGGCCAGCTCGAGGCCGGCATGCAGGCGGACCTCCTCGTCCTCAACGACAACCCGCTGACGGACGTGACCCACACCCGGTCGATCCATCGGGTCGTGAAGCGGGGGCGCGTCTTCGCCCCGGATTCGCTGGTCCCCCGCACGCCCGAGGAGGTGGTCCTGCAGGGCCGCAACGCGTTCAGCATGCACGACGCCGAGGCCTTCCTCGACGTCTTCGCCGAGGACGTGCGCGTCTACGATCACCCGAACACGCTCCGGACGGCGGGCCGCGACACGCTGGCGGCCCAGTACCGCCTGGAGACCGCGCCCCCGGCCCTGCACGCCCAGTTCCGCCACCACACGGCGATTGGCAGCACGGTCGTGGCCCACGAGGTCCTGCGGGGCCTGCCGACCCGCGAGCGGCCCCTCTCGCAGGCCGTCCTGTATCGGGTCACCGACGGCCACATCGACCGGGTCTGGGTCGTGCAGAAGTAGCGGGGTGGCACAGAATTTGTGGCTGAAGAGGGCAGACGTGCGGGCCCGTCCGTCGGCCGCGGGGGACAGTTTGCGCGGAAAAATACGTAGTCGTTCATATTGTCCCCGAGGGCCCGGCGTCGTAGGCTGTAACTGTCCACTTTTCTCTTCAGGCTCTCCATCGCGGAGCGCACCTTCCCATGCCGGACCGCAACCGCACGACGATTCGCATCACGTTCGCCCCCCCGTCTCGGGACCACCAGGCGGCCGAAAGTGCCCGTCACGAGCGTCGGCTCGACGACGTCCCCGTGGCCGTCGCCGATCAGATGATGGCGGACCTCCAGCGGTACCGGGAGACCCAGCAGGAACGGAGCCCGCTGTACCGGTACGAGCGGGACGGCGAAGAAGTGGTCCTGGCCCTGGACCTCGAGGAGGTCGTTGCGCTCGTGCGCCCGGAGGCCGCCGCGAACGAGGCCCGCGTCGCGGCCCGGTGACTACGTCGGCGACGGGACGGGAACGCCTGGACATCTCAGGGGCCGATCGTTAGTCTTACGGGGCGACACCTCCCCGTTCGTGATCCCCCTGCCCCCCATGCCGGACCGAGCCCCGACGTCCTTCGTGTGCCTCCTCGCCCTTCTTCTCTCGGCCGGGGCCGCGACGGCCCAGCCGGCCGACCCAAGCGTCGCTGTAAGCGACGACTCGCTGCTCGCGCTCTACGAGGGCCTCCGCGTGGCCGACGTGAGCGACGGCATGGACGTGGTGGGCCGCCGCGACGTGGGCCTCATGGATCCGCGGATCCGCCCCCTCTGGCGCGACGTCGAGACGTTCGGCCACCAGTTCGTGGGGATCGCCGTCACGGCCCGCTACGTACCCACCAACCGACCGGCGCCCGACTCGATGTCCTACGAGGACTTTCAGGCGTGGGCCGGCCAGTGGTACAGCGAAATCTCCCCGGAGCCCTTCGTCCAGCACATCGAAGCGGGCACCGCCGTGGTCATCGACGCGAGCGGCGACGGGGACACCGGCTCGATCGGGTCCTACAACGCCCTCGCCTGGGTGAATGCGGGGATGAGCGGCCTCGTCACGACCGGGAGCGTCCGCGACACCGACGAGATCATCAAGCAGGACATCCCGCTCTACTACGATCCCCTGCAGCGGGGGCGCGGCATCCGGCCGGGCCGCAACGAGTTCGAGTCGATGATGGAGCCGGTCGAGGTGGGGGGCGTGCTCGTCGAGCCCGGCGACGTGGTGGTGGCGGACGGGGACGGGGTCATCGTCGTCCCGCGCGACGTCGCCGTGCCGGTGGCGCGGGCCGCCCGAAAGGTGCTGGAGGCGGACCGGCAGGCTCGGCGCCGACTCTACAAAAAGATGGGGCGCCCGATGGACGAGACCGTGCGACCGGAGGAGGACGGAGGCTCAGAACCGTAGGGCGAACACTGTCCCCTCCCCGGGCGAGGATCGCACCGAGATGGTGCCGCCGTGGAGGCGCATGATCTGTCGCGCGAGGCTGAGGCCGATCCCGGAGCCCTCGTCCTTCGTCGTGAAGAAGGGGACGAAGATCTTCTCCTGCACGTCCGGGGGAATGCCCGGGCCGTCGTCCTCGACCCGGAGGACGGGCCGGCTCCGCCGGTCGACGGACGCCCGGAGCGTGATGTGGCCGCCGTCCTGGTCCTCGACGGCCTGGACCGCGTTGAGCGCCAGGTTCACGAGTACCTGGTCGAGCAGGTCCGGGTCGGCGGTCAGCGTCAGGTCCGGCGGGTCGACCGTCACGTCGACCGTGAGGGCCTGCTCCTCGATCTGTCCCCGGAGGAGCCGCCGCACGTCGTCGAAGAGGGCCTGCACCTCGAGCACCTCGAACTCGGGGGACGGGAGGTCGCTGAAGCTGCGGTAGGCGTCGACGAAGTTCATGAGGCGCTCGCTGCGGCGTTCGATCGTGTCGACGGCCTCCCGCACGTCGACGGCCGCCTCGGCGGGGACCGGCGTGCCGTCGGTAGTGGCCTGCAGGCGGCGGTGGGCCGTGGAGGCCAGCGACGAGATGGGCGCGACCGAGTTCATGATCTCGTGGGTGAGGACGCTCGTCAGCTGCTGCCACGCCTCCATTTCTTTTTCCTCCAGTTCGTTGCGCAGGTCCTGGATGGAGGCGAGGGCGTGGGGCTCCCCCTGCAGTTGGAACCGGCGCACGCGGACGGCCAGCTGCAGCGTCCGGTCCGCCTCCTCGACCCGCACCATGGTCTGCTCCCCGGAGTCGAGAGAGCGGAGGGCGGCAGCGAGGTCCGGGTGCACCCGCTCGAGGGCCTCGACCTGCCGGATCGGCCCGGTGCGGAGGAGGCGGCGCGCGGCCGTGTTCATGAGCTGCACCGCCCCGTCCTCGCGGAACGTGATGAGGGCCACGCCGAGGTGCTGCACCACCTGCTCCAGGTAGCGGACCTGCCGCTCCTTCTCGGCCCGCAGGCGCCGAAACTCCGAGGTGACCTCCTCGAACGCGTCCTTCAGGTCGTCGAAGAGGGGGCCGCGGTCGTCGTCGACGAAGCGCCGCGTGAAGTCGGCGTAGCGCACCGACTCGAGGAAGCGGGTGAGGTCGCGCGTGATCTTCTCGACGTAGCGCACGAGGCCCACGGCCGCCCCGACGGCCAGCCCCCCGGCCAGGAGGGCCGGCAGGTACAGGCCTGGGCCTACGGCGAGGTATGCCGCGCCCCCGGCGAGCCCGACGATCAGGGCCACGCGCAGGCCCACCTGTACGCGGAAGCGTTTGTGCATGCCGTTTGGGAGCGGGCGAGAGGGGGAATGGGGGAGGGTGAGAAAAGGGGGTTATCCTGCGTCGTATGGAGTAGGGGGGTCCTGAGTGGAGGAAGAGGGGCCGCACCACTTCTCTGGATTGCTCATCGTGCGGACAAGACCACCGCAGATGTGATCGTACTGTTCATCCAACTTCTCAAAGGCATCCCCGTCGAGATATTCGCAGGAGCGAGCGAATCGGAGCCACGTTCTGGTCTCGGCGGCTTCGGCATCCGCGTCGGACAACTTGCTGACAAAGTGCTTCGGGTATCGCCGTTTGCGCCACGCTTCCGAAAGATTCGCACAAACCGCCCGAGACGATCGCCTAATTTGATCTGTGAGGGCGTACTTCTCCACCTTCGGCCACTTCTTCGACCGCCCGAAGAGATCCATCGCCGCCTTGAAGGCACTCTGGTATACGTCGAGATCCTCAACACGCTCAATAGCCATGTCTCCGGTGGTCTATCGTATCGGTTGAGTGGTGCTCTTCACCCGTTTGCTCTCTCCTTCTCCCACTCTTCCTTTCCCCCATTCTCAAAGTCCGTATTTCTCAATCCGACGGTACAGGGCGCGGCGGGAGATGCCGAGCTCGCGGGCGGCCTCGCTCACGTTGCCGCCGTGCTTGCTGAGGGCCTGCCGGACGGCCGCCTGCTCGAGCTGGTCGAGATCGAGGGTCTCGAGGCGGGCGTCGTCGGACGAGGCCTCCGGCGACGGCGCCGAGAACCGGAGGTCGTCGGGCCCGATGCGGTCGGCCTCGCTGAGGATGACGGCCCGCTCGACCGTGTGCTTCAACTCGCGGACGTTGCCGGGCCAGTGGTAGTCCCGCAGGGCGGCCCGGGCCTCCTCGGTGAATCCCTCCACGGCGGCGTCGTACTTCGTCGCGTACTCGTCGAGGAAGCGCCGGGCGAGGAGCAGCACGTCGTCGCCGCGGTCGCGCAGGGGCGGCAGCTCGATCTCGACCGTGTTGATGCGGAAGAGCAGGTCCTGGCGGAAGGTGCCCTCGTCCATCTGGTCGTAGAGCGGCTGATTCGTGGCGCAGACCAGGCGGATGTCGACGGGGCGCGCCTCCACGTCGCCCACGCGGGTCACCTCCCGGCGCTGCAGCACCGTGAGGAGCTTTTTCTGCAGCTCCTGGGGCACGTTGCCGATCTCGTCGAGGAAGAGGGTGCCCCCGTCGGCCGCCTCGAAGCGCCCGGCGCGGTCGGCCTCGGCCCCGGTGAAGGCCCCCTCCACGTGGCCGAAGAGCTCGCTCTCGAAGAGCGACGGGCTCAGGGCCCCGAGGTCGGCGGTCACGAACGGGCCGTCGCTCCGGGCCGACCGGCGGTGCACGGCCCGGGCCACGAGCTCCTTCCCGGTGCCGTTCTCACCGAGGACGAGCACGTTGGCGTCGGTGCCGGCCACCTTCTCGATGAGGGTGAAGACCGACCGCATCCCCTCGCTCTCGCCGAGGATGCCCTCGAAGCCGGGCGTCTCGTCCGAGGGGGCGGGGGACGAGGGCGCGTCCGGGGCGTCGGCCTCGGCGGCGGCGCGGGTGCGGCGCAGCTTAATGGCCGCCTGCACGCTGGCCACCAAGTCGGCGTCGTCCCAGGGCTTGACGATAAAGTCGGACGCCCCCTCTTTCATGGCCCGGACGGCCTTCTCGACGTCGCCGTAGGCCGTGATCATGAGCACCACCGCCTCGGGGTCGAGGTCCTGAATCTTGTCCAGCCACTCGAAGCCCTCCCGCCCGCTGGAGGCGTCCTGCCGGAAGTTCATGTCCAGCAGGATGGCGTCGTACTCGTGTTCGCGCAGGAGAGTGGGGATGGACGAGGGGTCGGTGGCGGTGTGGACCACGTCCACGTACTCCTTCAGGAGGAGGCGGAGGGCGGTCAGCACGTCCCGCTTGTCGTCCACCACGAGGACGCGGCCGTCGGCGGCGGGGGCGGCGTCGGGGGGAGCAGGCATGGCGGGCAAGAGAAGGCGAACAGACGATGGATTGCGCGGAAGCGCACGGCGCAGTGTGCGAAACCGCACACGCTGGGTGGGACGGGCTGGGCCCTGCCGGCGCAGAAGACCGGTTGAGGGCCGTGGAACGCCCATTGCGCCCTGCGCTCATCCCGAGCAGGGCCTCCACGCGATCTCTCTTCGTAGGGGTGCAAGTTATGAGCCAGGACCAGTCCTCCCAAACCTCTGCAGGCGGCGCCTCCGGCGACGGCAGTCCGTCCGAGGGCGGCTCGCCCCTGTTTTCGGCGAGGGCGTCCGGGGGCGACGACGGCCCGGCGAGCGGGACCGGCGAGGGCGTGGACCGCACGATTGAGACGCCGTGGGTCACCCCGAAGCGCGTCGCGGCCGCGGCGGCGGCCCTGCTCGCGGCGATTGGCCTCGGCTACGGCGTGTGGACCACGGCCACCGGCGGGCAGGTTCTCTCCGTCGACCGCAGCAAGCTGACGATCTCGACCGTCGAGCGGGGCCCGTTCCAGGAATTTATCGCCGTGACGGGGAATGCGATTCCCGAACAGACCGTGTACCTGGAGGCGATTGAGGGGGGGCGCATCGAGGAGATCTTCGTAGAGGCCGGGGCCCGGGTCGACGAGGGGGACCCCATCCTCCGCCTCTCCAACAACGACCTGCGCCGGCAGGTCCTCAACAGCGAGGCCTCCATCGCCGAGCAGCAGAGCCGCATGGAGCAACTGAAGCTGCAGATGCAGCAGCAGTCCCTCAACCTTCGGCAGCAGGTGGCCAATCTGGAGTACCAGATCAAACAGCTGAAGCGCCAGCACCAGCGCGAGCAGCGCCTCTGGAAGCAGGATTTGATCTCGAAGGAGGCGTACCTCTCCACCAAAGATGAGCTGGCGTACCAGCGTCGCCGCCTGCGGCTCACCCGCTCGGCCTACGTGCAGGACTCGCTCGCCCAGCAGTCGCGCCTCGCCAACATGGAGCGAACCGAAAGGCGCCTACAGCGCAACTACGACGTGCTCCGCGAGTCGCTGGAGAACCTGACCGTGAAGGCGCCCATCGGGGGCCAGCTTACGGCGCTCAACGCCGAGATCGGCCAGATCATCAGCTCCGGCACGCGCCTCGGGCAGGTCGACAAGGTCGACGACTACAAGA
>JBDGQP010000006.1:0-6051 GCA_042218975.1 Salinibacter sp.
AGCTCGTTGCAGTCCATGCAGATGAGGTGGTCGTGCTGCCAGTAGCTGTAGGCCCGCTCGTACTTGGCCTGGTTTTTTCCAAACTGGTGGCGCACGACGAGGTCGCATTCGAGGAGCAGCTCCAGCGTGTTGTAGACGGTCGCTCGGCTCACGCGCGTGCCGTCCTGCTTGAGACGCACGTAGAGCTCGTCGGCGTCCACGTGGTCGTCGGTCTGGTAGATCTCCTCCAGGACCGCGAAGCGCTCCGGCGTCTGGCGCTTGTTGCGCTTCTTCAGGAACGCCTGAAAGATTGAGCGCACTTCGTCGATCTTCTGTTGGGGCAGCGTCGACATGCGGGCGGAGGACGGGATGGGAATCACGGGCGCGAGGTCGGGGGCGGCCGCCCCTGCTGGGGAAGGTTTCGGCACGCCGCTGCTGATCCGATGAACCAGTGCCGGAAATGGCGGTTCCGTCGCAGAGGGCGTGCTCGAGGGACGGCCCCGACGGGAAGAGCGGGGTCGTGACGCGGTGAACCGCCCCCGCCCCCCCTCCCATTCGTTCCGAAGGGGGTCGCGGACCGGGGGGCGAGGCATCCCCTCGGTGGGAGGCCGGCCCCCTTGGTGGGAGTCCAGGCAAGCGGGCGGCCAACGCCGGTGCTACCCTGCACGCCCCCCGGCGTCCAGCAGCGTCCGGACGTCCTCCCACACAGTCGCCTGCAGGGCCTCGATGGGGCGGCGCCCGTCGAGCCGCGCGATGCGCTCGGGGTGGGCCTCGGCCAGCGCGGCGTAGGCCTCCGTCACGCGCTCGTAGAAGGCCGGGCCGGCCGCCTCCATCCGGTCGTCCGCGTCGGGGTCGCGCCGGCGCCGCGCCGTATCGAGATCGACCTCCACGAGGTAGGTGCGGTCGGGCGTCAGGTCGCCGGTCACACGGCGGTGGAACGACTGCAGCCAGTCCGGCTCGGCGACGCCCCGGCCGGCCCCCTGGTACGCCGTCGTGGAGTCGTAGAAGCGGTCGCAGATGACGATGCGGCCGGCCTCGAGCGCCGGCCGGATGCGCTCGTCCGTCAGTTGGGCGCGGGCCGCCGAAAACAGAAGCAACTCTGCGAACGGCCGTACGTTTAGGGACGGGTCGAGAAGAAGAGACCGGACCCGTTCGGAGAAGTCCGTCCCGCCCGGCTCCCGCACCAGGAGGGTCTCGTGCCCGGCGGCCCGAAGCCGTTCGTCCAGGAGACGGGCCTGCGTGCTCTTCCCGCTTCCGTCGATGCCTTCGAACGTGAGGAGGAGCATGGCAGGGCCCGGCACGACCGGCGGTCCAGGAACGGATAGGGGTGTCGCAAAGACGAAACCTCCAATCCAGGCCCCACTGTTGCAAGTATCTTCGCGTTGCACTGCACGAAGATTTCGGGTTCTGCTTCTTCTTCGTCGCTCCGCTGCCTCCATGCTCTCGTGAATTACGTTTCGCCGCGAACATGAGTAGCTTCGACTTCGGCTTCGACGACTTCGAGGACTCGCCCCGAGAGGGAGAGCTCAGGGAGCTCGTGGCCGCCTACGAGGAGGACCCCGCCTCGATTGTCGACTCCGGCGACCTCGAGGACATCGCCTCCTTCTACTTTGAGGAGGGCCGCCCGGAGAAGGCCCTGGCGGTCATCGACGACCTTCTGGAGCGACACCCCTACCAGTCGGACGGGTGGATGCGGCGAGGCATCCTGCTCAGCAACCTCGGCCGGCCCCAGGACGCCCTCGAAGCCTACAACAAGGCCCTGGAGCTCAACCCTGTCGACGCCGAGACGCTCATCAACAAGGGGGTCACGCTCGACAGCCTCGGCCGGACCGAAGAGGCGCTGGAGGCCTACGAGCAGGCCCTCTCGATCAATCCGCTCCAGAGCGAGGCGCTCTTCAATCGGGGCGTGACGCTGGAGCGGGCCGACCGGCTCGAGGCGGCCGTCGAGGCCTTCGAGGCCTGTGCCGAGGCCGACCCGGAGCACCCGGAGGTCTGGTACGAGCTCGGCTACTGCTACGACCGGCTCGGCCGCAACGCCGAGAGCGTAGAGGCCTACGACCGGCACATCGACGTCGCCCCCTACTCGCGGGACGCCTGGTACAACCGGGGCATCGTGCTGAACCGCATGGAGCGGTTCGAGGACGCGGTGTCGAGCTACGACATGGCCCTCGCCATCGACGACGAGTTCGCCTCGGCCTACTACAACCGCGGCAACGCGCAGGCCAACATGGGCGCCCTCGACGACGCCATCGAGAGCTACGAGGCCGTCCTCGACCTCGAGGGCCCCGACGCCGCCACCTACTACAATCTCGCGCTCGCCTACGAGGAGAAGGACGCCTTCGACACGGCCCGCCGACACTACGAGCGGGCCCTCGACGAGGAGTCGACCTACCCGGAGGCCTGGTACGGGCTCGGCTGCTGCCACGACGCGGAGGCGAAGTACGACGAGGCCCTGGAGTGCTTCCGGTACGCCCTCGAGCTCGACGCCGAGGTCCCGAAGTTCTGGAAGGCCCGGGCCAACTGTGCCTACCGGGCCCGCCGGTTCGACGAGGCCCTGTCGGCCTACCGCCGAGCCGTGGAGCTCGACGAGTCGGACGAGTCCGCCTGGGTGGGCTACGCCGAAACGCTCCTCGAGAAGCAGAAGCCCGAGGAGGCCCTGGACGCCTACCGGCAGGCCCTCGAGCTCTCCCCGGACAACGCCGGCACGTACTTCCGGCAGGCCCGGGCCCTGCTGGCCCTCGGCCGAGCGGACGAGACCATCCGCTCGCTCAAGACGGCCTTCGAGCTCGACCCCAGCAAGAAGGACGAGTTCCGCCGCGCCTACCCGGACCTCTACCAGAACGACCGGGTGCGCCGGCTCCTGGACCTGGATCAGTCGTAGCCGCCCGGCCTCCCGTCCCCGCGAACTGCCCGTCCCGTCTGCCCCTCCGACCAGCCTCTCGTCCCGAGCCGCTCCCGATGACCCTGACCCCTCCTCCTCTCATTCGCAATGCCCTCTACGGCCTGCTGATGGGGGGGGCCGACATCATCCCCGGCGTGAGCGGCGGCACGATGGCCCTCATCGTAGGGGTGTACGAACGGCTCGTCGCGGCCATTAGCACGGGGGTGTCGATGGGCCTGGCTCTGCTCCGGCTCGACCTCGAGGCGGTGCGGCGGCACTGGGCCGCCGTGCCCTGGGGCTTCGTCCTCCCGCTGGGCTTCGGCATCCTCGGTGCGATCAAGGTGGGCGCCCTCGTCCTTCCGGACCTCATGGCGACATACCCCGCCCACATGCGGGGCCTCTTCCTCGGCCTCGTGGGGGCGTCGCTCCTCATTCCCGCCCTCCGGATTCGGCGGCTGACGGCACTCCGAGCGGCCCTCGGCGTCGCCTGTGCGGGGGCCGCCTTCATGCTCACGGGCCTCCCGGCCCTCGAGGTCGGCGACCCGGGGCTCCTCCGCGTGTTCGTGTCTGCGTCGGTGGCCATCTGCGCCATGATTCTGCCCGGCGTCAGTGGGGCCTTCCTGCTGGAGGTGCTGGGCATCTACGCCCCTACGCTCGAGGCCCTGAATGCCCTGGACGGCCCGTACGTCCTCACGTTCGTCGCGGGGGCGGCCGTGGGCCTCGGGGGCTTCGCGAAGGGACTCGACTGGCTGCTGGCGCATCGCCACGACGCCACCATGGCGGCGCTCGTCGGCCTCATCGCCGGGGCCCTGCGGGCCCTCTGGCCCTACATGGGCCCGGGCCGCTCGCTCCAACTGCCCGGCCCCGATGCGCCCGTTCTCTCGGTGATCGCCCTATTCGGGGTGGGGTTTGCCACCATCCTCGCACTTCTGTGGTGGGGGCGTCGCTCCGCCGAGACGGCCGCCCCGGCCCCCTAGCCTTCCTCCCGTCCCGTCTCGTCTTCCCGTCCGGATGCGTCCCCTCACTTCGGTCCTCGTCCTCGCGCTCGCCCTGATCGGGTGCAGTTCCGTCCAGGTGCCCACCGGAGACGACGCATCGGTGCTCGACTCGCTTCGCGCCGAGAACATGCGCCTGCGCGACCGGAACCGGACCCTGCGCGACTCCCTCCAGTTCCGCGACGACCTCGCGTCCGGCCAGTACTACCGCGACCTCCGCACCCTGCGGGACCGCCTTGCACGCCTCACCTACGAGGTGCGCCTGCTCCGCAGCGGCGGCATAACGGTGGCCGTGCTCCCGACCGACTCGCTGTTTGCCACCGCCGCGGACAGCCTCAGCGCCGCTGGGGTCGAGCGCCTCCGGGCCCTCGCCCGGCAGCTCCAGAGCACCTACCCGGACCGCACCGTGCGGGTGGAGGGCCACGCCGACAACACGCCGGTGGGGCCCTCCCTCCGAGACCGCTATGCCTCGAACTGGGCCCTCTCGTCCGTCCGGGCGACCACCGTCCTGCGGCGGCTCCTGGCCCTCACGACCCTCGATCGCGGTCAGTTCGTCGCCGTCGGCTACGGCGCCAGCCAGCCGCGCGCCTCCAACGAGACGGCCGCCGGCCGCCGCCGCAACCGGCGCGTCCGCGTGTCGGTCCTGCCCCTCCCACAGAACTACTCGTGGCCCTTCGAAGGATCCTGGTGAACCGCCCGGTACCGCCCGACGAAGTGAAGGTAGCTGGCCGACCCGTCGGCGTTCGGGTACACACCGAAGCCGTCGATGTGGTATTCCGTCCCGTCCGGCGTCTCGACGACCCGCTCCCGAAAGCTCTCGACGAGCCCCGCCTCGGTGCGGCGGTACCACACGACCGCCTCGCCGACCACCCGCCCCCGGTAGACCGTCGTCGACCCGTCTGCGTGGGTAACCTCGCAGTAGAGGGTGTCGTTCTCGACGTAATTCCGGGCCGTGGCCCGCACCACCCGCCCGTCGGGATAGCGGTCGATTTGGGTGCCCACCTGCACGTCCCCGTCCCACCGGTAGCGATGCTCGGCCGTGAGGGAGTCGACCTGTCTGCCCGCGGGGGTGTAGGCCACGAATGCCCCCTTCCAATGTCCGGTGAAGGGCTCGAGGGCCGCCCGCGTCGGCTGGGCCTGTGCCGGGACGCTGCCCAGCACGAGCAGGAGAAGCCCCCCGATCCACAGGCTCCTCCGGTGGATCTCGACGCAGTCGTTTTCTACGTTGCCGCCCTGTCGGTCGTCCATGACGTCATTGCCTCTATGAAACGATTCCTTGCGATTGCCGGGTCGGTGCTCGGCCTGCTGGTGCTCACGCTTGCCGGTCTGTTTCTCTGGGCCAGCTCGGGCCCCCTGCCCGAAGACGCCCTCGCCCAGACGAAGCGGTACGCCGCCGCGCCGGACACGACGGCGCCGGACACCCTCACGGTGACGACCTACAACATCGGGTATCTCTCCGGCATGACCAACAACGAGCCGGTGGTGCGGCCCGACTCGTTCCTCGCCGCCAACCTGAGGCAGGCCCTTACCCTGCTCCGGACGGCCAACCCGGACCTCGTCGGATTCCAGGAGATCGACTACGGGGCCGCCCGCTCCGGTTACGTCCAGCAGCTGGACACGATCGGCGCACGGCTCGGCTACGCCGCGGCGGCGCAGGCCATCAACTGGGACGAGCGCTACTTGCCCTTTCCCTACGGCCGGCCCGCCGTGCACTTCGGTCGCGTCGTCTCCGGCCAGGCGGTCCTCAGTCGGTTCCCGGTCCGACGGCACGCGCGGATCGTGCTTGCGCGGCCGCCGCGGTCGTTCGTGCGGGACGCCTTCTACCTCGATCGGCTCGCCCAGGTCGCGGTCGTCGACCTCGGCGGGCAGGCCCTCGCCGTGATCAACGTGCACCTCGAGGCCTTTCACACCCCGACGCGTGAGCAGCAGGCCCGTACCGTGAACCGCCTCTACGACCGGCTCGCGGCCCAGGGGCTGCCCGTCCTCCTTCTCGGAGACTTCAACAGCACGCTCCCCGACGCGGCGGGCATGCCCAATGGTGCGGACCGGACGATGCGCATTCTGCTGGCCGAGACGGGCCTGCGCCCCGTCCTGCCCGATTCCAGCGCCCAGGGCGCTCCCGGCACCTATCCGGCCGACGCGCCGACCGAAACGATCGACCACATCTTCTACCCGCCCGCCCGCTTTTCGGTGGTC
>JBDGQP010000060.1:0-22930 GCA_042218975.1 Salinibacter sp.
GGCAGCGACACGAAGGACCCGAACGGCAAGTGGCTGGTGGCGATGAACAAGCTGTCGAAGGGCCGCCACATCAACGTGGGCCCCTCGCAGCCGGAGTCGAGCCAGCTCATCGACATCTCGGGCGAGGAAATGAAGATGGTGGCGGAGGCCTACACGCCCCCGGAGCCGCACTTCGCCCAGGTCGCCAAGGTGGAGACGATCAACCCGAAGACGGTCTACAAGCAGGAGAACAACAACCATCCGGAGGCGCGCTGGGACCCGGAGAATACCGGCTACGAGCGCACCGGTCCCAACGAGGTGACGGCCCACGTCGTCGCCAAGCGGAGCCAGTTCTACCCGGACAAGATCGAGGCGCAGGTGGGCGACGAGGTGACGATTCACCTTACCAACATCGAGCAGGTGTCGGACATGATCCACGGCTTCGGCATCGCGGAGCACAACGTGAGCGTCATCGCCGACCCGGGCGAGACGAAAACGTTTACGTTCACGGCGGGCAAGCCGGGCGTGTATCCGTTCTACTGCACCAACTTCTGCTCGGCCCTCCATCAGGAGATGCAGGGCTACCTGGAGGTGAAACCGCGCTAACCGCGTTTGTGGGGATGTGAGTGTGGGGGGTGGGGGCGATAACCGTTTGAGCCCTCATACTCCCACACGCCCATACTCCTACACAAACAGATACACAAACACACCGACGCTATGCGCGATTTCCTCAACCGCATTCCGGACCTGCTGGACCGCCCCGTACCGGGTCGCGGACGGCTTCTGCTCGTGGGGGGCGCCGTGCTGCTCGTAGGGGCCATCTTTCTGCCGCTGTGGCAGATTCACCTCGTGGCGCCGCAGTACCAGGAGGGCCTCGACCTCTACATCCACAGCTACAAGTTGGAGGCGGGCAACGACGGCCAGGACCTGACCGAAATCAACAACCTCAACCACTACATCGGCATGCAGCCGATCCAGGAGGAGGACTTCGCGGAGATGACGTTCATCCCCTTCCTTCTCGGGGGCTTTTCGCTGCTGGCCCTACGAGCCGCGTTCTTCGGCACGGTCAAGTCGGTCGTCGACACGCTCGTCCTCTTCGTCTACTTCGGAGCGTTCTCGATGTGGCGGTTCTACTACCAGCTCTACACCTACGCACACAACCTCGACCCAGAGGCGCCGATGGATATCGACCCCTTCACGCCCGTCCTCATCGGGTGGAAGCAGATTGCGAACTTCACGCAGTACAGCTTTCCGCGCGAGGGGACGGCCCTGCTGCTGGGGGCCATCGCGTGCTTTGCCGGCGCCCTCTGGATGGGGATACGTTCGAACGTGGATGTCGCGGAGACAGAAGAATCTGAGCCAACCGCGGCCTGAGCGGCTCCCTTCAGAAATTCACGTTGAACGTTTCAACGTTGAACGTTCAACGTTTCAACCTTCAACGGAATGAGATTTTTCTGGGCACTCACATTCGGAATTTTGCTCGGGCTTCCTCCTGGCGGCAGCCACGCCCAGTCCGCGCTGCGGACCCGCATCGACGCCGCGGCCCCCGGCGACACCCTCGTCGTGGACGGCGGCACGCACAACGGCCCGCTCGTGATCGACACGTCGCTCGTGCTCCTGGGCGAAAACCGACCGCACCTGAAGGGGAACGAGAATACACACGTCGTCGCCATCGAGGCGAGCGACGTGACCGTCCGGGGCTTCCGCATTACCGGCTCCGGAAAGCAACTCGCCCAGGACCACGCCGGCATCATGGTGACGGGCCACCGGGCGACGATCCGCGACAACCACCTGGCGGACGTGCTCCACGGCATCTACGTGAAAGGAGTGAACCGTGCCGTGATTGCCGAGAATCGGATCGAGGGGCCGCCGACCGTTGCGCGACAGCTCACGCCCGCGGAGGCGCAGCGGTACGAGGACTGCTCGGTGCCGCCCGAAGGGGGGACCTGCGAGGTGCCGCTCGTGCCCGCCCAGCGGGGCAACGGCATTCACCTGTGGAATTCCCGCCACAGCACCATTACGCACAACACCATTCACCACACGCGGGACGGGACGTATTTCTCGCACAGCGACCACACCTACGCGGCCCATAACACGATCCACGACGTGCGCTACGGGCTGCACTTCATGTACTCGGACGACAACGCCTTCGAGCACAATCGCTTCGTCGACAACGCCTCCGGGTCGGCGCTCATGTACTCGGACAACGTCATCGTGCGTCACAACGTCTTCCGCAACAACCGGTCGCAGCGGGGCTACGGGCTGCTGCTGCAGACGATGACGAACGGTCGCTTCGTGGACAACCGCCTCGTCCAGAACGGCACCGGGCTCTACCTCGAGAACAGCACGCACAACGTCTTCGCCGAGAACGTCGTCGCGGCCAACTACCGCGGCCTGCGCATCACGGGCAGCTCGATGGAGAACCGGTTTGGACGCAATCTCATCCGGGGCAACCTGCACACGGCCGCCGTGGCCGGCATGAGCGCGACCAACGAGTGGCAGATCGACGGCACGGGCAACTACTGGGGCCCGCGCGGCCTCCTGGATCTCAACGCCGACGGCGTCAGCGAACTTTCCCACCGCACGGTCGACCTGCTCGGGGGCCGCCGGGAGTCGTTCGCGTACGTTGACCTGCTGACCGGGAGCCCGGGTCTCACGCTGCTGGAGGAGGCGCTCCGGCGCGTCTCGTCGCTCGACGTGCCGACGATCGTCGACGAGCGCCCCCTCCTGCGGCCGCCGGCCCGGCTGTCGACCGCCGGAGACGGCGGCTGGACGGTCACGATCGCGTTCGGCCTCCCCCTGCTCGCCGTCGGCCTCGCCGCACTGTGGAGGGAGATCGGCCGTGCCCGACGACGCTGACCGGCCTAGGGGCCGGCCGGGCCGCGTGTATTCCGGAGCAGGCTGCTTCTGCCCGCCGAGACTCCGGTCGGAACGAAGTGAACACGAGGACGCCCTCGTCGCGGGAGCGACGTGACTCGGCACATCAGTCCACCTACCGCCATGAGTTCCCCGTCATGATTGAGGTTAGCAACGTACAGAAGGCCTTCGGCGAACACGTCGTCCTAGACGGTGCCTCGTTCTCGGTCGAGGCCGGCACGATCGCGGCGCTGGCCGGGCCGAACGGGTCCGGCAAGACGACGACCCTGCACGTGCTCGCGGGGCTCGCGACGCCGGACGGCGGTACGGCCCGGGTAGCCGGCACCGACGTGACCACCGACCGCGCGGCGGCCCAGGACTACCTTGCGTTTTTGCCCCAGGACGTCCGCTTCCACGACGCGCTCACGCCGCGTCAGGTGCTTCGCTTTTACGCCGGCCTGCGCGACGTGCCGGTCGCCCGGATCGACGCTCTCCTGGAGGCGGTCGCCCTCACCGACGCCGCCAACCAGCGGTGCGGCACCCTCTCCGGCGGCATGCGGCAGCGCCTGGGCGTCGCCGTCTTCGAACTGGCCGATGCCCCGGTGCTCCTGCTCGACGAGCCGGCCCTGAGCCTCGACCCCGAGTGGCGGGCCCTCCTCATGGACCGCCTCCGCGCCCGGGCCGACGACGGCGCGGCCGTGCTGCTGGCAACGCACCTGCTCGACGTGTGGGGCCCCATCGTGGACCGCGTGCTTCACTGCGAGGGAGGGCAGGTTCGGGAAGACGAAAGCAATTCGGTCCCTGTGCCCGAAGACGTGACGACGGAAGCTCCCTCGTGAGTCGTATTTCGTGATGCGTATTGCGTGATGCGTGATACGTATCGGTCAGGTCGATGGCCACGGAATACGCAATACGAGATACGCAATACACCCCCGATCCTCGTCTCTCAACCCTCGAACTCGCAATGCCTCTTACGCAGCTGCCCGCTTCCGTCTACCGGGCCATCCTCCGCCGCGAGGCCACGACGACGCTCCACAACCGGTTCGTACAGATCTTCGCCGCGGTCGTGCTGGGCGGCAGCATCGCCGTGGGGGCGCTCAGCGGCCGGCCCTCGGCCCTCCCGTTCGGGCTGTTGCTCCTGTTCCTGTACGTGGTGCCCCTGTTTGGCCTGCTCATCGGCGTGAGCGCCGCCCACGAGGAGCGCGACGAGCGGGCGTTCCTGTGGAGCCAGCCGGTGCCGCGGGCCGCCTACGTGCTGGGCAAAACGGTCGTCCTCGTGGTCGCCCTGGTGGGCGTGCTGCTCGCGGCCCTCGTCGCGGCGGCGGTGGGCGGAGCCGGGGCCGGGCCCCTCGCCCTGCTCTGGGGCCTGGGCGCGGCCCTCGTTACGGTGAGCGTGAGCGCGGGCGTGGCGGTGGGGCAGTACACCACGAGCCGGGCCCGGGGCCTCATGATGGGCCTCACCCTCTGGTTCGGCGCCTTCGCCCTCTACGACGCCCTCGCCCTGGGGCTCTCGGGCGTGGCGTGGGTGCAGAACTGGCCGGCGTTCTGGGTGGGCCTCCTGCTGCTGAACCCGGTCGACGCGACGCGGCTCGCCGGCCTCTTCGGGCTCGGAAACGTGCCGTTCTCGGTGCCGGGCGAGGCGGCCTGGATGACGACGCTCCTGGCGTGGCTGCCGGCGTGGGTCGCCGGTCTGACCGCGGCGTGGACGGTCCTTCTGCTCGCCCTCGCCCGCCGCCGCATTCACCGACAGGACCTGTGACCCCCGGCCGGGCGGGGAGCGAGTGGGCCCGCCCCTTCGTCGCACGATGCCTCTCCGCTCCCCTGTTCCATGACGCAACTCCATCCGTATCGCTCCCCTCAGCCCCGCTCCCGACCCCCGCCGTCCCCGAGGCGCGTCAGGCCTCGTGGCTGAGCCGCCGCAGGCCCTGCATGTCCGTCAGGGCAATCTCCGACGGGTCGCTCCGGATGAGGTCCTTCTCTTCAAGGGACCGCAGGGCCCGGGACAGGGTCTCCGGCACGGTGCCGAGCTCCGCCGCCAGCACGGACTTCGGGATGTCGAGCGTGATGGTGGGCGGCGCCTCCGGGTCGTCCGGCGTCATGGGCACCTGCTCGACGAGGTGGCGGGCCAGGCGTTCCTGCACGTCCCGAAGCGAGACGGCGTCGAGCTGGCGGACGGCCGCGCGGAGCCGCTTGGCCATCTGCCCCAGCATGTGCAGGGCCGTGCGCGGATGGGCGTCCACAAAGTCGAGAAAGACGTCGGCCCGGAAGAAGACCAGGGCACTGTCCTCCAGGGCCTCGGCCGTGGCCGGGTAGCCCGGATCCGTCCGCTCCTCGAACAGCGGCACCTCGGCAAACGACTCGCCCGGCCGGATGACGTGGAGCACCAGCATGCGCCCCTCCGGACTCAGCCGGTAGATGTGGACGGCCCCTGTGACCAGCAGGTAGAATCCCCGATACGGATCGCCCTCCTGGAACAGAATGGTTCCCGCCTCCACCGTCCGGACCGCCCCCTGCTCGACGAGTGCCGCCCGGGCCTCCGGGTCCACGCCCCCGAAGAAGTCGTGGCTCGCCATCGCGGCGTCGATCTGGTCGCGGGAAATCGGCATCGGGTCCCCGAGGCGTGGAAAAAGGATCGTCGAGCAGGGGGCTCGATGGTATGAAAGCCCGGGCGGCCTGACAACGTCATCCTGTGCCTCTCCGCTGGTTGTTCGCCCCTATGCCTCCGTCCGCCCCCAACGCCCTCGACGTCCGCCCCCTGCCCCCGCCCCGGAAGGCCGCGACGGTCCTGGCCACCTTCGACCGCCTCGACGCCGGGGAGTCGTTCGTGCTCGTCGACGACCGCGACCCGGACGCCGTCTGCGCCTGCCTCGCCGCCGAGCGGCCGGACCAGGGCCGGTGGACGTACCTGCGGGACGGCCCCTACGTGTGGCACGTCCGGATCGAACGCCACCGGGCGTCGGGATAATCGACGCTCGGACGGGTGGGGAGGGGCCCTTCATCGTCCCGAGATCGCACCCGCCGCCCGTCCCGTTTTCATGTCGCGGCGTCTCGTCCCTTCACTTTCCGCCTCCCATTCCGTCATGTCGCTTCGTTCCGATTCGTCCCCCGCCGCTACGGCGCCTCCTCCGACACGCCCGGGAGTCGATCGTCGGCCCCCTCGATAAACGGGGTGAGGCGCACGTCCGGCACCTCTGCGAGGGTCGTCGTCCGGAACGTCGTCTCCAATCGCCCCCGCACTTCCGTCCAGTGATCGTGGAGCGGGCAGGGCTCGGCCTCCCCACAGCCCGGCAGGCCCAGCACGCACTCCTCGAAGAGGTCGTCCCCGTCGATGGCGACGACGATGTCGTAGAGGCGAATCTGATCGGGCCGCCGGGTCAGGGCCACGCCGCCGCCCGGCCCCCGCTTCGAGGTGAGGAGGCCGGCGTCGTTGAGCTGCTGGAAGACCTTCGTGAGAAACGAAAAGCCGATGTCGAGCTCGTCGCTCACCGTCCGGATCGACACGTACTCCCGGGTCGGGTCGGGGGCCGCCTCCTCGCCCTCGTCGTCGCCGAGCGTGGCGAGGTAGAGCATCGCCCGCAGGCCGTACTCGCAGCTTCTCGATAGGAGCATCGAATCGACAGAGCCATCCGGAAGGGACGTGCGAAGCCGGCGGAGGGCACCTCTCCGACCTGGCAAGGAGGTACACCGGCCCCCTCCGGCAGCGTTCCGTGAACCGGCGGGGGCTTCCGCCCCTAGTCCGCCGGTCGGGGCCGGGGTTGGGCGGCGGTCCGTTCGGGGGTCCAGACGCTTTCGTAAAGGTAGGCAATCACGTCGTCCGCGTCGTACTGCGGGTCCTCGACCGACCCGAGCGGGAGGTCCTCGAGCGCGTCCCCTCCAGTGAAGAGGGGCGGCTCCTTGGCGTCTCCACGCTGCTGCCCGAGGCCGATATTGGCCATCAGGGCGTTGCACAGACACGTCCGGCCCTCGGCCTCCGCCGGGTCGCCGCCGCGGCTCTCGTAGGTCGCCACGGGCTCGGCGGGACACCGCCCCATGAGCCGCCCCTCGCCGTCGACATACGGCTCCCGCAGGTAGCCGAGGTCGCAGACGCGGGCACGCCGCTCGTAGACGGTCTCGTCGGTCAGCGTCCCGTCGACCGTAAGCACCTTGAACGGGAAGCCGGTCGAGGACGCCCGGCCGTCGGTGCGCACGTCGATGTCGCCCCGATGCAGGCCGCGCACGAGCCGGCGGGTGACGTCGGGCGGATACCCCGACTCGTCGGCGAGCGAGAACAGCGAGCCCACCTGAATGCCCGACGCCCCGACGCTCCGCGCAAACCGGAGCCCCCGCGGCGTGCCGTAGCCGCCCGCGAGGAAGAAGGGCTTGTCGAGGGCACGCACGGCCTCCAGGTCCGGCTCGTCCCGGTCGTCGTACAGGGGCGTGTCGTCCTCGTCGTAGTTCTTGTTGCGGGGCGGGGCGTTGTGCCCGCCGGCCGTGTGGCGCTCGACGACGTACCCGTCGACGCGGGCGTCCGGGAGCTTCGTGTCGAGGATGCGGGCCAGCACGTCCGACGAGACGATGGGGAGGAACGCCGGCGGGTTGAGCGACGGGGGCGGGTCGGCGACGACGCGCGGGTCGAACCGGTAGGTGTACGTATCGTCCGGATCGTCGGCCTGGTCGGTGTCCACGTCCAGCCGCAGCGTGGCCGCCTCCCCGGCGGCCAGCGCCGGGAGCTGGCGGGCCTCCTCCATCGGGATCCCCGCCCCGATCGACACGAGGTCGACCCCTGCGAGCATGGCCCCGTAGATGCAGGGGAGCGTGTACCGCTTCAGCTTTGCAAGGAGATTAAGCCCGACGAGGCCCTCGTGTCCCTCCGTGGCGAGACGGACCTCCGTGTAGGCGGCCGCCGCGAGGAGCCGCTGCGACGCCTCCGTCGGCCGAAACCGGTGCATGGGAAGCAGGTCGTAGGGCGCCCCGTCCGCCCGCCCGTCCGGACGGTAGTACCGGTCGACGAGGTGCTCGGCGGCCTCGGCGTCGGGGTAGTCGGCCAGGACGCGGCGGCGGCCGCAGGGATCGCCGTCCTGCAGCTCCCGCACCACGACGCTGTCGATGCCGGTGCCGGAGACGATCCCGATCTCGCCGCGCCGCGCGACGCGGCGGGCGAGGCGCCAGGACGAGACGCCAATGCCCATTCCCCCCTGGATGATGTTGGGGCGCGAGGCAACCGGAAACGAAAGCGAAGCCATGGATGAGCGGTGGGTGGGTTTGGTGAGTAGGAGCGTGCGGGCGGCGTCAGTTCGACGGGGCCGACGCGGCCTCGAAGCGGGACGGACGAAACGGCTCGATCCACTCCGACACCTCGCCGTCGAGCACGTAGCGGGCCACCTCCTGGGCCGTGACCGGTGTGAGGAGGATGCCGTGCCGGAAGTGGCCGGTCGCGGCGACGACCCCCGGGGCCACCGGCCCCAGAAGGGGGGCGTGGTCGCGGCTGGCCGGTCGGAAGCCGGTGCAGACGCACTCCACCGGCAGGTCGAGGATGCCCGGCACGACCTCCCACCCTCCCTCCAGGTTCTCGTAGAGGCCCTCGGCGGTCACCTGATCGCAGAAGCCCATTTCCTCGCTGGTGGCCCCCACCACCACGCGGCCGTCGCCCTTCGGCACCACGTAGGCGTCGGGGCCGCGCACCACGTGCCGCAGGTCGAACGTCGTGTCCGACGCCAGCCCCATGATCTGCCCCTTCACGGGGCGGACGGGAAGCCGGCCGTCGAGCCCATCGAGGCCGCGCGTCCACGCCCCGGTGGCCACGACGACCGTGCCGCCCTCCACCCGGGCCCCCGCCGCGGTACGGAGGGCCGGCCGGGCCGCTGCCGGGTCGACCGCCTCGACGGACGTGTGCTCGTGGACGCGGCCCCCGTGCCGGCGGAGCCCCTCGTGGAGCGCGTCGACGACGGCGCGGTTGTCGACCTGATGGTCCCGCGGCGACCAGACGGCGGCCGACAGGTCCGGGGCCAGGAAGGGCTCCCGCTCGCGCGCCTCGGCCCCGCCGAGCCAGTCCACCTCGAGGTCGTGCGCCCGCTGAAACTCGTAGCGGCGCCGGAGCGCCTCGGCGGCGTCGCGGTCGTCGGCCGCGATAAGGGTCCCCTCGGTGCGCAGGCCCACGTCGGCGCCGGTGTCGGCCTCCAGCGTGCGGGCAAAGTCCGGCCACCGGCGCCGGCTCTCCTGGTTGAGGGTGTGGAGGGTCGTCTCCTCGAACTCGAGCTCGGCGTCCGGGGCCAGCATGCCGGCCGCCTTCCGCGAGGCCCCACTGCCCACCGTGTCCCGCTCGAACAGCTCTACCCGCCGTCCGGCGCGGGCCAGGGTCCACCCGATCGACAGTCCGATGATGCCGCCCCCGACGATGAGAACGCGGTCGTCCATGTCCACAGTGCGATGATGATTTCGTAGAGAGCGCGAGTGAGCCGCCCGGCACCCGGGCCCGTGCGCATGGTTCCTTAGACGCTCGTCGAGTGGACCGGCGCGTCGTCCGCCTCGTCGTGGAGGTAGGCGTCGAAGGCCGACGCCACGTTGCGGAGGAGCAGGCGCCCGGGCGGACGGACCTCGATCGCGTCGGGCCGTAGCCGCACCAGCCCGTCGTCCGCGAGCGGCCGGAGGCGACCGAGCGCGTCCGCGAAGTAGGCGTCAAAGTCGATCCCGAACCGGCGTTCGACGGCCCGCTTCTCCAGGTGAGCGTTGCACATGAGCTGCATGATCACGTGGCGCCGGCGTCGGTCGTCGGCGTCGAGGCGGTAGCCGCGGTACACCGTGAGGGCGTCGCGGGCGAGCTGGTCGTAGTAGGTGCGCAGGGACTTCGTATTCTGCGCGTAGAGATCCGTGAGCTGGTGGATGCCCGACACGCCGAAGGCGTAGACGTCGGCCCCCGCCCGGGTCGAGTAGCCCTGGAAGTTGCGCCAGAGGGTGCCCTCCTCCTGCGCGACGGCCAGCGGGTCGTCCGGCTTCGCGAAGTGGTCCAGCCCGATGAAGCGGTACGCCCCCTCGCCGTCGGCCCCGGTCAGCGTCTCGAGGGCCCGCTCGAAGAGCCGCAGCCGCTCGGTCGAGGTCGGCAGTGCGTCCTCCGGGATCAGCCGCTGGTGCTCCAGCACGGACGGGACGTGGGCGTAGCTGTAGAGGGCAATGCGGTCGGGGGCCAGGCCGGTCACCGTCGCGAGCGTGTCGGCAAACGTGTCGAGTGTCTGGTGGGGGAGGCCGTAGACGAGGTCCAGGTTGACGCTGTTGACGCCGTGCCGGCGGGCCCACCCCACCGCGTCGCAGATAAGGGACGCGGGCTGGACGCGGTTGATGGCCTCCTGCACCTGGCGGTCGAGGGACTGCACGCCCAGGCTGAGGCGCGTGGCGCCGACCTCCCGGGCCGCGGCCACGTGCGCCTCGGTCAGGCCCCGCGGGTCGGCCTCGATGCTTATCTCGGCGTCGGGGGCGACGGAAAACCGGGACCGGAGGTGCTGCCCGAGGTCGCGGATCTGCTCCGGCGACAGGAGGGTGGGCGTGCCCCCGCCCCAGTGAATCTGCGTCACCGGGCGGCCCGGGGCGAGGGGCGGGGCCAGCAGGTCGATCTCGCGCTTCAGGTATCGGAGATACCGCGCCAGCCGGTCCGGGTCGTGGGTGACCTTCATGTGGCAGCCGCAGTAGTAGCAGAGCTGCCGGCAGAACGGCAGGTGCAGATACAGCGACAGCGGCGAGCCGTCCGCCGCGGCGTCCGAGCGCCGCGCTTCGGTCCAGAGTACCTCCCGCCCCACCTCTTCGGTGAAGTGGGGGGCGGTCGGGTAGCTCGTGTAGCGCGGCAGCGAACGGTTGTACGTGCGGAGAAGGTCGACGTCGACGGTCATCGCTCGGCGTGGTGATGTGGGACAGGCGGCGCCCCCCTCGCCGGGAGGTCTCGACACTACACCGTCAGTAACAAAACAGAAAAGAAGATGTTTTTAGGCGAAATACGAAAATGTCGTCGGATTTTTTGCGGCGTCCCGGCATACACGCGAGCCCCCAGCCCGAGGTACGGGGTCGCGTTTTTCGCCACAACCGGCTTCCGTCTCCGATGCTGTGGCTCTCGACGCTGGTGCTGTCCCTCCACGTCGTCAGCTTCATGCTCACCTACGCCGCCGTGGCGGCCGAGTACGCGCTCCTGCGCCGGCCCCTCGCCCCCTCCACCATCCGTGCCCTCGGCGCGGCGGACGCCGTCTACGGCGGGGCGGCCGTGGGCGTATTCGCGACCGGCGTCCTCCAGACGCTGTACTTCGGGAGGGGGCTGGCGTACTACCTCCAGAGCCCCATTCTCTGGTCGAAGGTGGGGCTCTTCACGCTGGTGGGGATCGCCTCCGTCTACCCCACCCTCACCTTTTTGCGGTGGCGGGCCGAGCTCGACCAGGAGGAGGTGCCGGCCACGCGCCTGCTGGGGTGGACCATCCCACCGTCCTCGACGCCGCGCCTGCGCTCACTGCGCCGGGTCGTGGTTGGGGAGCTCGGGCTGCTGACCCTCCTTCCCCTCCTCGGCAGCGCGCTGCACTACGGCCTGGGCTAGCGGGCCTCCACGCCCCCTCGGCTCGACCCCGCCTACGTCGGTCCGGGCCCCGCTCCGGACCCGCCGGCGCCGAATCATTACAAAGAAGAAAAGAACACCTTTTTATCATAAATTGCCGGATCAGTGTGCCCCGGTTCCGCGAATAGCATGCCCTGCAGTTCGATCCGGCGGGGTCCGCCCCGCCGCCTTCACTCTTCGCCGACCATTCCTCGACGACAAACCACACCTGTACGGACATGGAGCAGACCAACGGACGCGTAGACGGAGACGTCGCCATCGTCACCGGCGCCCGCACGGGCATCGGCCGCGCCACCTCCGAGCTGCTGGCCCGGGAGGGGGCGACGGTCGTCGTGACCCACTACGAGGAGAACGGCGCCCAGGAGACCGTCGAGCGCATTCGCGAGGACGGGGGCGAGGCCGTGCACATGAGGCTCGACGTGCAGTCGGAGGCGGACTGGCAGCGGGTCGTCGCGAAGACCTGTGAGGAGGTCGGGTGCCCGACCGTCCTCGTCAACAACGCCGGGGTCTACATGGTGAAGCCGATTACGGAGATCGACCAGGATGACTGGCAGCAGCTCTTCGACATCAACGTGAAGGGGGTCTTCCTCGGCATGAAGCACACCGTGCCGGTCATGGAGGCGAACGGGGACGGCTCCATCATCAACATGTCGTCGATCGCCGGGCTGGCCGGCGTGGCCGGGCACACCTGCTACGGCGGCAGCAAGGGCGCGGTGCGCCTGATGACGAAAGACATGGCCATGGAGGTGGCCGGCACCGGCGTCCGGGTCAACTCGGTCCATCCGGGCGCGATCGACACGAAGATGATCCGCGAGGAAGGACCGACCATGGAGGAGTTCGAGGAGATGCACCCGGTGGGCCGGATCGGGGAGCCCGAAGACGTGGCCTACGGGGCCCTCTACCTCGCCTCCGACGAATCCTCGTTCGTAACCGGGACGGAGCTCGTCATTGACGGCGGCTTCTGCGCGAATTAGTCGTCGGGAGAGCCCGGGCCCTCCACGGCCCGTTCTCTCGTCCCGGCGAACGCCGACGGGCGGCCCGGTGGACGGCGGCCCGGCCCCACGACCCCAAGCCATCGTTTTTCGACACGCCCTCCAATCCCATGACCATTCCGTTCGTTGGCACGATGAAGCGCGACCACATCATCTTTCTCGTCGCGATAGCCATCCTGTCCGCCGGGGTCGCCGACGGGCTCCACCGCGGCGTCGGCGTGCCGCTGTGGGCGGCCGTGCCGGCCGGGCTCGGGCTGTGGTCGGCGTTCGCGGTCCGCATGTACCACCAGTCCCGGAAGGAGCTGGCACAGGCCGACACGGCCGAGGAGGCCCCGTCCGGCGCGGAGCCGGCCGGCGGGCAATAGGGCGGTCGCGTCCGGGGAACGCGGCGCCGATGCGGACCCTCGGCGGCGGGGAAGCCTCCGAGGGAGGACGTGAACGGGGATGGCCACGGGCGAGTGCTGGCATTTTTCATCGACGGCAGGCATTTTTGAGACTCCTTCCGCAGCTACTGCCCTCGTCTCCTGCCCCGCCCCGATGGCCTCCCTCCCGACCCGTACGCTTCCCAGCGGCGATTCCCTCCCCGTCGTCGGATACGGCACCTGGGACCTCGACGACGCCGACATCTACGACACCCTCCCCGTCGCCCTCGACGCGGGGTACACGCACATCGACACGGCCGAGGGCTACCAGAACGAAGGCGCCATCGGGGACGTGATCGCCGGGCATGACCGGGACGACCTGTTTCTCACCTCGAAGGTGCTGCCCTCGAACCTCCACTACGAGTCGCTCCTCGGCGCACTGGAGGCGTCCCTCGACCGGCTCGGCGTCGACGCCCTCGACCTCTACCTCGTCCACTGGCCGAACCCGGCGATTTCGATTCGCGATACGCTCCGGGCCCTCGAGCGGGCCCACGAGGACGGGCTCGTCCGCAACGTGGGCGTGAGCAACTTCAGCGTCTACCAGCTGACGTTTGCCCGGCGCATCGCGGAGATCCCCATCGCCGCCAATCAGATCGAGTTTCACCCGTGGTACGTGCGCCCGGAACTGCTGGCGTACTGCCACGCCCACGACATCGTCGTGGAGGCGGCCGCCCCGCTCGCCCGCGCCGCGCTTCTCGACGACCCGGTCGTCGTCGACATCGCCGAGACGTGCGACGTGCGGCCCGCCCAGGTGGTGCTGCGGTGGGCCGTGGAAAAGGACGTGGTCGTCCTTCCGAAGTCGAGAACCCCCGCCCACATCCGCGCCAACCTCGACCTCTTCGACTGGGCCCTCGACGCCGAGGCCGCCGACCGCCTCGACGGCCTCGACCGCGGGGAGAACGTCTACATGATCGACCTCGACGACGACGTCTACGGCGTCCCGGCGTAGCTGGCGTCCGGTTCCGCAACGTCCCAGCCTCCTAGACGGTGCAGCCTCCCTCGCGTTAAACGTCCGAACGTTGCACGTTCAACGTGCTCCAATGTGCGATTGTCGTGAGAGGTCGGGGCCGCCCTTGTCACTGCCCCGGCCCCTGCCGATGTTGTGCCATTCACCGGTTGCTTTCGTAGGAGCGCTGACGCACAATGTCGAAGGAGACGCCGTGGGTCGTTTGCAAATTCGGGGGGTCGAGCGTGTCGACCCGGGCCCGCTGGGACACCATCGCCGAGGTGGTGCGCAATCATCGGACGGAGGGGCGCCACCCGTTCCTGGTGTGCTCGGCCCTGCGGGGCATCTCCGACCAGCTCGAGGTCCTGCTGCGCGAGGCGGAGCACGGGGACCCGGCCCCCACGCTCGAGGCGATTCGGGACCGGCACCGCGCGCTGGCCCGCGACCTGGGGATTGCCCCCGATGCCGCGCTGGCGGACGGCCTTGAGCGCCTGGCCGCCCTCACGAACGAGGTCGCCGGAGAGGCCCCCTCTCCTCGCCAGCGGGCCGCCGTCCTGGCCACCGGCGAGCTGCTGTCTACCCGGCTCGGGGTGGCGTATCTGTCGGCGCAGGGCCTGCCGGTAGAGTGGCTCGACGCCCGCGAGTTTCTGCGCGCCCAGGACGACCCGCACATGCCGCCGCGCCGCCAGTACCTCGCGGCCACCTGCGCCTCTCACTCCGACCCGGTGCTGCGGTCCCATCTCGGCGACACGCCGGACACGGTCTACCTCACGCAGGGCTTCATCGCGAGCAACGCCCTGGACGAAACCGTCCTCCTCGGGCGCGGCGGCTCGGACACCTCCGCGGCCCACTTCGCGGCCAAGCTGGGGGCCGGACGGCTCGAGATCTGGACCGACGTGCCCGGCCTGTTTACCGCCAACCCGAATGAGGTGCCGTCCGCCCGCCTGCTGCGTCGTCTCGGCTACGACGAGGCCCAGGAGCTGGCCACCATGGGCGCCCGCGTGCTGCATCCCCGCTGCCTCGACCCCGTCGAGCGCCACCAGATTCCCCTCCACATCCGGAGCACCGACGCCCCCGACGTCGACGGCACCGTGGTGGCCGGAGACGGCCCCGACGAGGGCCCGCAGGTGAAGGCCATCTCGGCCAAAACCGACGTGGTGGCCGTCAGCATGGACACGCTGGGCATGTGGCAGGAGGTCGGCTTCCTGGCCGACGTCTTCCAGATCTTCAAGCACCACGGCCTGTCGGTCGACCTGGTCGCCACCTCGGAGGCGAACGTGACGGTGACGCTCGACGCCCAGGCCAACGCGCTCGACCCCGACGCCCTCGACCGCCTCCTGCACGACCTCAACCGCTACTGCAACGCGGAGATCATCGGCTCCTGCGCGGTGGTGAGCCTCGTGGGCCGCCACATCCGGTCGCTGCTCAGCGAGCTGGGGCCCGCCTTCGAGGTGTTCGACGAGCAGAGGGTCCACCTCGTGACGCAGGCCGCGAGCGACCTCAACATGAGCTTTGTGGTCGACGAGGCACAGGCCCCCCGCCTCGTGCGGGAGCTGCACGCCCAGTTCTTCGGCGCGAAGGCCCCGGACGCCGTCTTTGGCCCCCGGTGGCAGGAGCTGACCGAGCCCGACGGTGTGCCCGGCGGCGACGGCCGCCCCGACGCGTGGTGGCGCGACCGGCGCGAGACGCTGCTCGAGATGGCCGACGCCGCGTCGCCCCGATACGTCTACGACGCGTCCACGCTCCGGGCCCGGAGCCACGCGGTGCGGGCCCTCGATCCCGTGGACCGCGTCTTTTACGCCGTCAAGGCCAACCCGCACCCCGACGTGCTACGCCTGCTCGACGAGGAGGGCCTCGGCTTCGAGTGCGTCTCGCCCGGGGAGCTGGACCGGGTCTTCGAGGCCGTTCCCAACATCGCCCCCGACCGCGTCCTCTTTCAGCCCAACTTCGCCGCGCCCGCCGAGTACGCCGACGCCTTCGAGCGCGGGGTGCACGTGACGCTCGACAACGTACAGCCCCTCGCCGAGCACCCGGAGGTCTTTGCCGACGAGGCGATCTTTGTGCGCGTCGACCCGGGCCAGGGCCACGGCCACCACCGCCACGTCCGCACCGCGGGCGCGCAGTCGAAGTTCGGTGTCGTGCCCGACGAGCTCGGGCGGCTCCGGGCGGCGGCCGAGCGGGCCGGCACCACCGTTCGGGGCTTGCACGTGCACGTTGGCAGCGGCATCACCGAGGAGGACACGTGGGCCGAGCTCGTGGCCTTCCTGGCGTCGCTGGCGGGGGACTTTCCGGAGGTCGACACGATCAACGTGGGCGGCGGTCTCGGCGTACCCGACCGGCCGGGCGCCCCGCCGGTCGACCCCTCGACGCTCGAGGAGCAGCTCGCGGCCGCCGCCGACCAGCACCCGCAGTTCGCCCTCTGGATGGAGCCGGGGCGCTACCTCGTGGCCGAGGCCGGCGCGCTGCTCGCCCGCGTCACGCAGACGAAGGACAAGGGCACGATCCGCTACGTGGGGCTCGACACCGGCATGAACAGCCTGCTCCGCCCGGCCCTCTACGGCGCCTACCACGAGATCGTAAATCTGACGCGCCTCGGCGAGACGGCCTCGAGCATCGTCGACGTGGTGGGGCCCATCTGCGAAACCGGCGACGTGCTCGGCCACAACCGCCACCTGCCCCCCACCCGGCCGGGCGACGTCTTGCTCGTCTCCACGACGGGGGCCTACGGCGCGAGCATGGCCAACCACTACAACCTGCGCCCGCCCGCCGAGGAGGTGCTCATCTGAGTGCCGACGACGCGCCGGTCCCGGGCCCCGCGCGCCGAACCCACCGCACGGAAAACGGTCCGACGGTCCCCCGTATACACTCACGTTCCCTTTCGGGGCGCGGCCGACCCCGGCTCTCTGCTCACCGGCAGGCTTCTGCCCACCGCCACCCTCTTCTGCGTGCCCCAGTCCGTGCTCGCCCACTCCCCCTCCCTGGATGCGTTGAAACGGAACGTCCGCACCGTCCTCAACTCGGTCGAGGGGGACGTCGCCGTGGCCTTCCGCTCCCTGGACGACACGAGCGAGACGCTGCTGATCAACGGGCACGACATGTTTCACGCGGCAAGCACCATGAAGACGCCGGTCATGATCGAGCTCTATCGTCAGGCGCACGAAGGCCGGTTTGCCCTGGACGACTCCGTGCGGGTAGAGAACGAGTTTCGGAGCATCGTGGACGAACGCCCCTACTCGCTGACGCCCGAGGATGACAGCTACGAGGACCTCTACGACCACCTCGGGGAGACGCGCGCGATCCGCACGCTGATGCGGGAGATGATCACGGCCAGCAGCAACCTGGCGACGAACCTCCTCATCGAACAGGTGGGCGCCGAGAACGTCACCCGGACCATGCGCCGGCACGGGGCCGACAGCATCCGGGTACGGCGCGGGGTGGAGGACCTGACGGCCCACCGACAGGGGCTCAACAACGAGACCTCGGCCCACGACCTCCTCGTTCTCTTCGAGCACATCGCCCGCCGCGAGGCCGTGAGCGAGGCCGCCTCCAAAGAAATGATTGACATTCTGAAGGAGCAGGAGCACAACGACCTGATTCCTGCCCGGCTGCCCGACACGGTCGAGGTGGCCCACAAGACCGGATGGATCACGGGACTGCACCACGACTCCGGCATCGTCTTTGTCCCCGGCGGTCCCACGTACGTCCTTGGACTGCTGTCCCAGAATCTGGGAGACGAGGCCGCGGGTGTGGACGCCCTCGCCCGCATCTCCCGCATCGTCTACGACTTCGTCACTCGCTGACCGGCGGCTCCGGCCCGCGGGGCCGCGCGTCGCCGGCTCCCGGCAGTCGTCCTCCCGCACTGCGGCTTTCTTCACAACCGACTCCGACCTTCATGAGCACGTCCCTCCGCGTTGTCCAGTACGGCCTCGGCCCCATCGGGCAGGAGGTTGCCCGCACGGTTCTCCGTAAAAATCCCGGCTCGATGACGCTCGTCGGGGCCGTCGACATCGACCCCGACAAGGTGGGCCGCGACGTGGCCGACGTGATCGGAGACGCGGCCGCCCACACGGGCGTCCACGTGTCGGACGACGCCGACGCCGTCCTCGCCGAGTGCGCGCCGGACGTGGTGCTCCACACCACAACGTCCTTCCTCGACGGCGTGACCGACCAGCTGGTGCGGTGTGCCCGCGCCGGGGCCCACGTCGTGTCCTCCACCGAGGAGCTGTCGTTTCCCTACGACCGGGATCCGGAGGCCGCCCGGCGCCTTGATCGGGTGGCGCAGGAGGAAGGCGTCGCGGTTGTGGGGACGGGCGTCAATCCCGGCTACGCGATGGACACGCTGCCGCTGATGGCAACGGGGGTCTGCACCGACGTGCGAGCCCTCCACGTCGAGCGGGTCGTCGACGCCGGCGAGCGGCGGGAGCCTCTGCAGGACAAGGTCGGCGCCGGCCTGTCCCCCGACGCCTTTACGGAGAAGAAGGCCGGGGGTACGTTCGGCCACATCGGCCTCCGCGAGTCGCTGCTGATGGTGGCCGACGGGCTGGGCTGGTCGATCGACGAGGTGGAGGAGGACCTACAGCCCGTTCGCGCCGACGCGCCGGTGGACACCGGA
Source organism: Salinibacter sp. (assembly GCA_042218975.1). Classification (GTDB taxonomy): domain Bacteria; phylum Bacteroidota; class Rhodothermia; order Rhodothermales; family Salinibacteraceae; genus Salinibacter. Next base: position 18,371 of record JBDGQP010000060.1, read on the forward strand.
TACCGTCAGGTGCAGACGGGCGACGTGGCCGGCATCCACCACGTCGCGGCCGGCCTCGTCGACGGCGAGCGCCCCCTCACGCTCGACCTGAAGATGTACGTCGGGGCGGACGCCTCCTACGACGCCGTCGAGGTGGACGGGGACCCGCCCATCGACCTGCGGGTTCAGGGCGGCATCTTCGGGGACACCGCCACCGTCGGGATGCTGGTGAACACAGGGCCCCTCGCCGCGAGCGCCCGGCCCGGCCTGCGAACCATGGCCGACCTGCCTGTGCCCCGTGCCTTCGGGACTCGCCCCCTCGTCGAGACGGTGCATTAGCCGTCGCCTCGAATCCGCCGACGTTCCTGTCTCGCCCCCCGGAATGGCCGCCCGTCGTCGCCGTCACCGTCCCCATCGTCGCCCTCGATCTCTGCCTCGAAGTACGTCGTACACTCCTGAGGGGGCTCCCTCCGACGCGAACGTGCCTCTGGCGACCGTGCTCGCGTCCTCCGGCCCGTTCGGGGCGACCTGCCGGATCTGATCGCGGAGGTCCAGGAGCGCTTCCTTCTCGTCCTCGTTTTCCTCGGCCTCGGCGTTCCCCCCCGAACTCAACCCTGTCGTAGGCGGTCGGCGCAAGCACCAGGGCCACGACGATGACGGTGAGGGAGGGACACAACTCAGAACGGCGGAGGTCGGAGGAATCCTCGGTACATCGCAGTAGAAGCGGATCGGGGCCGGACACCACGTAGATCCGGTTCAACTCGTCTGGTGGCGATGCATCATCCGGTCTTTTCTCAGGAAGGGCACTGCTGTCCCTCCTCTCTTACCACTTCTTCAAACTGCGCCCCCCTCCGGTCGTTGACATTGCCCGGCCCGGGACGTAGGCTGAGCGGTGTATATACCCGAGTACCTACATTCATCCAGAAGGGTGAAGGGAGCAGGCCCTTTGAAGCCCTGGCAACCGTCCCGATGTCCAGCTTTGCTGGTCCTTCGTCGGGAAAATGGTGCCCCGTCCTGCCCCGAACGGCTCGCACTCGACATCGACGGTCGAGTCCGAATCCGCTGCTATCGGGGGAAGATGAGTGGGATCTACGACCGTTTTGGTTGTCGTCCCCTAGCCTTCCCCTGCGGCTCGCGGCTGGGGATTTTTTGATCCTGGTCGCGGCGGTCCGTGCTCGCCCGGCGCTTCTGGATGGTCCGATGTCTCCCCCCTTCCATCCAGCGTCCCTCTCATGAGCGCCGACGACGGACAGCACGACCTTAACCGCGGGGCCCCGCGCTGCGAGTCCCTGCGGCGCCACGCGGGCCAGGAGCCACCCCCCTCGTCCACCATCCACCGGCAGCCGACCGGGGAGGAGCGAGAGGCCTCCGGCGTCGAGCCCAACATGGCGCACGTCTCCGTCGGCACCGAGCACACCGACGACATTGCGGCCCATTTCGAACAGGCCTCTGCGTCGCTGCCCGCACCGACCGCCGCGTAGCGAGTAGTGCGTATTTCGTGGCAGGGATGCGCCCCTCGGAGACGCACCACGGAATACGAGATACACGGAGTCGCCTGCGCCGTACGGCTCGTTCTGCTCCTCCGACCTCGCCCCCCAATGCCCCAAACCCTCCTCCTTCCGCAGTTCACCTTCGAGGACGGCACGACGCTCCGGAACGTGCCCGTCGCCTACCAGACCTGGGGCACGCTCAACGCGGCGGGCACCAACGCCGTGCTCGTCTGCCACGCCCTCACCGGCGACGCCGACGTGGCCGACTGGTGGGCGGGCCTGCTCGGGGCCGACCGGGCGCTCGACCCCACCCGTGACTTCGTCGTGTGCCTCAACGTGCCGGGCTCGCCGTACGGTTCAGTCGCCCCCTGTACCGACGACCCGGAGACGGGCACCCACTACGGCCCCGACTTTCCGGCCGTCACCACCCGCGATACCGTGCGCCTCCACCGCCGCGCCCTGGAGCACCTGGGCGTCCGCCGTGTGGCCTGTGCCCTCGGCGGCTCGATGGGGGGCATGCACGTGCTGGAATGGGCCTTCGAGACGACCGACGACGGCGCGCCGTTCGTGCAGTCGCTCGTGCCGATCGCCGTAGGGGGGCGTCACACGGCCTGGCAGATCGGGTGGAGCGAGGCGCAGCGGCAGGCCATCTACAGCGACCCGAAGTGGCAAGGCGGCCGGTACCCACCCGACGACCCGCCCACCCGCGGTCTCGCCACCGCCCGCATGATGGCGATGGTGTCCTACCGCTCCCAGCCCTCGTTCGAGGACCGGTTCGGGCGCGAGGTGATGGACGAGAAGCACGACCGGCCCTACGCCGTGGAGAGCTACCTGCGCCACCACGGCGACAAGCTCGTCGACCGCTTCGACGCCCGCTGCTACGTCCACCTCACGAAGCAGATGGACACCCACGACGTGGCCCGGGACCGCGGCGACTTCGAGGCCGTCCTGGCCTCCATCCGACAGCCCACGCTCGTCGTGGGCATCGACTCCGACGTGCTCTACCCGCTGCGCGAGCAGGAGGAACTGGCCGAGCACCTGCCCCACGCCGCCCTCGAGGTGCTGTCGGCCCCGCACGGCCACGACTCGTTCCTCATCGAGCACGAGGCTCTCAGTACGATGGTCGGGGCCTGGCGGGCCCAGCAGGACGTGCCTTCGTCCATGGTTTAACGGGGCCCGTGTTCGGGGCCGACCGAAACACCGAATTCTCCGGCCGGTACCTTCCACGACATTTTGCGATGCCACTACTGGGGGCGTTCCGGCGCGGCTTCGTGCCGCGTTCGGGGCTGAGAGTGTACCCTTTGAACCTGATCCGGCTCACACCGGCGTAGGGAGACACAGGCGAGGCCCGGTCCCGTGGACCGGGTTGCCGACGCCGCCCCCATCCGTGTCGATAGGGGCGGCCTTTTTTGTGGTCCCCCATCGGCGCGTCGCAGGCTCCGTGCACCACTCCCCGGCGCGACGATGCGTGCTCTCCGGCTTCTTTCGGCACTCGGCCTCGTCCTCCTCTTGGGCCCCGGCCGTCCGGCTCTGCTCCCGGCCCAGCCCGCCCCCGACCGCGCCCCGGCCGTTGTCGCCGGCCGCGTGACACGAGCCCCCACTGGGGCCCCGCTCGCAGGGGCGAACGTCGTCCTCCGCGACCCGGCCACCGGGCAGCACCGCCACGGCACCTCCACGGACTCGACCGGCGCGTTCCGGCTGCGGGGCGTGTCCCCCGGCCGCTACCGCCTTGCGGTGAGCTTCGTGGGGTACGCGCGCCACGTCGAGCCGCTCACCCTCGCGGCCGGCGAGACGACACGCGACACGATCGCACTGCGGCGCCGCTCCCTGCCGCAGGACCAGGTGGTCGTCACCACGCGCCGGGCCGAGCCCCGCGTGGCGCCCGTTACGACGAGCGACCTGACGGCCCCGGAGATTGACCGGCGCCTCGGCGTGCGGGACCTGCCCTCCCTGCTGGGCGAGACGCCCTCCACCACGTTTCACTCCCAGAACGGCAGCGGCATCGGGTACTCGACCCTGCGGATCCGCGGCTTCGACCAGCGCCGGATCGCGGTCTCGATCAACGGCGTGCCCCAGAACGACCCCGAAGACTTCAACGTCTTCTGGGTGAACCTCTACGGCATGGAGCCCTCGATCGAGGACGTACAGGTGCAACGGGGCGCCGGGGCGTCGCTGTACGGGTCGGTCGGCATCGGCGGGGCCATCAACGTTGTCACCGACCCGTTCGAGCCCGAGCCGTACGTCCGGGCCCGGGTCGGCGGCGGGTCGTTCGGCACGCGTCGGCTCTCGGCGACGGCCAACAGCGGCCTCCTCGGCGACCGCTACGTCCTCAACGCCCGCGTCAGCCGCGTCGTCTCGGACGGGTACCGCGAGAACGCGTGGGCCGCATTTACCCGGTTCTTCGGGGGGCTCGCCCGCTACGGCGACCGCTCGACCCTCAAGGTACAGGCGTTCGGCGGGGTCCAGAGGGACGGGCTGGCCTTTCGCGGCATCCCGAAGTCCGCCAACGACAGCGACACGGCCCGCCGCCAGAACCCGAGCGCCGTCTCCGACGACACCGAGCGCTTCCGGCCGCCGCAGGTGCACCTCAACCACGAGTGGCGCTTTTCACCAAACTGGACCCTCGACCAGACGGCCTTCTGGATCAAGGGCGAGGGCTATTTTGACTTCGGTGCCAACTACCGCTCGGCCGACTACCTCCGGCTGCCGGACGACGCTGCGGTCGGCGGCGAGACCCTGACCGACGCCGAGCGTGAACGGCCACTCTTCAATTTTGGGGTCGCCCCCGACGACGTGATCCTCCGCGGCGTACTCGATCAGCATCAGGTCGGCTGGATCCCGACGGTCGTCTACGAGGACGGCACGACGGAAACGACCCTCGGCCTCGAGGCGCGCCTGCACCGGTCCCTGCGGTGGGGCCGCATCCAGGAGGCGGGCCCCGCGATCCCCGACGCGGTGGTGGGCCCCGACGCCGGCCACCGGCTCTGGGAGTACCGGGGGGAGAAGATCATCACGTCGGCCTTCGCCTCGCACCTGTTCCGCCCCGACCGCTTCGGGGACCGCCTGGCCGTGCAGGCGGACGTGCAGCTCA
>JBDGQP010000061.1:0-392 GCA_042218975.1 Salinibacter sp.
CCTCGGCGATGTAGATCGTGTCGTCGAGGATCGGGTCGCGCGCCTCGTCGAGGTACTCGACGAACTCCTTGATGCCGCCCTCCGAGTAGTAGGTCTCGCGGGCCAGGTCGTCGTCGTCCTCGCGGTCGTCGGCGATGGTGATCTCCACCCCGGCGTTCAGGAAGGCCAGCTCGCGCAGCCGGTCCGAGAGCGTCTCGAAGCGGAACTCGGTCGTCTTGAAGATGTCGCCGTCGGGCCAGAACCGGATGTGGGTGCCGGCCTCCTCGTCGTCGCGCATCGGGCGCACCTCCCGGACCGACTCCTCCGGGACCCCGCACACGTAGCTCTGGGTCCAGACCGACCCGTCGCGCCAGACGGTGACGGGGACGGTGTCGCCCGGTCGCGTCTCGAGC
>JBDGQP010000061.1:402-3606 GCA_042218975.1 Salinibacter sp.
CGCGTTGACCACCGACACGCCCACCCCGTGCAGGCCGCCGGACACCTTGTAGCTGTCCTTGTCGAACTTGCCGCCGGCGTGGAGGACGGTCATCACCACCTCAAGGGCCGAGCGGTCCTCGACCGGATGCATGTCGACGGGGATCCCGCGCCCGTTGTCCTTGATCGACACGGACCCATCTTCGTAGAGCTGCACCTGCACGTGGTCGCAGTGCCCGGCCATCGCCTCGTCGATCGAGTTGTCGAGCACCTCGTACACGAGATGGTGCAGGCCCCGCAGCCCCACATCGCCGATGTACATCGAGGGCCGCTTGCGCACCGCCTCCAGGCCCTCAAGCACCTGAATGTTTGATGCCGCGTACGCGCTGATGGCGCGCTCCGGGAGGTCCGTCGTCTCGCTCATAGAAGAGGGAAAACCAGTGGGAAATGCGTGAGGAGGAAGGTACTCGGAGGATGCGCCTCCGTTTGTGTTCTGATTTTTGGTCCAACGATTCCTCCCCGCGATGGTTCGGCCCTGCTTCCACAATTAATGACCCTGCGGATGTGAACGCGAAGGGCGCCTGGGGCGACCACGGCACTCGTGTCTCGCGGGCGTCGCCGCGACGGAGACCCCCGGGCCCTCTCCGTTCCGACGTTGCCCGAAAAGAGAGGGGGCAAATGGACGTGTGGGAGCACGGACGGGAGGCCTCCCGCTCTACTGCATCCCCGCTCCGGTCCGTGGACGCGCAGGATGCGTCGCCCTGCGCGAGCGACGAGGGAATTGGTTTTCCAAAGCCCACCCTCTACTTTTGGGACAGCATTCCGTACTCGCTTCCTTCGCACACGCCGTGGGTTCCTGCGCCGGTCCGCCCGGCCAGGACGAAAAGGGAACGCCAGTGCACCGATTGTGGATTGTGGAATTGGGATTGCGGGTTGACGCCCAGGATACTCCGCATTCGAGAACTCCACAGTCCGCATTCGGGAGTCTGGGGCTGTACCCGCAACTGTGAGTTGGACGGGGACTTTGCGCGCAGACGTACGGATCCACTGTTCCGGTTGAGCCGCCCCTCGCGGCGGCGGCCCGGACTGGGAAGGAGCCGTGCCGAGCGCACGTCCCGCTTCCGTCGGTTCATCGAGCCGGCGGACGCCGTCCGACGAGCCAGGAGACCTGCCTGCGTGCGTGACGGGGACCCCGACCGCCGTCGCGGGTCCTCTCACTGCCAACAACCTCCGGGCTCTGAGGCTTGTGGCGTGCTCGCCTCCGGACGGTCCCGTGGGACTGGCGTCCCTCCTGGCGCCCTCGTCCCCCCGTGGCCCGACTGTAGAGCGGCCGCCCGAGCCTCGTGACTGAGGTGAGGGCATTTTGCTTATGGCCGCTTCGTCCCGTCTTCTCGTCGTCCTGCTGCCGGGGGGCCTCCTGCTCCTGTGCCTCGTCCCCCTTCCCGGGGCCGCCCAGCCGTCGGCGACGCCCGCCCCCACCGACGACTCTCTCCACGTGCAGTGGGAGCGCCTGCTGCCGCCGCTTACGGTGACGGCCAGCCGCCTGCCCGTGCCTCCGGCCCAGGCCCCGGCCCGCATCACGGTGATCGACTCCGCCGCCCTCGCCCGCACCGGGGCCGCGTCTGTGGCCTCGGTCCTGGAGGCCCGGGCGGGCCTCTTCGTGCGGCGGTACGGCGAGGGGGGGCTCGCCACCCCGGCCCTGCGCGGCACCGGGGCCTCCCAGACCACCCTCCTCCTCGACGGGCAGCCGATTTCCGACCCGCAGATCGGCCACCTCGACCTGTCGCTCCTGCCGACGGTTCTGCTCCGCTCGGTGGAGGTGATGCACGGCCCCGCCTCTCCGCTCCACGGCTCCGACGGCCTCGGTGGCGCGATCCACCTGCGCACGCTTCGTCCCCGGTCGTCGCTGCGGGTCCGCGGATCGGCCCACGCCGGGGCCTTCGGGGAGCGGGGGGGCAGCCTGCTCGTGGGCGGACCGCTCGGAGGGCGCACCTCGGTCCTGGCCGCGGCGGACGTCCAGACCACGGACGGCGACTTTCCGTACCTCGACAAAACCCAGTTCCCGGCCCGGACGGTCCGGCGCCGGAACGCCGACCGGGTGCGCCGCTCCGTCTACGGCAGCGTCCGCTCCGCCGCCGGCCCCCACCGCTTCCGCGTGTCCGGCTGGGGGACATGGGCCGAGCGGGGCCTGCCCCCTCCTTCGTCGACGGCCCCCGCCGGCGAGCGGCAGTGGGACACCCAACTCCGCCTGTGGGGGCGCGACCGTGTGCCGGTCGGCGTCGGCCAGCTCACCGTCCAGGGCCTCACCCAGCACACGCGCCTCCGGTACGCCAACTCCGCACGGGACCTCGACCAGACGGGCCGGACGTGGATTCACTCCCTTGAGGCCACGCTCCGGTCTGTGCTCACCGACCGGTGGACGGGGGCCGGCGGGCTGTCGGGCAGCCTCGCCCGCGCCCGCCACCCTCGACTCAAGGCCGGGGCCCACCAGGAGCACCTCGCCGCCTTCGCCGAGGGCACCGGCACCTACGGCCGGCTCCGGCTCTACCCGGCCCTCCGTGCCGACGGGTACTGGATGCCGGACGGCGCGACCCGCTTCGCACTGAGCCCCCGGCTCGGCCTCAACTGGCAGCCCGTGCCCGCCTGGTCGTCCCTTCGCCTCAAGGCCCAGGTGGGCCGCGCCTTCCGCGTGCCCACCTTCAACGACCGGTACTGGCAGCCCGGCGGCACCCCCGACCTGCGTCCGGAGCGGAGCTGGGGCGGAGACGTTGGGCTCTGGCTCGGTCGCCCGCAGGGCCACGTTGAGCTGACGGCCTTCGGCCACCGCCGCCGCGACCAGATCGTCTGGCGGCCGACCGGACAGGGGTACTGGTCCCCCACGAACGTGGGACGGGTCCGCGTGCTCGGCGTCGAGGCCACCGCCGCCCGGACCGCAACGCTTCCCTTCGGGCCCACGGTGACGAGCGGCCTCACCTACACGTTTACCGACGCCCGCACCCGCACCGATCCCGGCACCGCCTCCTACAACGCCCCGCTCCGCTACGTCCCGCGCCATCAACTAAAGGGGCACTCCACAATCTCCTGGGGGCCGGCCACCCTCTCGGTGCACGCCCGCTACACGGGCCGCCGCTACGTGACCGGCGACGGCAGCCAGTTCCTCGCCCCCTACGTGATGGCCGGCACGCGCCTGCAGGTGGAGCACACGGTGGCCGGGGTCCGCACCGCT
>JBDGQP010000061.1:3616-6932 GCA_042218975.1 Salinibacter sp.
CCCCCCCGCCACGCCCGGCTCCGACTTCTCATAGCGCCCTGAGGACTGCTTGCGGCGCTGACTCTTCGCTGTTCACCACAGACCCTTCTCCTCTATGACGCTTCGCCAGGTCCTTCTCGTTCTCTTCGGGTCCCTTCTCGGTGCCGCTCTCTCCGGCTGTGACCTGTCCGGCACCACCGGCGGCCCCGGCACCCCGAGCGTAACGGGCGTGTACGTCGCCAATCAGGGCAACTTCACGGACGGAAACGGGTCCGTCACGATCTACAACCCGTCGACCGAACAGCTCCAGCCCCAGGCCATCAGTGGGCTCGGCTCCATCGTGCAGGGCATCGCCGTCCGCGACACGACGCTGCTCGTGATGGCCAACACCGCCGCGCGCATCGACGTGTTCTCGACCGACGGCCCGACCCAGACCGCCCAGGTGACCGGCGTGACCAGTCCCCGCTACGCGGCCTTCACCGGCCCCTCGACGGCGTACGTCACCGACCAGTCGTTCACGGGTGCCTCCGCCGTGCGCGTGCTCGACCTGTCGGCCGAGCAGCCACGGGTCGTCTCCACCATCCCGGTCAGCGGCTCGCCGGAGGGCATCGCCGTCACGGGGGACCGCGCGTACGCCGCCCTCGGGGCCTTCGGGGACACCAGCCTCGTGGCCACCATCGACGTGACCCGAAACGCCCTCGAGGACGAGATCGACGTGGGCTGCACGCCCCGCGACGTGGCCGCCGACGCCTCCGGCGACGTCTTCGCCCTCTGCAGCGACGCCGCCGAGGCGGTCGTCCTGGAGGGCGGCACGGGCACCATCCAGACCCGGCTGGCCCTCCCCGACACCGCCGAGACGGCGTTCGGCGTGGGCGACCCGGCGTCCTTCACGCCGGCGGCCGAGGAACTCCACGTCGCCACGGACACCGGCGTGATCCGGATCGACACGCGCTCGGACGCGGTCGACCGGCTCCTCGACGTGGGGCTGTCCTCGGCGCCCGGGACCGTGGCCTACGACGCTGCGCGGCAGGACCTGTACGTCGCCCGGCTGCCCGACGCCCCCTTCACCGAGCGCGGGACCGTCACCCTCCACGACCGGGGCGGCACCCAGACCGGCTCGTTCCCGGCCGGCATCGCGCCCACGGCCATCGACTTTCGGCAGGCGCAGCCGTAGTGAATTTGCCCTCCTCGTTCCCGACCGTTCCGATCCGATGCGCATCGATCGCTGCTACTGCTATCAGGTTCCCTTCAAGCGGCTGAAGGGGGTGGCCGAGGCAACCGGGGCCGACTCGGTCGAGGCCCTCCAGGCCCACGTCTGCTTCGGGAACAACTGCCAGTTGTGTCACCCGTACGTCCGCCGGATGCTGAAAACCGGGGAGACGGTCTTCGAGGAGGTGCTGGAAGACGACGACGCCGACGACGGGGACGCCGCGCTATAATCTTCTCTGAAGGCGGCACGCGACCACGACCAACGCCAGCGGTCGTCCGTAAGGGAGCGATCCATCACATTTTCCTAGTCCGCGGCGCCCAATGGCCTCCCTTCTGTACATCTTTCCCCACCCCGACGACGAAAGCTTCGGGCCCGCCCCAGTCCTTGCCCGGCAGCAGCGCGCGGGGCATGATGTGCACCTGCTCACGCTGACCCGGGGAGAGGCCACCTCCCAGCGCGAGCGGCTGGACTACTCGAAGGCCCAGATGGCCGAGACGCGGTACCAGGAGATGCAGGACGTCGCGGATGTGCTCGACCTCACCTCCCTGACGGTACTCGAGTACCCGGACGGGGCCCTCGCCGAGCTGAACCCGCTGGTGCTCGAGGACGAGATCGCGGCGCGCATCCACGACCGCGCCCCGGACGTGGTGATTACCTACCCGGTCCATGGCATCAGCGGGCACCCCGATCACCTGGTGTCCCACGCCGTGACGAAACGCGTGGCCTGTGCCTTCCGTCGGGATGGGGTCGCCTACCCGAAGCGGCTCGCGTTCTTTACGCTGCCGCCCGCCCCCGCCGACGCCGGGCGGCCGGAGCACCTCCGGCACTCCCCCGCCGGCCTCATCGACTGCGTGGTGCCGGTCTCCGACGCCGACCTCGACGCCGCCCAGGAGGCACTGGACTGCTACGTCACCTACCAGCCCGTCATCGAGGCGCAGCGGCCGCTCCGCTCCGTGCAGGACGGAGTGGCCTTCGAGTTCTTCGGGGAGCGCCACGACCCACGCCGGTCGGGCCTGCTGGAGGGGCTCGAGGACCGCGGCGACGCCCCGTTCGCCCCGGCGGCGCCCGCGGCGGAGTGACGTCCGGCCTGTTGTCAGAATGATAATCTGGGCCCGGCCGCCCCCGGGAACGCGGCTTCAGACCGCGCCCGTAACAGGGATGCCTTGTTTTCCCGACTCACCGGCGGTCCCGTCCCATGAGCAGCGCGGCTTCGATCGGGTCATTTCGGCTTTCGTCCTCCGTGAACCGCCTCGCCCTGAAGATTTCCGGGGTCGCCGCCCTCGTCGCGACCGTCGCCGCGGCCCTTCTGCCGTCTCCTCCTCTCGCGGTCGCCGCCGGGATGGGGCTCGGGATCGGGGCCGTCGCCTACGCGGCGGCGCACTACTGGCTCCACCGCCGCCTCCAGCGGGTGCGTCGCCTCCTCCAGGGCATCCGGCGACACACGTTCGAGGACCTGACGCCCCCGTCCGGCCCCGCGGACGACGAGCTCGGCGTCCTGCTCCGGGAGGTCTACCGGACCGGCCAAACCCTCGAAAACGAGATCCAGGAGCTGAAGGAGCGGGAGCACTACCGCCGCGAGTTTATCGGCAACGTCTCCCATGAACTCAAGACCCCGATTTTCTCGGCGCAGGGCTTCGCCGAGACGCTCCTCGACGGGGCCCTCGACGACGAGGAGGTGAACCGCACCTTCCTGGAGAAAATCCTCAACAACGTGACCCGCCTCGAGAACCTCGCCCGGGACCTCACGGCCATCACCGAGATCGAGACCGGCGAGATGGAGATGTCCAGCGAGGCCTTCGGGCTGGCCGACCTGTTCGAGGAGGTGCGCAACTCGCTGGAGCTGAAGGCCGAGGAGAACGGCGTCACGCTCCGGTTCGACCGCGCCGACGACCTTCCGCGCGTCTACGGCGACCGGGATCGCCTCCGGCGGGTCCTCGTGAACCTCGCCGACAACGCCATCAAGTACAACGAAGCGGGCGGGTCCGTGACGCTGCGGGCCCGGCCCACGGCCGACGACGCGGTCCGGATTAGCGTCGAGGACGACGGCATCGGCATTCCCCCCGAGCACCTGCCCCGCCTCACCGAGCGCTTCTACCGGGTCGACAAGAGCCGCTCGCGCAACCAGGG
>JBDGQP010000062.1:0-24438 GCA_042218975.1 Salinibacter sp.
CGGTCGTGTACAGCCGGCCGTCGGCCCGGAACAGGTCGGCGGTCCAGTCGGCCTCTCGATCATCGACGCCGAGGGCGACCGCGAGGCGGTGCCGGACGTACGGCACCGCGCGGGCCGCCCATTCGGCGAGCGCCGGGGCGCAGTCCGCCGGTTCGGGCGCTATGGGCATCGCATCGGACGACGTGGCGCGACACAGACCGCCAGCGTTGGGGACCCGACTCCACTCCGCCTCGGCCTGCGCGGCCGGGTCGTCCCTCGCCTCCAGGTCCGCCACGCACCCGAGGGGCGTCCACACGCGGAGACGACCGTCGGTCACGGCCCACTGCCCGTCGACCGGCGTATCGACATGCGGGGCCTCCAGCCATGCAGGCGGCATTCGGAACGCCTCGCTTGACTCCTCCGCCTCGTCGAGGTTCTGTCCGGCCGGGGTCTCGGGCCGCCGGCCGTCGAGGGCGGCGAGGACGCGCCACAGCGGGTCGTTCGGGCGGAGCGCGTCGTCGTCCGGGCCGAGGAGCGCCCGGGCCAGCGCCTCCAGCGTCGCCCACGCCCCCACGTGCTCGCCGACGGGCGGCGTTGTCGCGGCCGCCGGCAGGTCGAGGGCGTCGAGGACGTTGACGAGGTACAGAACGCCGCCGAGGTCTGTCGCCGTGTACGCCCCCTCCCACCGGGCCTCTTCCCCGTCGCCCGCGGGCGCCGTCTCCTCCTCCCGGGCTCGGCGGTCGCCGTTCAGCGGGAGGTCGTCGACGGGGGAGGCGTCCTCCTTCACGGATGAGTCGTCCCCTGTCGAAGCGTCTTCCTCCGCGGACGACGCCTCTCTCCGGGAAGAACGGTCTTTCTCATCCGGTTCGTCGACGACTTTCCCGTCACCGGCGGGGCGGTCCGGCCCCGTCCCCCCGTCTTCATCCGAACCATACCGGGGCTTAGCTGCGTTCCCAACGGAATGCCGCCATGCCTCCCACGCCGACCGAAATGAGCGGGAGCGGACGGTGACCGGACGATCGCGAAGCGCGAGGGCGACGCCGAGGAGCTGCTGGTGTGCCGGGGACTCCTGGGCGAGCACGTTTACGAGACGGGCACCACCCACTTCTTCGACGAACGAACTCCACGGGACCTGACCAGGAGGGGCAGGCGCAGGGTCCGGCGCGGTCGCGGCCGGAGGGCCCCCATCGGTCTGACTCCGTTCGTCCGAAAACGACGATGCCGAGCGAGGCGTCGGGTCCTCATCGCCCGCCTGGTCGGCAGCCGCCTCTGGCTTTTGGGGCGATGGCGCGTCGAAGGCAGTACACACGGCCTCGAGGACATCTTCGGCCTCCGTCACCGTCATCTGACGGACGACCGCCACGGCGGCGTCCCACGCCGCGAGGTGCGCGGCCATCGCCGGAACGAGGCGCGGACGCGCTCCCCACACCGCGGCCACACTCGGCGATCGACCGGCGGACGAGGGCGGTGCGTCGGACGAGGCCTCGAGGCTTTGGGTCCACCACGGCCCGGCGGCGGACGGCTCACCGGCACCCTGCGCTCGGCCCCAGCACGCCCACGCCTCGGCGGTATCCTGGAAGAGAACGGCCTCGGCGCCCGACGGTATGCGTCCGTTCGTCGGCCGGACGGCCCGGCGGAGGCAGTCCGTCAGGGCGTCGCGCACGGCCCGCTCCCAGGTCCGGTCGAGCCCCGCCCCGGACTTCTCGACGCCCAGGCGCCCCGGCTCCGGATCCGCAAGCTCACGCACCAACAGCACCTGAGACGGCGCCAGCTCCGGGGGATGCAGATCCGCCCCGCCCAGTTTCGTGCTGAGCTGGAGTCGGGTCCGCCGGGCCGCCTCCTCGGGCACCTGAACGCGGAGCGTGTCGATGTGCGTGTCGGCTTCTTTCACGAGAAGAGCAGGGGCATGGATGAGTTCGGATACCGCCTAGTGAATCAGGACTCAGCGTGCCTGGGTATTAACGACTTCGCCTTTCGCTTCATGTCTTCGGCATCGGTAACGGATGTATCCCCTCCGAGCGCATCGGCAATGGTCTCCGGGTTGGCCGTGGAGAAGTCGCCGAGATTTTTGATTCCCGCCTGCTGCAGGCGACCGGCCTTCTCAGCCCCAATACTCTGGAGATCGGTGAGAGGATGCCCGGCTCTTCCCCCCGCAAGGGCGTAGGCATCGGTCACAATTTGTGTAGCGGCATCTTGACTCTCCAGATCAAGAACGCTCATGATTTCCTTCGCAGATCGTCGTCCGAGATCGTAGAGAGTGACGATGCCTTCCTTGACGAGGCGTTCCCATTGCTCCCGCCCAATCCCCTCTACTTCCATGACTCTGCCGGGCTGATTCCTCGCAGCCCGCTGTACGGTCTCTTCAAGTCTCTGCACCCGATCGTACAGCTTCTCCATTACACCGACCATTTCGTTCACGGAGTCGGCGGTGATGATGTCCCCGCGCTTCACCTTCATACCATCGAAGTCGGGGGCCTTCGACGGATCGCCGGGAATTGACGGAATGGCGGGCTTAAGAGGAGGAAGTCGAATGTCGGGATACCGAGGCTGAACCTGGAATTCAGAAGGATCGAATAGGGGTGCGTCTTCCATAGTGGTTGAGGTCAATGAGGACGAGGAGTGCGACGAGGTAGAGCTGCACGAAGCGAGCATCAGCGCAGAGCAACGCCCGGGCCGTAGTTGGCATATCCAAAGCGGGAGAGATTGTACTGCGGCTCAGCAGCGTGCGGCACGAAGCCGCTCGTGAACACGACGAAAGAGGGGTGCTGGTCATCCCCGGATTGGACATCCTCCCGAACCCGGTATCTCCAAACCAACTGATCTGTGTCAGTCCGAAACGAGTCGAACTGTGTCGCCTCGGTCACCAGACTACGGAGTGTCGTGCCCTCGACGTACAGGTATTCCCGCGTCGAGAGAGTGTCGAAGAAACTGTAGACGTCGAACCCGGTCCGGTCGCCTTCCTCGTTGGGAATCGTACCGAAGGGCGGAAGGTACAAGAAGCCGTTCTCCGCGCTGAGCCGAACCCGCTCGCTGAAAGAAAGACGCCGACTGAGGTCTACGAGGTGGTCTTGGAACTGGAAGATCGCCGCCTCCGACTCGGCGCGGCGGCGGCCGATGGCGGGGACCGGGCGCTTCGGGGTGGGACGATGGACGCGGCGGCGGACCGACCAGACGTCGACGAACTCGATGCGATCGTGCGCCCAGTAGAGCAGGCCGAGCGGCACGGCGTCGTTTAGCTCGGCAATCTCGTCCCGGGCACGGGCACGGTGCCGCAGTACGTCGAGCGGGCTGTCCGGACCCAGGGTGTCGGCGCCCGTCCCTGAGGACCGCGCCGCCCCCTGGGACTGGCGGCGAAGCGTGTCGTACAGCGTGGCGGCCGCCGTAGGGGCCGAGGGGGTACGGAGACACACGTGTGCCAACGTGTTGCGCAGAAGCGACACGGGCTCCGGCGGGGGGGTGGTGCCGCTCTCGCGGGCCCCAACGATTTTCTCGGAGAGGGCCTGCACGTCGATGGGGGCCTCCCCGTCGGCGAGCGAGGGCGGCACGAGGGCATCGTCGCCTAGATCGAAGGGCACGAGACGCAGCTTCGCCCCCTCGACGCGATGCTTCACTCCGCACTCGCCGGCGGCGCCCCGGGCGGCCCCGTCGCCGCCGAGACCGGTTCGGGGCGTTCGCCCCCGGGGCTCCGACGCCGGTTCGGCGACGAGGATGTAGGCCCCGGACCCGGCGTTGACCGTCACCTCTCGGGTCGCGCAGTCCGAAAATGCCCCCGTCGTTCCGGCAGTCTCCTCGCGCTCGATGCCGGAGAGGACCGACACCTCGGTGGCCCGCGGAAGCTCCACCACGCGCCCGCTCGGCGCCAGGCCCTGTCCCGACTGCACGGTGACGGTGGTGTCACTCGCCCGCTGCACGGAGAGCCCACGGAGAACCCCAGTCCCGAGCGCCCGGCCCAGGCGCCGACGCTCCGTGGCATGGGCCGCCTGCTCGGTTTGCAGGTCCTCGGCGGTGAGCACGCGCCCGTTGAAGAAGGGGATGTGTCGGAGCCCGCCCTCGGTGACGGGATCGTTCAGATCGGTCGGCATGGCGGCCTAGTTGTCAGTCGAAGAGAATCGGTGCCGGACGTCTGCCTCGGGATCGCGGTGGGCGTGACGCCGAAGACTATCCGGAGTTCTGGCTGAAAATCCCCTCTAGGACCTGCGCGTCCGGAGGCGTCGACGGCTCCGTGAGATAGAACCAGCTCTCGAAGGTCCCTCCTTGCACCCCCGCGTCGTGGCCCGACGGCCGATCGCCGGTGGGCAGGGTCCCGCGCACAAGCTCCGCGTCGACGGCCCGCCCAGAGACGTCGGTGACGCCATCCCCGCGGACCTGCACGTCGATCACGCCGAGTTCGCTCGGGGCATCCACGAACTGATCGCGAAACAGAAAGAGCCCCCCGACCGCCCGATCCGGATCCGGGGAGACTCGTCCCTCCGCGATCCTTCCATCCGCGTCAAGCGTGAGGGACGCCATCGGGAGAACAGCCCGAGGCTGGACCTGAAACACCCGCGCCGCGCCGTCGCTGCTCTGCCGCGTGTACACTCGGAAGGTCTCCCGCGTAAGCGTGTCGGCCTGAATGTCGTGGTCCGTCCCCGTCGCGAGCATCTCCTCCGCGGAAAGGGCCGCCCCCCCGAACGCCACCGCGAGCCCGTTCACCGACTGTCCCTCCTCCGCCCCGATGGAAGGGGCCCGGATCGTGAGGGAGGGCAGCCCCCGGTCTCTCCTCACCCCCCCGTGCAGCCAGTTGAGGGCGACGATGCGGGTGAGTCCCGTCTCGGCGTTCGTCGCCGCCGGCTCGGGCTGAGGGGTCGACGCCGCCTCGGGCCGCCAGTCGGTGCCGTCGTAGACGAGGTGATCCCCCTCGGTCGGCGCGTCGGGCGCCACCGACGCACCCTGCAGCCCCGTGACGCGGGGGGCGGCTTGAAGCCCGTTGAGGTCGCCTCCGGCGTCCTCCGCGCCGGCAAACACCGTCACGAACTGGGTCCCGTCGTGCCCCACCCACTTGACGGGTCGTTCCTCGACCCATTCGATGCCGCTAAACGTCTCGGTCACCTCGCCCCGCGTCCCGTCGTCGTTCGCGGCACGCTGGTTGATCGTCATCTCCGACAGGTCAAAGCGAAGCCGAAGGCGGGGCCGGTTCTGCACCGACGTCCGCCGGAGAAGGAGGACATAGACGTTCCGCCCGAGGCGCGCCCGGTCCTGCACCGATTCTTTCGTGAGATACAGATAGTCGCTCATCGGCTCGTCGCGCTCCGAGAACACCTGGACGCTGAAGTCCTCCCCAACGTCGTACGCGTTGTCCTGCGTCGTTACGGTCTCGTGGGTGTTCAGGTGAAACCGAATCCGAATCGCGACCTCCTCCGCCGAGGCATCGACCCCGCCCAGCCGCGCCGGGTCCACGAGGTCCGCCGAGGCGAAGGGAAGCGTCGGCAGGGTCTCCGCTACCTCCTCGACCGAGAGCGTGTCGGGCGCCGCCTCCGTGCCGCCCGGCTCCACGCAGTCGAACACGCCGGTCTCCTGAAGCACACGCGAGGCCAGGAGCCGCGGGCGATCGTCGGTCGAGACGGTCGGGGTGACCGACCGGTCGACCCGCCGCAGCCCACCGCCGTCTTTCGGCTCGACCGTCAGGCACAGTCCGCCGAGGACGACGCCGTCGTCCCTCTTGGGCACAGGCTGGCACAGGCCCTCCGGGCTGTGCCCGGCGTCGAGCGGGTCACTCTCCGACCGCCCGAGGCGGAGGACCGCCCGGCGGGCGTGGGTGACCCAGGCGGTCTCAAGGACGCGCAGCATCTCGGTCTCGCGACCGGGGGCGACGCGAGCGAGCGGCTCCCCGTCGTCCGGGAACTTAAGGCCCTCGATGGGACTGGCCCCTCCACTCCCCCCGTCCTGCGGTGCCTCTTCTGCCTTCGTCTTCAGGTTGGCCAGCGTTGGGTCGAGCCCCGCCCGCAGGACCGCCGGGACGTGCCGAACGAGCGCCTGCAGGTCGGCCGGTGCGAGGGTCGGGCCGTCGGGTCGTCTCTCCAGCGCACGCAGGAGCCGCCCGAGCAGCCGCACGGCCTGCTCCTCGTGCTGGGGCGGACCGTCGTCCTCCAGCACCAGCGTCAGACTGAAGTCGTCGGCGAGGCGCGAGGCCACGCGGGTCTCCTCCGCCGAGCGGCAGGGCTCGCCAGGGATAGGGACGAAGTCCGTCTCGCAGGTGCCGTAGCGCAGCACGACTGAGAGACACACCTCTTTCGGTTCCACCTCGGGGGCGGTCCCCCCGTCATTTGATCCACTGCCCCCGCTCGGGCCGGTCCCATCACTCGACTCGTAGGATGGAAAAACCGTTGAGGGATGCTGCTGAGCCAGCCAATCCCTAATGACGGCGCACTGCGACCGCTCGACGCACACGTGCTGCCCGCTCGGTGCCACGGCCAGTCCCGGTCCCACGGTCACCTCCGCAGGGTTATCGGGATCGTCGTCGCCCGTTATGTCCACCGGAAGGCCCTGCACCACCCCGTAGCCGTGCAGTGCGCGTGTCAGGAGGCGGTCGCGCTCCATGAGGTAGGCCTGGTCCTGATTGAACTCATCGACCCCCAGGACGAGGCCCGTCGAATACCGCACGCGCTTCGTAAGATCGGAGACCGAAGACGTCGGGGCGTCGGACGTGAACTCACTCATGAGTCGAACGAAATCGAGTCAGAAAGGCAAAAATAGGTTGGTGCGCCGGCAGGAGGAACGAGCGACCGCTCGGGGACCCAGCGTTAGAGCGGTCGCGGGGCGTCGGCGGCGTCGCGCCCCACGACCCGTCGGTCGGGCACGTTCTCCGGATGGGCCGCGCCGACCGTCTCCTCGGCCAGGGCCCCCTCACCCACCAGGAGCGGACTGTATCGGCTCCCTCTGCCCAGGACCGTGTCAAGCCCGGTGCGGACCGTGCCGACGCGGAAGGCGGCCCAGTACGGAAGCACCTCGAACGCAGTGTGGGCGGGCTTTTGCGTCTCCACCACCCGCCGCGCAGTGTCGAGGCGCCGCCGCTGCGTGGCCCCGTCGGCGTCGGGGTCGACGGGCACCAGCACGCGGAACCGATGGGCGGACCGGTGGATCGGCAGTACGACCCCGACGAACTGCATCCAGTCCCGCAGCGCATCCCCGCTCGGCAGTTCGCGAGGGAGCTGCACGTCTCCGAAGCGGGAGGCTCCCTCCCTCAGCGCCGCCGGGAGCGGATCGAGGGTGGTGTAGTGGCGCTTCAGGAACGTGCGGTACCGCTGTGTGGCAGCATCGGCCTTCTCTCCCGATTCTCGCCGCACGCTCCCCGCGTCGATCGCGGCGTACGGGCCGTCGATGACTCGGCGTGCGAACACCCGCCAGTCGGCTCGCCTCTGGTCGGCGTGTTTGTCGTCGGCCGACGGCAGAAGCGGCGGAAACGACGGCCGCTCGCTCCACACTCCCGTCCGATCACTGAGGGTATCGTAGCGCTCCCGGTCGAGGAACGCGCGGAAGCGACGATGCAGCGTGTCGGCGCCGTCCCCGGGCGTCCACGGCTGGTCGACCCGCACCTGCGTCGGCTGCTCGGGCGTCCGGGCGTCGCCGACGGCGGCCCGCGGCACGTCGCGCGTGGCGAACTGCTCAACGAGGCGGACGCTCTGGCGTCGGGCCGTGCGGTCGGTCGCGTCGGCGGGACGCCCGATGGCATCCGCGACCCCCGCGGGCGTGAACAAGAACTCGTCGGCACGGGGATCGAGCACGAGCGTGAGCATGCGGGCCAGCCCGGCGAGCGTGCCCCGCTGGTTAAAGAGCTCGACGGCGTGGTCAAGGAAGAGCCGCTTGCGGCGCGCATCGAGCGCCGGATCGAAGGACGCGCCGAACCAGGTGGCCAGCCAGTCGAGGTACTCGTCGGGGACAGTGCGGACGTCGAAGAGGGCCTTCGCCTGGGCAATCTTCCCCTCGATGTTCGTGAGCATCCCCTCCGCGTTCGCGAGAAACCGCTCCACGAACCGGGCCGAGGCCTCGTTCTCCTGGTACACGTCCGGCAGGTACTCCTCGAGGTACGAAAACCGCGGGACGTAGGCGCGGAGGGCGTAGAGCCGCGGGGCCGATCGGCCGTTGCCCTCCAGCGTGAGCCGCAGCTCCAGGTAGCGGCCCTCGGCGTGTTGGAGGAGAAGCTCCCACGTCCCGCGCCCCTCCCGATCCGAGTCCCCATTGGGGAACGCGTCGTAGTACGGAATCTCGGCGCCGGTGTCGCGCTGATAGAGGTCCGGTTCCGGCTGCCAGGGCTGGTCGCTCAGTCGGTCGCGCTGGTCGCTCGCGCGGCTTTCGACGTGGACGGTCGTCTCCGGCGGAATGCAGGCGTCCACGAAGAGCCGGTGCCAGGTGCACCCCACAATTTCGCTATCGAACGGCTTCGCCGATGCAATTTCGCCTCGATCCACGAAGCGGGGATTGCGCTGGGGCCGGAGGGGCACCCAGCGGTCTGTCAGGTCGTAGTAGACGGTGCCGTCCGCCTCGACGAGCCCCTTGCCGGAAAAGCGGCGGAGCGGAAGATACGTCGGCTTTACCTCGACGCTCACACTTTCAGCGTCCCCGGTAAGGCGAAGGGCATAGGCCTGGTTGCCGTCGGTCCCGACGACGTAGAGCGTCCCCTGAACCACCTCAGTTACTCCCGGTGAGCCGGGCACGAAGGCCATGTCGTACGCGCGCCACTCGCTCCAGTCCACATCGTCCTGGTCCTCGGGCTTGAGTATATCGGCGAGATTTGTGGGGCCCTTCTCGGGAGGATCGGTGTCAACGGTCCGGTAGCGTGTGGCCGTCGCGCCGCCTCGTCCGGCGCCCCCCACTAGGCGGAGTACGCGGAGGGTGTCGTCTTCACTCAGCACGAGGAGCCAATCGTTGGGCAGGGCCTCGATGACCTGGGGCTGGAGATCGGACGAAAGGGTGGGCGGTATAGCTGGGGACGGGGGCACTACCGGCTCCCCGTCTCGGTCCTCCGCGTTTGTCGGGCGGAAGTGAGACCTCGACGCCGCGGAGCTTCCCGCACCTTCCGGCCGGAGCGTATGGTCCAGCGCCCAGAGGCGCGGGGCCTCGTTCTTCGGCTTCTCGAGCAGGTATAGCCCGCCGTCCGGACGTGGGGTCGCGTCAGCCGGGGCAAACGCCGCGTCGCCGACCCACGGGATGCGTTGCGGCGGCCCGCCCGCGTGCAGGTCGAAGACGAGCAGCTGGTCCGGCGACTGCGCGCCGACGACGAGGCGGTGGTCCGTCGTGATAGTGAGCGCGCCCAGCGACGGCGGTTCCGAGGATGCGCCGTCGTCCACCGGCCGGAACGTGCCGTCTTGTACTTCACCGGACGAGGTCTCACCTTCCTCCGTCTCCGGCGGCCAGAACGTCGTGACCGTCTCGTCTCCCGCGCTACGCACGACAATGCGGGTCGAGTCGGTCGGGTCGATCCAGTACCACGACCCGTACCGGTCCCGCGCCGCCGATGTGCGATCCGACGGCCCGAGGGCCGGCTCGGCGGGCCGTCGCGGAAACCGCTCGACGAGGGACCGCAGCGTCGCGCACCGGCCCTCCGCGTCGTAGACGACAGCCGCCCCGGCGTCGTCGGTCGCCGTGGCGTCGACGCCAAACTGGTCGCGCCAGTCCGGGCGGCCGAGCACCAGTTTAAACCCGGTGTCGTTTACGTCGCGCATGGGCAGCGGGGAGTTATGAGTGACGAGTAATGCGCCCTTCGGCCCCCTCTCAGGCGGTTTCGTCTCAGCATTCTTCGGGGACGACGGGGATCGGGAAGAAGGTTTCTTCGGTTTTCCCCTCCTCCGCTCGCCCGTCCCCGGTGGACTCGGGTCTGGATTGCGCGCAGAAGTCCCCCAGCGACTTCGCCGTGCCGCTCTGCACGGCCAGCCCGGTGAGACGAGGGAGCTGGACGCCGGTCAGAGAGACCTCCTCGACCCGGTTCCCGGAGGGGCCGGCGAGCCGGATCTGTTCAATACTGGCCACACCGGAGACGCGGGCGGCGACGGTGAGAAGCTCCCGCTTCTCGACGGCGCGCCCCAGCGGCCATCCCTCCTCCTCGAACCCGCCCTCCAGCGGCGACAGGAAGGTGCGGATCGCCGAGCGGACGCGGTCGTGCACCGGCGGGGCGTCGGCCCCGGACACGACGTCGACGCCGACGGAGACGCACACACGTCGGTACGTCGGCCCGCGCACGTGCACCTCCGTCGTGATGAGGCGGCGGCGGTCGAGGTAGTCGCAGACCGTGTCCAGGAACAGCTTGCCCGGCAGCGGCGCGTCCGGACGGGTCGGGTCGGACGCCGGGATGACGAGCACCGTCACCACCCCTTCGGCGCGCACGTCCGCTGCCCCCGACTCGGGGTGGAACAGGGGCAGGACTTCCACCCGACCGATCCGGACGCCGGGGGTCCGGCGCGCGATGGCGTCGAAGTCGTCGGTGGTCACAAGACGGTTGCTCCGCTTCAGGTACTCGGCGATGCGTCGCTCGGCCTCCTCGACCGGCTCCTTCGGCGCCCCGCCCCAGGTGCGGATCGGGTTCTTGACCTTCACGCCGGAGGGCAGGTTCGGGCCTTTCTTGATGCTGCCGATGCCCACGACGCCCTGCGTGCCGCCGCCGTAGTCGTATCGGGCCTGAATGACGGCCCCCGAGTCCGGACGCGCCCCGCGCAGGCCGTCGCCAAATTTGATCGTGCCCGACATGCGGTCGAGCGTGTAGACCCGCGGATCGCCGCTCGGGCCGCTTCCCTGCCCCGGCGCGCGCCGTGGGTTCCCCCTCGGCACCTCCGGGGGCGCGGCCACCAGATCGTCGATCTTTGACCACTGCTCCCCTCCTACTGTCACCTCCAGGCTTTCGGGAAGAACGGGCGTGTTGGCGAGCTGCACCTCCTGGTCGGGATCCCCGGTGCCTGTGCCCAAGAACTCATTCTGGACGCGAGTGCGCTGTTCCACGTAGGCCCCGTTCACGCCCACGTGGCTGAAGCTGGAGGGAAGCGAGCTTTTTGAGGTCCCGGCGGCGGCCTCCGGCTGGATACGGATCCAGGTGATGAGCCGGCTCTTCACGTTCGTGTCCTTAAGGGACGGCGGGTACGATCCGGTCCCGGCCTCGGTCGGCTCCAGGTCCGTCCACGGTCTGAGGGCGTCCGGGCCGGGGAGGGTCAGATGGACCACCCCGGGCTCGACGAGCAGGTTCTGTTCGGCCCGTGCCTCCAGGGACGATACCGTGCCGTGTTGCTGTCGGGGCGAGGCACCGAAAACTGAAGTCGGCCTTGACGGCTGTCGTCCGACACGCCTCTGGCGGGCAACACCCGATCGGCGTCCTCGAGGGAGGGGACGACGGCCAACGAGAGCGTCGTGTCCCCCAGCACGTTACGGACCTTCTCGAGGTTGTCGCCGGGACGCGCAAGCAGGGCCAACCAGAGTGATTGCTCGCCCTCCGGCGTGTCGGCGTCGAGGTCGACCACCGGCAGTGGCGCGCCGGGCGACGGGGGCGAAAGTCGGGCGGCCTCGTAGAACGAGAACGCCGTCGGCCCGGGGGCGCCGGCGTCCGCGAAGAGCTGCTCGTAGTAGGCCTCGGTCCCCGCTTCGACGGTCGACTTCTCTCTTCTCTTCTTGTAGTAGACGCGTCCCTCGACCGGAAGCACCTCCACGGCGTTCGTCGTGCGAAACGGCACCGACCCGGCCCGCACCTCCGTCTCGCTCGGCACCGTCTCTGCCTTTACCGGGCCCCGGGGCCGGCTGAACTGGACGAGGCCCTCCGCGACGGTGGCCGGCTGGCGCTCGATGCCCAGGAGCTTCAGAAACTTGAGCCGGTTGCGCTCCGGGACGCGGTTGGCCCGGTACAGCATGCTCTCGACCACGAACGAGATCACCTGAAGCATGGTGACGCCCGGGTCGCTCTCGTTGAAATTGGTCCAGTCCGGGTTGTGCGCCGGAATCCGCGACAGGGCCTCGTCGAGGATCTCCTCGTAGTCACGGTCGTCGATGGTCGGCTCCGGGAGGGACATGGGCGAGTGCGGAATTCGACGTTCGGGGTGCGGAGCGGGGCGTGCGTCCACTGCGGGCGGGGTCAGCCGCCGAGGTCGAGGGTGAGGCGCACCTGTTCGCGCGTACCGGTCTCGCGGACGGTGTAGGCGATGGTGAGTTCGACGGCACTGGGCTCGCCGGGCACCGTCCCGGCACGCACCGCCTCGACGGCGGCGCGCGGCTCCCAGCGGGCGAGGGCGCGTTGCGTCCGCTCCTCGATCTGTGTGCGCGTCGAGAGCGTATTCGACTCGTACAGGAACTGCTCCAGTCCCCCGCCGAAGGACGGGCGCATGATGCGCTCCTGCAGGCTCGTCTGCAGGATGATCCGGATCGACTCGCGGACGTTCTGCGCGCCGGAGGACCACGCGACCCGGCCGTCGGGGCCGACGCGGGGCGGAAAGGCGATGCCACGGCTCATGGGATGTCTAGATTGTGGAATGTGGACTTCGGAGTGTGGACTTCGGAGTGTGGACTTCGGAGTGTGGACTTCTGGTTCGTCCACGGCACGCTGACACGGCTCCTCAACTGTCGCCGGACGGGAGCGGGAAGCAGATCTTGAAAAAGGGAAGCCACCAGAACACGATGTTCAGGACAACGACGATAACCAGCAGGAGCACCAGCGCGCAGATCGTGATGATCGGAATGGAAAGAGAACAGATTCGACCGAGATCAATCGGCTGAGTGTCGGCCCCCAGTCCTTTGGAGGCTTCTTTCTGTATCTTCTCGGCCTGTTTGCTAAGCTCCGTCGTAAACACCATGGTGGCGCTCTGCGACGAGTCGCGAAAGTCTTTGAGGCTCACCCCTGGCATCGTAATGTTGATATCTCGTCCCGGCGCCTCGGCGGCG
The DNA here is from genome assembly GCA_042218975.1 of Salinibacter sp. GTDB lineage: Bacteria > Bacteroidota > Rhodothermia > Rhodothermales > Salinibacteraceae > Salinibacter. The sequence goes on from JBDGQP010000062.1 coordinate 12,865, forward strand.
AAAAACGACGCCAGACGAAACGGCGCCGACGGCGCGCTCACCGCCTGCCGCAGCGATCCCGGACACTCTGGGCGCTCGTACAGGCAGCGGACGACGTACGTCCCCCCCTCCACCGGATCGGTCGTCGGGGGCTGCAGATCGTTGGGGAGGGAACTGACATTCTCGACGGGGCCGAGCGCACGGTTGACGGCGGTCTTCAGGGCGGGCTCTCGCTCTCCATTATTTTCCTTGCCTTCCACCCCGTTGATCTCCGTCTCCAGCAGACGGTCCGTGTCTCGGTCGTTATCGAAGAATGCGTTCTTGAGCTTCTCTCGATCGAGCTCCTTCTCCGTTGCTCCGTCTTTTGTCTTGACCTCTTTCTGAGGAAGCTGGTCGGCACTGAGGACCTTGTGAACCCTTCCGGCCTTCACGTGGCTGCGGTTCTCCGTCGTGCCGACGGTGCGCAGCGCATCCGCCGCGGTGTCACCGAGTCCCATTTCCTGCACCTCTGCGGTGTTGAGCACGCGAAGCAGAGCTCGTTTCCGGCGGGCCCGGTTGCCGCTGTTCTGTTCTCGGGCCTCCGGGAAGCGGGCCTCCTCCGCTGTTTTTCCGTTCTTGATGCTCTTTTGAACGGCCTCCAGGTGGGTGCCGAGACATTCCCAGAGGTCGTACCACGCGAAGACGATCGGATCGCGCACGTCCTCGGCCGTCACCGACGACGTAGACTTCCCCAGCCCCGTGTAGACTCGGCGGAAGGCGCCCAGAATCTGGGTGTCGAACTTCACCTTGCGTGGGTCGCGGAGAGGATCGTCCTTCGGGGCAACGGAGGCGGGCGCACTGCTGCCCGAACCATCGCGCCCCGAATCGTCGCTGGTCGCGCTTGCACTTGCCGAGGCGCCGGATCTCTCGTTGCGGCGAACGGGTGCGGTCTCGAAGGTGTCGCGCTTCGCGACGGGGATGAGGCCGGCCCAGAGGCGACGCTTCCCCTTCATCTGCTCCACCGGCGACTGCGGCGCGTAGCTCTGGGGAAACATCGGAAGCCGGTCCTCGTCCTCCGGCACATCGAGCGGATCGTCGGCCCGGCGCCACTCGCCCGTCTCTCCCTCTGCCTTTGCCGCGCCCTGTCCCGATCCGTTCTGGCCCGATCCGCTTGGGGAGCCGTTCTCCTTTGCCGGCGTCTTCACCCAGCGATACTCGGCGTGCGGCGTTCCGTCGACGTCCACCGACCCGGACGCGTCCGGCACGAGGCGGCGCAGCACGAAGGCGGCCTTTTCTTCGTTCGTCGTGTCCACGGCCCGGTCCGGCAGCCCGCGCTCGCGGCACACCAGGCTGGCGGTCACGAGGTAGTAGCGCTCGTGGGCCGGCTGGTAGAGCGGAATCGGCCCCTCCACCGACTCGGTGGTCCCGTTCCGGCCGAGATGCTTTTCCCCTTCGGCCTGCTTCTTCGGAAGGTCGCCCGGCGTCCCCTCCAGTGTTTGCTGGAGGTCGTTCATAAAGTCGTCCCGCTCAAACTGCAGAAGCGCCGGCGTCTGCAGATGATCGCGGGACCCGTTCCCCAGGTGCTTCTGCCAGAAGGGGGCCGGACTGTACCACTCGACGTCGTGCGACATGGTGTGGGGAGATCGGTGTAAAGGGGCGGGGCCGGATTCGCTTACCAGATGTTGCCGGCGCCGGGCGTGTAGCTGGAACTCACGACGCTGTTGGTGATGACGGTGCTCGCCTGCACGACGCCGCTGAAGGTGGCCTGCCCGGCGTTCACGGTGACGGTGCCGGCGTTGACCTCGACGGAGGCGCCGGTGTTGATCGTCACCTTGGAGCTGGAGTTCACGGTCACGCCGCTCGACTCCATCTTCACGGAGTTGCCGTTGCTGTCGCGCGCCTCGATGACGCCGGGCCCGTCTTCGAGCGTCACGACCTGCCCGCCCGGGGTCTCCAGCTTTAAGGTCTCCTGCCCGTCGGTGTCGTCGAGGGTGATCTGGACCCCGGTGCGCGAACGGAGAGCCTTCGTGTCGTTGCGTCCGGCGCTGTCCATCTGCTCCGGCGGGTCGTCCTGTCCGTTCCACAGCGCCCCCACGACGTAGGGGCGGCGCGGGTTGCCGGCCTCGAAGGTGACGAGCACCTCGTCGTCCTCGTCCGGCACGAACCAGCTCCCTTTGTCCTTGCCGGCCATCATCGTGGCCAGCCGGGCCCACACCTCGTACGAGTCGTCCTCCGGATCCGGCGACCACGGGAGCTTCACGCGCACCCGGCCCTGCCCCTCGGGGTCGACGACGTCCGTGACGACGGCCGGATACACACCGTAGAACTGGCCCCCAAAGCCGTCCGCAAGCCGTCGGTCAATTTCCTGGTCGTGGGTCCCGTTCATCAGAGTCTGTAGTCTCATTCAAAGAGAGGGAGAGAGGCATCCTACCACGAGACGGGTATAGCATTCACCGCTCCAGATAGGGGCGCTGGGCCGTAAAATGCGTGCGGTACCCGTCCTCCGAATCGAAGGTGTGACGAACCTCTGTGATCGTGTACCGACCTCCTTCGAACAGCCCCCCTACGCCGACCAGCTTCACCTTTGCCCCGACCCGAAGCCGCCCGTCCCCCTCTGCTACGCCCCGGGCCTCGACGAATCGTCGCGCGTGCTGCCGAAACGACGCCTTGGCGACGGCCCGCGCCTCGTCGGTCGTAAGCGGCGTCGTATGCACCATCTGCTGCGTGCGCTCCCCCAGCGCCTCCTTCAGGGCGGCGGCGCCGCTGCGGCCTCCGTTGAGCTCTCCCTGGAGGGCGCCTTTGTCGGCGGTTTCCTCGATCGACTCCTTGGCCTGCACGTCCCACCCGCTCACGGCAAAGTCGGTCTGCTGATGCGCGAGGTCGGCCCGCACGTTCACGGACCGCAGTCCCTCCCCGTGCGTCAGCGTCAGATCGCCGGCGTCCCGGCGGGCGCGGTCCTGCAGCCGAAGCGTTTTGCCCTCGACCCACACCTCGGCGTCGACGGCGCGGGCCCGGTCACGCAGAAAGGCGAGGTCGCTCTGATTGACCTGCGCGAGGACGTTGTGCGTGGGCCCGTCGACATCGAGATCCGTCTCGAGACTGTGGTCGCGGGCAATTTGCCGGGCGACGTCTTCGTCGGAGACATTCTCGAAGGTGCGGGTGCGGCGCGTCATGCGAAGGTCCTGCAGACGATCCTCGGCCCACACGACGAGCGAGGGTACCTGCGTGTCCGGGACCTGCGACTCGAGCCCGGTGACGCGGCCCTCGAACACGGTTTTTCTCTTATCCCCAGCGAGGGCGTCGATCGTCAACGCCGCCCCGAAATCGAACGTCTCTTGGTCGAAGTGCAGGAACCCCACCGCGTCGCTCCCCACTGGCCCCCAGTTGGAAAACGTCAGCTCGCAGTTGTAGAGCCCGTCGGTCGTCTCCTCGACACGCATTGCAAGCAGGTCTCTCTCTAGGTTTTCTCGCACCTCTCCCTCCACGGAGAAGGTAGGCCGCGCCGAAACAACTCCCTTGTAGACGCCAGCGTCAGGCATAGAATTAGATACGAGGTTCAAAATGCACCGTGCAAGAAAGCTCCGTCCGTCGCTCCAATCGTCCAGCATGGAATGACCTCCCAACTCCCCCGGTGCATCAGTGCGCGCGAAGCCGGCGGCGCCGGCGCTCGTCCCGATTGACAATCTCGACGACATCAACGGGCCGAATGGACGTCGCCTCCGGAGCAGAGTCCGCGGCAGGCTCTTCACCGTCGGCGTCCTCTCCGGACCCATCGGGGATGATTTCGAAGTCGTGAATGACGACGCTCATGGGCACGTGTCAATTGAGTGTCGGAACCTGTGAAAAGGTAGGGCCCGGGGCGCGCTCGTCTCTGGGCTCACCGGCCGTTCCTACCCGGAGATCGAACCGGACACGGACCCGGACGCAGATCCAGAGGCCGAAGCCGAGGCGGATGCACCAGCGGACAGATCAACGGCCCCGGGATTGTGGATGGAACGGGGGTTGTCGATGCCGTTCTGGGCGGCGATGTCTTTCCAGTTGCCCTGCGCGCCGACCTCCCCGGCGAGCTGCTGAAGGGGCGTTCCGTTCGTGGTTTCGGCGCCCGGGGGCGGCTCCTCGGGCCCCGATCCGGCGCCCGACTCTCCTGCACGGAGATTCCCTCCCACACTCGACACGTCGGGGCCCTCTACTTCCTTCTGTTGAGGCTTTTGGCCGGAAAGCGAGATCGACACGATGGCGCGAAGGGGACGCCCCTCCGGATCGAAAAACTCCAGATTCTCGTTCATCCGCGTGATCACGCCGTCGTACTGAAACGATCCCCACACGAATCGGACGTTGGGCTGCGGGCCCTTCTGGCCGTTCTCTCCTCCCTTGCTCTGTCCGTCTTTCCCTCCGCCCTGCATGAACTTCTGCACGCGTTTCGTCAACTCCCGGACGTCCGTCGCGTCGGATTCGTCTCCATTTCCCGTTGGACGCGTCACGTCAAAGAAGAGCTCGACGTCCATGGAGGTGCTCCATCCTCCCGTCTGCTGCTTCTCAGACTCGTCGTCGTCCTTCGTGCCCGAGAGCGTGCTGTTGTAGTTCACACTCAGGCTTTGGGGGTTGAACTGAACCCGGAAGGGGTCGCCTTTGGGCTTCAGGTCGTTGTCGAGCTTTTTGAGCTGAGCGCGGTTCTCGCTCGTGGGAACCGATTCGTTGGGCATGGGCTTAAGGGTCACTTCGAAAATCATGGGCAAGGCCTGCGGAGGCAGCGGGCGGCCCGCGGGTGGACGCCGTCCGACGATTACCCTATCGAGAGGGAAGCGGAAGCAGACACCGAGCCCGACGCAGAACCGGACCCTGCGTCGGAGATCGGCCCGCTGCCGCCGTCAGAGGGGGCCCCCGGAATTTCGGTGGTCAGACGCTCGTAGGCGATCTGCAGCTCTTCGATGGCCACCCCTCCCTCACTGGCGTTCAGGTCCGGGGCGCTCAGCGTCACCGGCAGGCATTTTTGCAGTGTGAAGCGTACGTCGACGGGAGATTGGTCGCCATCCCCGTCGGAGGGCAGCATCTCGACCACGGTCCGCGCACGGGTGCGGTAGTCCGCTGGCTGAGTGATCCGGTCAAACCAGCCCCAGAGGTCGTACGTCTCCGTCATGCCGCGCCTGAGGGTAACCTGGCCGTAGCTGACCGTCCCGACCATCTGATACTCCGTCACGTTGTTGCCGCCCTCGCGGCGGGTCTCCGGCTCCATCGTCATTTCCAGGCCGCTGCACTCGGAGAAGGCGGCCTCGCACAGGGGCCCGTCCCCTAGCTTGATTCGGACACGGAAGTTGAAGGTGGTGAACGGCGTGGCCGTCACGGGGTCACTTTCAGGCATCGGAAGGAGAAAACGGTATTCGGAATCGAGCAGAATGAATCAAGCAGGCCGAGCGGCGACAGCACACGTCAGCCCCCCCCGGTGCCGGGTTCGCTGACCGCCGGACGCTGGCCGCTGCGCTGCACGAGGCGCACGGTCAAAAACGTCAGCGGGCGCGCCGGGGCAATGCGAAGTTCGACGACGAGGCGTCCCCGTTCCACCTGCCGGGGCGGGTTGACGCTTTCGTCGGCCACGATGCGGTATCCCTCCGAGGGCGTCGCCCCGGCGAACGCGCCCCGGTCGAAGAGGCGCCGCAGCACGTCGTCGAGCTGTTCGGCAATGCGTCGACGCAGGAGTGGGGTATTGTTCTCGAAGACGAGCGCCGGGCCCTCGCGACGGACCAGCCGGCGCACGAGGATCAGCAGGCGCCGCGTCGGGATCGGCTCAAGGTCGGGATCGCGGGCCAGGGTGGCGGTGCCGAGGGTGAGCACTCCGTCCGGCGTTTCGGCGAAGACGTTGATGGAGGAGGTCCCCAGGTCGGCCCGGTCGTCCGAGGTGAGCGGAGGAACCACCGTCGGCACGTCGGCGAGCGCAATGTTGGCGGGGGCCATCCAGGCCCCGTCGCGCAGGGTGCGGTCCGCGATCATTCCACACGCGGCGCCATCCGGGGGCATGGGCGCGATCCGCGCGCCGCCGTCTACCGGCCCCAGGAGCCACGGATAGTAGAGCGCGCCGTAGCTGAGCGTTCGCTCCTCGCCGTAGTCCAGCGTCGCGCCCGGCGTCCGCAGGCGCGTGGCGTGGCGGCGGGCGTCCTCGGGCTGATCGGTCTCCGGAAGTGCGAGCACGGACAAGACGTCCCCCCGGGCCGCCCCGAATCGGAGCATCGCGCGCTGCACGTCGAGCAATCCGCCGCGTCCCCCTCCCGGCGTGTCCGTCTCTGGATCGTCGTACTCTCGTGTCGTGATGCACGACTTTCTTTGCTTCAGGTCATGCACGAAGGGGACGGTTCTGGACCAGCCTCCTACAAGGGTGTGGTCGTCGATGTCGCGCCGGGCGCGGAGTCGAACATATCGTACGGCGGGTGTGTCCGGAGAGATGGGGACCTTGTACCAGCTGCGGGGATCCAGATCAATCGGATCGCCTGCTCCCTCGATGCCCAAATTGGACAGCTCAGACGGCTCGTACCCGCCGATGGTCTCCACATCTGGAGGGGTGTCGGCGGGGGGCAGGACCGTGGGCGACACCTCCACTGGAGCCTCGAAGGCGGGCGTCCGGTCAATCTGGAGCTCGTAGGTAAGGGCGCTTTCCGCCGGCTCGGGCAGCAGCCCCCAGGTAAACCAGCGGGTCCCGATCCGGGCCACGCTCGGCACGCCGGGACGCCTCGCGCAGGCGTCGAAGTCCGGCTCGGGAAGGCTGGCGGAGCGCGTGTCCGACCACGGCTCGGGCTGGCCGTCGGCGACGACGCGGTAGCGAAAGAAGAGCGTAACCGGGTCGTTGCGTCGCACGTACCGGTTGACCGACGACTCAGAACCGCGGTAGCGAACGACGGGGTCCTCAAAGGTCGGCTCTCGGGCCTCCTGCACCTCCACCGCTACGCCGTCCTCGCCCAGCCGGTCGACCGTCCACGACAGGTGGATGCGGGGGGGCTCGGCGTCGGGGTCGACGGTCATGTTCAGGGGAGAGGGTTCCGGCAAGGCGTCCGGCGTTACCGTTCGCGGCTCGTCCCAGCCGCGGTGGACGGCGTCGGGCACGGCGAGGAGCGTCGCCTCCCGGACCGGCCACAAGGTATGCAGCCCGGACACCGGCCTCTGATCGACGTAGATCTTGTCGTCGGCCTTCTCGCCGAGGTTGGCCGTCGCCGTGCCAGATAGTGCCGAATCCACGAAGACGTCGGTCGAGAACGTCGCCAACCGTTCCCGCTCCAGTCGCGAACCGCGGTTTCCCGCCGAGGCAGTGCGCCCGCGGGTCCGATTCGGATCGGGCCGGTCGGTCATGCCGAGCGGGACGAACGGACCCTCTCCTGGCACCTCTGGACCGGCCAGCGGAAAGCGGGGCTCGAAGACGCCGGCGCGGAGGGTGTCGGGCTCCGGCGTGACGGTCTCTCCCTCCTCTACGGCAAACAGGCTCGCATCAACGGGAAGGTCCGTCCACGCCCGGGGATGCGATTCGGCAAAGCCAAGGTGGTTGAGGCGGGTTTGCAGTTCCTGATCCCGCCACGCCAGCAGGTCGAACTCCAGCTGCTCGGTCGGGCCCACAGACACGTCTCCGCCGGACATCAGTCCCTCCAGGTCCTCGTCCGACGCCGTCCACAAGGCGTCGCGGACATCATATTCCACTCTGTTCGCGCCGGAGCGTCTCTCCGGCCCGAGCCGCAGATACCCGAGACGGTTGTCGTCGTTATCGAGTACATGAACGCACCGCGTTTCGAGTCCAGCGCGCCCGTCACCCGTCGGGATCTCTGACGGGTCGACGACCAGGCGGAAGCGGGGGGGCTCTTCCTCTGCGTACGAGTCGCCGATCACGCGGACGAGGGTCGCCCCGGAACGCTTGGCGGACGGCCCGGCTGCCCCCTGCACCTCGAGGTCGACACCGACCCGGCGGGACGCCGGAATGGGCGCCCCCTTCTCAATCTGCCCGCGGGAAAGGGCCAGCCGGTCCGGAACGCGTTTGAAGACGTGGACGGGACCGGTGCGCACGGCTACGGCCGGCCCGTTTCTCTCCGTGAGGGGCGTCGGGGCCGCTGCGCCGGTCTGCTTCTTCCTCGTTCGAGAAGCGACGGCAGCGTACGCAACGAGGGCCGTCTCCTTGGAAAACCGGTCGTTCTCCCCGGACGGGTCGTCCCTCGACTCGGCCACGCGGAGACGAAGGAGGTCTCCGGACGTCAGGCCCTCTTCCGCCAGGAGGTCCGGCCTCTCAACGGACCACGACAGCGTGAGCCCGGAGGCCTCTCCGGGCCCGTCTCCATTCGTCTCAGGGAGGGAAACCGAGGAGGGGGCCGGCAGCAGGCGACGACGCAGGAGGGTTCCCACGCGCAGCTCATCGAAGGTGGCGCCGTAGCACCGGGCCCGTACCGTCGAGGGCTGTCCCGTTTCGGCCGACACGAGTCCCGGCAGCCCGAAGGACGTGCGCTCGACGGGGCCGCCGGCGGAGGCCTCGTCGACGGGCTGGGCGACGCGCACGACCCAGCACCGACGGCCGCCGTTGCGGAAGAACGCCTCAACGGCGCGGTGAAGGTGAGCCCTTTTCGTGCGCCCGGCCTCCCGGTCTCGCACCAGCGTTAGCGGCGGGCCGAACACATCCCGAAACCGCGCGATGTCCTCCACCGGCACGGGCACGTCGATCGGCCCCCGCGTCGCGAATCCCACGAACGCCGCGATGTCCATCCGGGGCAGCGTCTCGGGCGGCGACGGCGTCACCGTTTCGAATGTGATCCCGGGGCGACGAGGCATCCGGTCCGTTGAGGGTTTCGAGGGGCGAATTCCGAATTCGGCGCTACGAGGTCATCATTCGAACTCCATGTCGATGTCTTCACAGGCGAGGACGAGTTCCTCGACGGCCACTTCGGTGCCGGTGCCGCTGAGGGTGGGTCCGCTGTAGCTGAGCGGACGAGCGTTGGTGAGCGTCCACGATACGGCGACGTTCTCCCCGCTTTCGTCGCGCAGCTCGATGACCACATCCTCCAGGCTCTCCGCCTGCTTGCCGTTGCGCACCTTCTCCATCCAGTCCCAGAGGTTGCTGGCCTTGATGACCCCTCGGCTCAGGGTCACGTCGGGCACCGAGTACGTTGTGTTGATCTTGCGGGGCCGGTTTTCCTTCTCGTTGCCGTTTCGGTACTCGGTGGCGGTCTGCTCCGTCCCGAGCCCGCTCACCTCCTGGAAGCCGGCCGCAACGGACGTCCCGTCGTTCCCTCCGATCTTGACGCGAAAGTTGAACTGGCTGTAGGGGCGCTTGCGGTCTGGCATGGCGGTCACTGTGGTCTATTCGGTGTCGAGGTTTTTCGGTCGTTGCGTGCGGGAAGCGTTCGAGTCCCCCTTCCACACGCCAAAATTCGCACTCCGAACCCCAGAGGCGCTCAGCCGGTGTCGCTGAGGAGCTTCTGGCCGATGCGGAAGATCACGAACTCGGCCGGACGGAAAAGGGCGACGCCGATCTCGCAGATGAGCCGCCCGTTGTCGATGTCGTTCTGGGTCATCGTCGACCGGTCGCACTTCACGAAGTAGGCCTGCTCGGGCGTCGTGCCCATGAGGCGGTCCGAGCGCCACTCGTTCTTGAGGAAGCTCCCGATGGTGCGGCGCACGTTGCGCCAGAGGTCCGTCCCGTTGTTCTCAAAGACGAAGACCTGCGTCCCCTGGTCGATCGAGCGCTCCAGGTAGGCGAGGTAGCGGCGGATGTTGACGTATTTGTACTCGTTGTCCGACGTCGCCAGGCGGGCGCCCCAGAGGCGATTGCCCCGTCCCTCGAAGAAGCGGAAGCAGTTGACGCCCTCCGGATTGAGCACGTCCTGTTGCGCCTTGTTGATGCGCGTCTCGAAGCCAACCGCGGAGCGAACCACCTCGTTGGCCGGCGCCTTGTGCACGCCGTTCTGGATGTCGTTGCGGGCGTAGATGCCGGCCACGTGCCCGCTGGGCGGCACGTTGAGCTCCGACCGCGTGAGGGGGTCGAAGATCGTCACCCACGGGTAGTAGAGGGCCGCGTACGTGGAGTCGATATTCCCGCGCCAGTCCCGCGCCTCCTTGACGGTGCTCCCGGGCGGGGTTTCCAGGACAGCGATCCGGTACTTCATGTCGGCGCAGTGTGAGATCAGTTCCCCCTGCACACTGAGCCGGGCCGCCTCGTCCTCGATGGCCGTGTAGCTCGGTGCGGCGACGATCGAGACGTTCTCGAGGTCCTCGAGCGCGTCGAACCCCTCCGGATCGTCCGGCGGAAGGGAGCCGCTGCTCTCCGTTTCGTAGGAGGTGGGGACCTGCCCGTCGCTCCCGCCCTCCAGGGGGATGGAAAGGCCCGTCAGGTCTCCGGCCCCTTCGGCCCTCACGTCGGAGGGGGGGGTGAGGGGACTGTTGACCGGCTTGCCGTTGGTGTCGGTCAACGTGACCGAGTCGAAGGCAAACCCGGCGGCCCCTGCCCCCATCATCCTCGCCTGCAGGTGTACCAGGGGGCCCGTGCCGGTCACTGCCCCATTCGACTTCGACCAGGACACCTCCACTTCGCTGGTGAAGTCGAGTTCTGTTCGGGCGGCGGTAGCCGCATTGTCCACGTCAACCCCTGTGATCGCCAACTTCGAGGGGTCCGGCACCTCGATCCGAAAGGAGTAGGCCGCCACGTCCGCCTTCGTCACCGACGAACTGGCCGTCCCCAAGTCCACCTCGATCGGAATCGTCACCCAGTCGCCTTTGCTGCCCGACACCGTGGGGGAGGGCGACGTCACGCCCAGGGCGGCGCCGGAGGCGTCGCGCAGTTCGAACGTATCGAAACTGAGCGTCTGACCACTCAGGGCGTCCAGCAGTCTCGCCCGGAGGTTCAGCAGCGTAAACTGCGGGTTGTTCGGCCCGCTCAGCGACCCTTCCGCCCAGTTCCCCTCGACGGCATTCGTGAAGGTGACAGTCGACACGTCCGGCGTGAGCGTATTCCCGTCGCTGACCCCGGTGAGGGCCACGACTGAACTGTCGAAGGGCAGGGTGAAGGAGTAGGACTTCAGGTCCGGAAGGGCCTGTTCGGCGGTGACGGGGAGAGACAGGGGGGATCCCTTGAGGGGCTTCCCGACGATCGAGCTTTCGCCGAAGATCTGGGTCGCGTAGGCCGTTCCGGTGGACTCATCCAGTTCGTTGACCACGACCGGCATCATGTACGGGGTGCCGGCCGGGTCCTCCTCGCCGACCGCGTCGACGAGCGCCGAGCCTGCGCCGGGACGAAGATTGAACTCCCCCAGGCTCTCCTCCGGCCCAAACTCGGTGCCGCCCCCACCCGGTCGCCGAACCGGGCGTTGCACGAGAAGCCGCGTGCGGAGCGGATAGACGTTGTCGGCCGCCGTGAGCTGATCGGCCCGAACCGACACGCTTTCCTCCCCGTTCTTGAGCGCTGGGTCCTGACCGTCCAGGACGTAGTCGTAGAAGTTCCAGCCCGCCCCCTGGGCTTCCAGCGTCGTCCCCGGGCCGGGAATGGCAAAGACCGTGTCGCCCAGATTCAAGCCCGGAAGACGCCCTCCATCCGTCCGGCTCACGTCGCGGGTCGACACGGCCCGGAGCAAGACGCGCATCTCGCCGACCGCCCCCGGATAGCGG
>JBDGQP010000062.1:24448-42915 GCA_042218975.1 Salinibacter sp.
ACCGATCTCCACCTTGTCGTCCAGTCCGCCCCGCCCCCGGGCCCGGCCGTCTTTGTGGAGATTGGACGGATCTCCCTCGAGCGGGTCGAAGACCCGGGCCACGTAGCACCGCTGGCCGCCCTCCTCGAAAAAGGCACGGACCGCATAGGCAAGGTAGTTGGTGCGCCGTCCCTGATCTCGGAAGTCCAAGTCCTCGAGTCCGCCGTAGATGCGCTGAAAGTCCGCAAAGCTGGTCAGCAGCGGCGGTTCCCCGGACGTCGGGCCGAAGCGGGCGGGGCCGACGAACCCGGCGGTGCTGGTACTGACCCCTTCGATGGTCTTCGGGCGGAAGCTCGTTTCTTCGACGTAGACTCCTGGGGATAGATATTCGGGCACGGGTCGGTCAGTCGTTGTGGTGAGCGATACGAATTGTGCGTCGTCGGTTCTGCGGGACCAGCAAATCCGATCGTGTGCCTCGAGCGGCTACGAGCGGTTGCTCGGCGGTGCCAGGCGCAGCGTAGAGTGGTCGCCGGTCCGAAGGACGAGTGCCTCGCCGTAGGGCAGCTCCTCCTTCAGCTTCTTGGTCTGAGTGCCGGGCGTCTCGTAGACCGGTCGAGGGTTCTCATCCGCCTGGGTCATGATTTCCCTCATCAGCGGGCGGGAGGCCCGACTCAGGACCGGAAGGTCTGGCGTGGAGTAAACGCGAACGGTGATCGGCACTTTGCGGCCGGAGAGAACGGAGGGCCCTACCCGCCGGGTGGATGGCCACGGAAACTGAACCGAGGCGCGCCCTTCGGCGTCGGCAACGCCGTACCAGACCTCCTCCCGGTTCTGATTTCTATTCGAGTTGCCGCCTGGGCCGCCGGGGCGTACATCGTGTTGGACCTCTACCATGGCGTGGGCCGCCGGCGTCCAGGTTCCCTCGACCTTCTCCACCAGATCAGCGTACACGACCGCCTGGCCGGACGGCACGGGGCGCTGCACGCCGCTGAAAAGGTACACCGTGGGCTCGGGGGTCCCCTCTCCCCCGACCTCCTCTTCGGGCGGGGGATCGAAAACCGGATAGAGCCATCGATGCTTCCGTTTGGGCGTGTAGGGGAGCGCAACTTTCATCAGCACCGGCACAAATCGCCCGCGCCGGTCGCGGACGTCGACGAGATAGTCCGTCCGCTTCACTTGCCCCTCCGCAACGTCGTCGGGGATGTCCGCCGGCACTCGCTCGTAGGCCCGAAGTCCGGCCAGCCCCTGTGCGACGTAGGCCCCAGAGACGGTCCGTATGGCGCGGGTCGGCGGCCCCCGCCCGTCCGTCCGGCGCACCGTCACCTGAAGCCCCTCAGCGACGGGCCGCTCGGTCGTGGCGTCCCGGAAGCGGAGCCCGAGCACCGATCGAATGGAGACTCGCTCGTACCGCATGGGGGTCGATCGAACAGGACGCTTTGGGAGTACAATAGTCTGGTTCCGGGCCAGAGCGAATCGCCCCTCTCCTGCCTCTCATCCGCCGCGGGCGTCTCCCTCTCCGTTTTCGGCCCCGTGCTGGAGATAGTCGAAGATTCGGCGCTCGACGACTCCCTCCGCGGATACCGTCTCTCCCGACTCGATCCGGACGTTCCGAACGAGATAGGGGATGGAGAGTCGGTAGGGCTCGCCGAGGAGGTCCCAGATTCGAAAGAGCTGCTCGTCGCTCAGGTCGTTGAGGATAATCTCGACGGTTTCGTCGGGCCGGAAGACCCCGGGATTTATGCCGTTGAGAACCCCTTTCGGCAAGATCGGGGTCGTCTCGAGGGTGCGCATTACCCAACCTGCGAGTTGATGCTGGGTGGACGGGTCCCCCGCCCAGATGGTGATGAGGTAGTGGAGGTCGAGGGGAAGCTGCGTGCGCTGGGTCTCGCCGCTGGGACGGCGCCGTCCCGGTGGCGTCCGGATCGAACCGTTTACCTGCGTGCGGTAGAGGAAGAGCGTGACGGTGGCTTTTCCTCCATTTCCTCCCTGAGACCGAAAGTCCTCACTCTGATAGACCTCAAACTGCGCGTTCCCGAGGTCGGCGGCCTCGTGGCTCGCCCGCAACAGGTCTGCGAGCACGGTGCTAATGGTCTCGATGGCGCGAAACGAAGCCATAGCCGACGGCGGGGGCTGTGTATAGCAGATCGTGAAGGCCCCTCGGGAGCTCCGTGCTACGAGCCGGATTTGCCAGCCGCAGCCCCTGGCGTCAGCCAGAGGCACAGTCGCGTTCGCAGGTCGAGGGCCCCTCCGAGGTCCTGGACGTACGGGACCAGAAAGCCGGACACCTCCCGCAGATTTTCGAGATACAGGCGCTTCCCCGTGCCAACGTGGGTGATGGATCCGCGCCAGGGGACGCCTTCCTGCTGGGTCCCTCCCTCCTTTTCCCAAACCTTCACGACGAACGAGTGCGTTTGAGGGGGAGATTCGCCCATCGGCCTCAAAACTCTTGACGCGTGTGAGTGGCGTCGCAGTCGTCCCGATCCGCTGCCGTCGTTCTCGACGGTCGCTCTCTTCACGGCGCAGGGCCAATGTAGACGCCGACGGTTTCTGGGGGAGTGTTCTCCGGCGTATCGCCGGGCGTTCTTTCTCCGTTCCCCCGGACGCAAACGGCCTTCTCCCACACAGTCCGGCCCCACCGGGGATCAGTGGGATCGGGGGCCGAACGCGGGCGCCCCGCGGTATCCCCCGCTCACTCGGCGCCCTCCCCCAGGGCGAACTCCACGGCTCTGACCTTTCGGCGGAGGTGCTTCTGGACGGCGGCCAGGGTCGACTGCAGTTCGCGGAGACGCGTCAATCCGTCCTGAAGAGACGACGCCTCGGGCGCCGACGTCGCACTTTGGGACCTGCTACGGGCGCCCTCCTCCGGCACGGGTTCGGTCGTCGTGGCCCGGCTGCCGGGGTCCGGGTCGGGCTCTCCATCGGCGTCCGGAAACGTATCGGCCTCGATCTGGTCCCGGAGCCGGCGCGTGGCGGCGGCCGGCGCGACCCCCAGCTCGTGGTCCAGAATCTCGGCACACCGCTCGTACTGGCGAAGCGCCCCGACACGATTCCCGGCCCGGGCCCGAAGCCGCATGAGTTGGCGGTGGCCCCGCTCGCGGGCCGGGTCGATGCGCAGGAGACGAAGCCCGTACTGAATGCCGGTGTCGTAGGCCCCGTTGTGCTCGCAGCACCGGGCCAGCCGGCCGAGCATCCGCAGAAACATGTCCCGCAGCCGTTCCCGCTCCATCAGACACCACTCCTCGTACCAGTGTTCAAGGAGATCGCCGGTGTAAAGGGTCTCGGCCTCCTGGAGGGCCCGTAGGTCTTCGGGCGGCATCTCCGACGCCGGACAGTCTCGCACCGCGTCGAACGCGGCCTCGAAGGCCACGACGTCCGCCCAGAGGGGCGCCTCCGGATTGATCCGAATCCAGTCGTCGTCGGCACGCACGACGGAGGGGACGTTTTCGGTCTCAGACTCGAGCGCGTCCCGCAGCTGCCACAGCGCCTTCCGCAGATAGGCCTTCGTCCGCTGACTCGAGCCGTGCTGCCAGAGAAGCGTGGCGAGCTTCTCCCGGGGATGAGACCGACGATGGAGCAGCAGGTACGCCAGGAGCTCCTGCGCCTTACCCGAAAGCGAACCGGTTAGCTCGCTTCCGCACATTCTCACTTCCAGCTTCCCGAACAGACAGACGTGCAGGCTAGCCATAACCGACGGCCCTCCAGACAATGCGAGCCTCCAGCGAGAGATGATGCGTCCCGTCGACACGCGGAGAGAAAAACGGTGCCGGGCACAGAAAAGAAACGAACGACTCGCCTTGGGTGGGGAGACCGAACCGATCGGGGCGCCCCCGGCGAGAACTTAAACTGTGCGTGAAGACAAAGTGTTATTAAAGAAAAGAGGCCATGTGACTTTATCAAGCCGGACGTATGCTCTTCAGTCTGTTTGTGCTTTGGATCAAGGCTCCTCACAGAACTGGATGATTGTAGGAGGCGCCGGCCCCTGCGGCCCATTCAGGCCACTGTCCCTCTCTGGGTCCCCCGGGACGGCGAGGCCCCACCAACAAAAAACGCCCTTCGAGGCGTCGTGCGGACGCCCGAAGGGCTGGAAGACGCTTCGAAGGGGAGCTGACGAGCGGACTCGAACCGCCAACCTGCGCATTACAAGTGCGCTGCTCTACCAGTTGAGCTACGTCAGCGTGGAAAGACCACCTACGCTGCCCACGACCAAACGCCGGGAATGTTCGGTCGGGGGCCCTACTCCGCGGGATCCTCTTCCGAGAGAGGGGGGCTCGGGGAGGCCTCGTCGGCGGGGCGGGCCTCGCGACGCCAGTACCAGCGCACCAGGAGCCCGGCCGCTCCCAGCAGGAGCAGGGTGAGAATCCCGCGGCCGTAGGCCCGGAGGTACGTCACCACCAGGCCCCAGTTGTCGCCCACGGCGTACCCGGCGTAGCTGATCAGTCCCGTCCACACGAGGGCACTCACGGTGCACCACAAAAACGCGCGCCAGGGATCCATCCGGGCAATGCCCGCCGTCAGGGAGATGACCGATCGCGCCCCGCTCAGAAACCGATTGGCGGCCACGACCCCGTACCCGTAGCGATGGATCCAGCGTCGGGCCTGCTCGACGCCGTCCCGCGGCAGCCACGGCAGACGGTCGGGGTTGAGGATCCTCTCGCCGAGGCGATACCCGAGGGCAAACATCGTCATGAACCCGAGCGCCCCCCCGGCCGTGGACAGGGCCACGACGACCCCGAGGTGCAGTTGTCCGAGGCCGGCCAGGTACCCGCCGAACACGACGACCATGTCGCCCGGAATGGGGGGCGCGACGTTTTCGCCGTAGGCAATAATCAGCAGGGTTAGGTACGCCCAGAGCGGCGGGAGGCCCTGCATCCAGGCAAAGAAATTGGAGAACCACTCGAGCATCGGGGACGCAGAGGACTACGAGAAGGGCACGGTCCGTCACCGGGGTCGGAGGGTACAGACCGCGTGGGCCGCCGCCCCTTCTTCGGCCCCCACCGCCCCGAGGCCCTCGTTGGTCGTGGCCTTGACCGACACCGCCGCGGGGGCCAGTTCGAGGCACTTCGCAACGTTCCCTCGCATCGTGCCGATGTGGGGGCGGAGCTTGGGGCGCTCCAGGACAACCGTGGCGTCGACGTTGTGGGGCCGGTACCCGGCCGCCTTCACCTCCTCCGTGACTGTCGACAGCAGCGCCTGACTGTCGGCCCCGTCCCACTCCGGGTCCGTGTCCGGAAAGTGGGCCCCGAGGTCGCCCAGCGCCGCGGCCCCGAGGAGCGCGTCGGCGAGGGCGTGGAGGAGCACGTCGGCGTCCGAATGTCCGGCGAGGCCTTTGTCGTGGGGGATCGTAACGCCCCCCAGGATGAGGGGCCGGTCGGGGACGAGACGATGAGCGTCGTAGCCGATGCCGATGCGCATGGACGCGAGGAGGTTGAGGGAAGGGAACCTCGCGACGGGCCTACGAGCCGGCCGCCGACTGATCGGGGGCGGCCGACCCGGTCGCCCAGAGCTGCTGGGCCATCTGCCAGTCGCCGGTCGTGGTGATTTTGAAGTTGCGCCGGCGGCCCTCGACGAGGCGCACGTCCCGACCGGTCCGTTGGACGAGCCCCACGTCGTCGGTCGCCGGGCGGCCGTCGTGGCCCGACGCGTCGGCCTGCGCGGCCTGGCGGTGCGCCTCCTCCAGCCACGCCCGGCGAAAGCCCTGGGGGGTCTGCATGCGGTAGAGGGCCTGCCGGGGCACGGTCTCTCCGAAGACGCCGTCGTCGGCCCGCCGCAGGGTATCGGCTACCGGCATCGCCAGGGACGCCGCCCCGTGGGCCCGTGCCTCGCGGACGACCGCCGCGATCTCCTCGGCCTGCACGAAGGGGCGAACCGCGTCGTGGACCAGCACGATCTCGACGGGCCCGGGCACGGCGCGCAGCGCGTGGCGGACCGACGACTGCCGCGAATCGCCCCCACTCACGACGGCCCCAAGGGTACTGAGCCCTTCGGCCTGCAGGCGGTCACTCACCTCCTGGACGTGGGGCTCGGGCACCGCCACGATGAGGTGGCCGACCGCCGGATGGCGCTCGAACAGGAGAAGGACCTGAACCAGAAGGGGACGGTCGCCGAGGGTCCGAAATTGTTTGCGGGCCCCTCCCAGTCGGCGTCCCTCCCCGGCGGCAGGCACCAGTATCGCCACGTCGTCTGGGGGGCCGGCGTCAGTCGGCTCGGGCATGGGTCGGGGAGTCGGTGACGGGCGGAACGGCTACTCGATCAGCATCGCGTCGCCGAACGCAAAGAGGCGGTACTCCTCCTCGAAGGCCTCCTCGTAGACCTCGAAGGCGTAGTCGTACCCCAGAAACGCCGAGGCCATCATGTAGAGGGTGCTCTCCGGTCGGTGGAAGTTCGTGATCATCCGCTCGGTGATCTTGAAGTCGTACTCCGGATAGACGAACAGATCGGTCCAGCTGTGATCGGCCTTCAGCGTCTCGTCGGCCGAGAGGCTCGACTCGAGGGCCCGGACGACGGTGGTGCTACAGGCGGTGACGGTGTTCTCTTCGGACAGAAGGGCCCGATTTACGGCGTCGGCCGTCTCCTGCGGAATGATAAACTCCTCGGAGTCCATGCGGTGCTTCGTAAGGTCCTCGACGCCCACGTCCCGGAACGTGCCTCGTCCCACGTGGAGCGTGAGAGGCACCACCTGCACGCCCTTGTCTTCGAGCCGGTCGACCAGCTCCTCGGTGAAGTGGAGGCCCGCGGCCGGGGCCGCCACCGCGCCCCGGTGCTCGGCAAAGATCGTCTGGCAGCGCTCGTAGTCCTCCTCCTCGGGCTCCCGGTCGATGTAGGCCGGGAGGGGCGTCTCTCCGAGCCCCCGAATTTTGGCGTAGAGCGCGTCGTTCGACTGGTCGAACGAGAAGCGGATGGTTCGGCCCCGGGAGGTGGTGTTGTCGATGACCTCGGCCGTAAGATCCTCGTCGAACTCGAGCTTGTTGCCAATTCGGATCTTGCGCGCGGGATTCACCATGACGTCCCAGAGGCGGCTCTCGGGGTTCAGTTCCCGGAGCAGAAAGACCTCGATATCGGCACCGGTTTTTTTCTTCTGCCCGTAGAGCCGGGCCGGGTAGACCTTCGTGTCGTTGACGACCAGGACGTCCCCCTCGTTGAAGAAGTCCGGGAGGTTCTGAAAGGAGTTGTGCTCGATCTCCTGCTCCTCGCGATCCACCACCATCAGGCGGGATGAGTCACGGGGGTCGGCGGGATACTCGGCGATCAGGTCTTCGGGGTACTCGTAGCTAAACTCCGATCGTTTCATGTACGAGCGACGTGGGGTCGGCGGGTGATGAGAAAGGGGACGACGCGTGGGGTGGAGGTGTGGACCGAGGCCGAGTCTTCCTCGCTACACAGCTACTCTAAACTACATGCCGAAACAAGATGATCCGGGCGGTTCGGCGTCAACCGGACGGCACGGGCAGTTGGTCGAGGTCCTGCCGCTCCCACGCCGCGGGCGGCGGGTCGAGGGCGAGGCCAGGGTACAGCACCGTGGCCAGGACCGCAACCGCCCGGTAGAGGCGACGGCCTGGACGGTTGTAGTAGGCGGTGCCGTCAAGGAGCGCCACCCGGTCGTTCTGGACGGCGGAGAGGCCCTCCCACCCCTCACGGTCAGTCAGGTAGGACAGGTCCCGGCGCGTCTCCTCGATCGTAAAGCCGCAGGGCATGCACGCGATCACGTGCGGATCGGCCGTCCGGAGGGCCGTCCAGTCGACGCGGCGCGTCGGCGTGCCCGCCTCGGCCATCACAGGCCGTCCCCCCGCCATTTCGACGACGTCGGGCATCCAGTGCCCCGCGACCATGAGGGGCTCGAGCCACTCGATGCAGGCCACCGATGGACGCGACGCGGGATCGGTGCGGCGGTCGACCCCGATCCGGTCGCGGAGGGCTTTCAGGCGGGCCTCCCCCTGGGCCAGAACCTCCATGGCGGCGTCGAGACGATCGAGGTGGCGCCCCAGGCGCAGCGCCTCGTCGAACACGTCCTTCAGGGTCTGCGGCTGCATCGAGAAGACCGTGGGCGTCCCGCCGGTCCAGTCCCCGAGCCGATCCTCCAGCTGCGACCGATTGACCGCGCAGACGTCGCACTGGTCCTGGGTCACGACGAGGTCGGGGTCCAGGGCGCGGAGCCGGTCGAGGTCCACCTCGTAGAGACTGAGGCCCGCCTGCACCTGTTTCTGGACGGCGTCGTTGATCGCCGCCGAGTCGTCGGCCGCGTCGAAGGTCGGGGCCGTCACGATTGGTCGGTCCCGAATCTCGGGCGGGTAGTCGCACTCGTGGGAGCGGCCCACCAGCCGGTCGGCGGCCCCCAGCGCGCAGACCCACTCGGTGGCGGCCGGCAGGAGCGAGACAATGCGCATGAATCGAGTGTCGAAGTTCGAAGGTCGAATTGCCTCTGCCGCCCATCCTTCTGTCAACCGTCCCCCACTCCAAACTCGAAACTCGCAACCCGCAACTGCCTACTCGATGGGCGGGCGCCGGGTGTGAAAATCGGTCTCCTGCTGGAGGGCGTGGGCCAGCGTGAGCGGCGCCGCGTCGCGGTACAGCGGGCCGATGAAGCTGATGCTGCCGGGCTGCCGGCGCGCGTCGGGTCCCTCGTCGACCGGGCGAAACGCATTGGGGACGCACACGCAGGGATGCCCGGTGAGGTTCGTGATGCCGAGGACGCCCCCCTCGAAGCTGGGGCTCACCAGCACGTCGAGGTCGGCCATCAGGGCGTGCATCTGTTCCATGAGGCGGACGCGCAGCCGGTTCATCTGCAGGAACTCGACGCCGGGCACGAACCGGGCCGAGCGGAAGACGTTCGGCCAGGTATCCTCGCCCTGGCGCGTCAGCTCGTCGAGGCGATCCGACCGGGTGAGGGCGTCGAACGCCGTGGCCGCCTCCACGTCGAGGGTGCCGAGCAGCGCGCCGACCGGGAGGTCGGAGGGCAACGCCACCGGCTGCAGGTCCACCCCTTGGCCGCGGAGCACCTCAAGGGTGCGCTGGTCGGCCTTCTTGTTGTCGTAGTCGTTCTCGAAGGCCGCCTGGGCGTAGCCGACCCGCAGCGCGGTCGGGTCGGTCGAGGGGACGAACGGAAACGGCACGTCGCGGGACGCGGGGTCGCCGGCGTCGCCGCCGCGAATGGCGTCGAACACGAGGCCGCAGTCGAGGGCCGACTGCGCGATGGGGCCAAGCTTGTCCATCGACCAGGCCAGTGCCATCGCCCCGTCGCGGCTCACCGCCCCGAACGTGGGGCGGTGCCCGGTCACGCCGGTGCGGGTCGAGGGCGAGACGATCGACCCGAGCGTCTCGGACCCGATGGCGAACGGCACGCAGCCGGCAGACACCGCCGCCGCGGGCCCGGCGGAGGAGCCGCTGGAGCCCTGGTCGAGGTTCCACGGGTTTTTCGTCTTGGCGCCGTACCAGACGTCTCCCCACGCCAGCGCCCCGAGCGACAGCTTGGCCACGAGCACCGCGCCGGCGTCGTCGAGCTTCTCAACGACGGTGGCGGTCTCGTCGATCCGCTGCTCCTTGTACGGCTCGGCCCCCCAGGTCGTCCGGTAGCCCTCCACGGCCAACAGGTCTTTGGCGCCGTAGGGCACGCCGTGGAGCGGCCCACGCCCGTTCCCGGCGTCGAGCTCGCGGTCGGCCTGCCGGGCGGCCTCGAGGGCCCGCTGCTCCGTGTAGGTGATGACGGCGTTCAGCTCCGGATCGTACCGACGGAGGCGCTCGAGGGCCAGCTCGGTGAGCTCCACGCTCGTGACCGCCCGTTCCCGAAGCAGGGACGCAAGCGTCGGGATCGAGGCGAAGGCGAGGTCCTCGTCGCTTGCCGGACGTTCGGCCTCCGGCAGCGACACGTCGGCCCCGTCGGCGTCGGCCGAGACCGCCGGCACCTCCGCCCCGCCGCGCCGCGGGTCAAACGTAAAGGCCGGAGCGCGGCCGTTCGGGATCTCGTGCTCCCGCATCGCCTGGTAGCCGTCGAGGAACTCGTTCAGGTTTTCGACGAGAAGCTTTCGCTCCTTCTCGGTGAAGGAGAGGCCCGCGACGGCCTCGGCGGCGGCGACGTGCTCGGTAGTGATCGTCTGCTCGTCGTCGTCGACCACCTCGGCGTACAGGAGGCCGGGCAGGACGCCCGTGAGGCCGAGGCTGGAGCAGGCTTCGACGAATTGGCGGCGGTCAAGGGCCATGGATGGAGGGACGTTCAGGAAATTCTAGGGAGGGGGGCGGGGCCGGGCGGCTAGTCCAGCAGCCCCGACGGGAGGGCCGCGGGACTGTCGGTTCCGTTCTCGTTGACGGCGACGTAGACGGGCATGTCGGCCCGAATCGAGGCGGCCGTCACGGCGTCGACCGGAGCCTGACCGACCGGGTTCGCAGGGGGCGGGCGCGACGAGCAAAAAGAGCAGGCAGTCGGGCCATGATCGAGAGGGGAGTACGGAAAAGCAGAGGGCCCCACCCACACGGTAACGCAGCCGCCTCCCCAATGTCCACCGGACGGAGCGGCCGCGCTCCGTGCCCGCTACTCTTCCTCCGCCGTATGCTGCTTCGTCGACGCAAACGTGAGGCGGGGCCACTCCTCCACGGTACGCTCCAGCCGGTAGTCGCTGAGGCCGAGGTACGCCAGGTCGCCGTCCGCGTCCTCAAAGAGGTTGTCCACGTTCTCGCTCCGGAAGTCCTCGAGGTCCTCGGAGGGGCCCTTTACCCAGCGGCAGCAGGCGTAGGGCGCCCCGGTCAGGTGGGCGTCCACGTTGTACTCGTCCGCCAGACGGTCGAGCGTGACGTCGAACTGTAGCTCGCCGACCGCGCCCAGAATGTAGTCGTTGCCGCGGACGGGCCGGAACGCCTGGATGGCACCCTCCTCGCTGAGCTGCTTGAGGCCCTTGCCCAGGTGCTTGGCGCGGAACGGGTCGTCGAGGCGAACCTTGCGGAAGTGCTCCGGCGCAAAGCTGGGGACGCCGGTAAAGTGCAGGGGCTCACCCGCGGAGAAGCTGTCCCCGATCTTGATGCGCCCGTGGCTCATGATGCCGATGATGTCGCCCGGGTAAGCGGTGTCGACCCCCTCCCGGTCCTGCGCCATGAACGTCGTGGCGTTGTTGAGGCGCAGCGTCTGGCCGGTCCGATGGTGCACAACCTCCATCCCCTTCTCGAAGCGGCCCGAGCAGACGCGGACGAACGCCATGCGGTCGTGGTGCTTCGGGTCCATGTTCGCCTGAATCTTGAAGGCCACGCCCGTGAAGTCCTCTTCGTAGGGCGAGACCGTGCGCGTGACCGTCGGGCGCGGCTGGGGCGGCGGCGCGATCTCGACGAAGGTGTCGAGCATGTCGCCGACCCCGAAGTTGCTAAGCGCGCTCCCGAAGAAGACCGGCGTCTGCTGGCCGTCGAGGTACTTGGGAAGTTCGAGCTCGTTGCCCGCCTCCCGTACCAGCTCCACGTCGAAGCGCAGGTCGTCGGCCTGGCCGCGCAGCGCCTCGTCGAGGTGCGGGTCGTTGAGGTCCTCGATGGGCAGACGCTCGTGCTCCCCCTCCATGTCGGCGTGGGAGAAGAGGTGCAGCTCATTCCGGTAGAGGTTGTAGGTCCCCCGAAATCGATCGCCCATCCCGATCGGCCAGGACAGCGGCACCGTCTCCAGGTCGAGGGTCTGCTCGATGTCGTCCAGAATCTCGAGCGGTGGAAGGCCGTGTCGGTCCATCTTGTTGACGAACGTGATGATGGGGGTGCCCCGCATCCGGCACACCTCCATCAGCTTTTTGGTCTGCTGCTCGACGCCGTTGGCGTTGTCCAGCACCATGATCACGCTGTCGACCGCCGTGAGGACCCGGTACGTGTCCTCCGAGAAGTCGCGGTGGCCCGGGGTGTCGAGCAGGTTCAACTCGAAGCCTCGGTACGGGAACTTCATCACCGACGAGGTGACGCTGATGCCCCGCTCCTTCTCCATCGTCATCCAGTCGCTGAGGGCGAACCGGTCGGCCTTCCGGGACTTGATCTCGCCGGCCTCGTGGATGGCGCCGCCCTTCAGCAACAGCTTCTCGGTGAGGGTCGTCTTTCCCGCGTCCGGATGGCTGATGATCGCGAAGGTGCGGCGCTTGTCGACCTCCTTCTTGAGGGTCCGGTCCACCGACGACATGTCGGGAGACGGGGCGGGAGAGACGTCGGGACTGTTCACGGCGGGCGGCGCTGGCCTGCGAAAGGATGAGTGCTGGACGAAGCTTCCGTACCCTAGGGGGCGGCCTGTATGCTACTGTTCAAATACGGCTGCTCAGACGGACGGCGGACCGAACGCTTTCGGACCAAGGGCTTTCGCGCCGCCGAACATGGCGTCTGCGGCGGTCCGTCGTCGGGGCCCTGACCGCCTCGGAGCCGTCCCATGAGCCAGCCGTCGTCTACGGCCGTCGTCTACGGCGAATCGAATATACTCCGTAACCCACGATGTGTTGGTCCCTACGCGCCACCGAGTTCGACAGTTTTGCGCGGGGCTCCCCGCTTCCGATTTTCCACGGACGTTTAACCCCGGCGTGTGGCCGATGAGTCCCCGGTGATCGGGGTGATCTCGATGCCGCGGAGTCCCACCTCGCCGACCGCCCGGCCGTCCGTGAACGGAATCCAGAAGAGCCCGTCCGTCTCGCCGGTTTTCATCTCGCCCGGGGCGAGGCGGCCCTCGGCCCGGGAAGTGGCCTCCCCGGAGGGACCACGGAAGATGACGGTGAAGGCATACCGGACCGGCCGGTCGTTCTGGTTGTGGAGCCGGATGACGACCCCGTTGTTGTAGTTGTCGGCCTTGCTGTAGAAGATGTACCCAAACCGGACGCCTTCCTTCTCCACGATCGGCGTCCAGGCCGTGTTGTACCACGGTTGGGTCGTGTCGGCGGGGGCGCGCGTCGAGTCCTGGGCCCACGCCGGAGACGGGCCCCCGGGGCCCAGAAGGGCAATCCACACGGCGAGCAGGGAGAAGCACACGCTGCGGCGGGGAAGGGAGACACGTACTGGCGACACGCTCGACGGCGCCGAACGCTGCGGGCGCGATCGGACGAGGACCCCGGCCAGCAGAGAGGCGCCGACAATCGGTACAACGGGCAGAAGGACCTCCAGTGTCATGAGCGAAAGGGAGACCGTAGACGAGAGGCGGCCCGGGTTCGCCTCGATCGAACAAGGGCCATCTGGTCGAACGCCGAAGGGGTCGGCTCAACCGACGGCCGCCCCGCCGCGATCCATCCGCGCCAGTCGTAGACGAGATAGCCGACGTACTCCCGGATGGCCGCCGTGCTTGCGCCCAGGGCTCCCACATCGGGCAGTGCGTCGAGGAGCGTGGTCGGGCCCTGCACCACGTGGTAGTCGGTGGCCGCCGGCAGGGCCGTGACCCCGGCGGCCCGGAAGGTCGCCAGCGCCCGGCGCATGTGCAGCGCCGAGGTAACCAACAGCACCCGATCAAACCCGCGCCGCCCGGCGATTTCGGCGGTGTTCGTGGCGTTCTGGTAGGTGTTCGCACTTCGGGACTCAAGCAGTACCGAGTCGGATGGCACGCCCCAGGTCGTGAGGAGGGCCTGCATCGCCTCCGCCTCCCGAAAGCGCTGGTCCCGCCACGGGAGGGAGCCTCCGCTCGCCACGATGACGGGCGCTTTGCCCGCCCGGTACAGACGGGCCGCGTGCCAGACGCGGTCGGCCGCCCCACTGAGATCGGGGTAGACGCGGGGCGGCCGCGGGGCCCCGATTGCGCCGCCCAGGACCACGATCGCGTCCGCGGACGGGGCCGCGGATGCCGGGGTGGGCGGAAAGGCCGACTCCAGCGAGCCCCGCAACTCGTTCGCAACGAGCGGGGTGGCGGGAATCCAGATCACCAGCAGCCCCAGGCCCACGAGGGAGACGCCCCAGCGACGCCGCCACACCGCCACCACGCCCCCGATCGCACTGAGCAGCAGCCCCAGCACCAGCGGGTGAATCAGCAGGCTCAGGACCTTGGAGAGGTAGAGGGACATGGATGGACGACTGCGATACGCGTGACATCGGCCCGGTCGGGACCCCGGGGCCGCGGCGGATCGCCGGACGGAGAGGATGGCTCTCGGCTCCGGGACACCGGGCCGGTCACTCCGCGGGAACGGACCAGTGCTCCAGCAGAGGCCCCTCGGCGCCGTAGATCGGGTCGTGGGCCGGCAGGGGGACCGCTTCAATGTTGCGGTCGGCCTCCGGGCGGTCACCGGGCGCCCCGGTCTTGAGGTCCCAGTTGCGGCCCTGCGGATAGGCCCCAACCACAAGGAAGTCGCCCTGGGCCCCACCGTTTTCGTGGGCGACGCCGGCCGGCAGAATCAGAACGTCGCCCGCCGAGACCTTCATTCGGGGGCCGGACGGCCCGCCGAGCTGGACCGCGGCCTCGCCCCGTGCGACACCAAGCACCTCGTGGCTCGTGCTGTGGTAGTGGTGATACCCGAAGATGCCGTTGCGCCAGGTGCCGCGCCAGTCGTGGGCGCGAACGATCTGTTCGAGCGCCTGGGCCGGTGCCACCACGCCCGGAGCGAGAGCTTCCTCGTAGACAATCAGCGGTAGCCGCTCGTTGTTCGGATAGGTGCCGTCGTCGGCCAGAAGCTCGGCCCGGACCGTCGGTGCCCGGAGAACGTCGGCAAAGCGTGACGGAACCATTGTTGACGATCGAGGCAGCGTGAGGGCCTGCACCGGAAGCACCGCCCTTTGAGGCTCCCGGACATGCTCGGTTTCGCCCCCTTCGAGCACAACCGTATCGGGCCCGCTTGTCAAAGAAGAAGCAGGGGGCGGTCCCGTTTCGGATTCTGCGACGTCCGTCCACTCAGTTGCGCAAGCCCGCTAGTTCGAGGTGTTGGCGGCGAGCTTTCCGTTCTGGGCACGCTCGATGAACGTCTTCATGCACTCCAGAGACCGAGACCCCACGAAGTGCCCGTTGATAAGCACCGTCGGGGTGCTGTTCACCCCAATCTTGATCGCCCGCTTGCGCTGCTTGATGATCATCTGCCGGTACTTGTCCTTCTCGATTCGGGACATCAGGATGTCGGGGTTCATCCCAATCTCAGACGCAATGGCCCGGAGGTCCTGCTCGGTGATGCCACTGCGACTCTGCCGGGCGTACTGCGCGTTCAGCATCTCGGTAAACTTCCCCTCCTGGTGGGCGACGTAGAGCGCCTGGATCTCCGGGAGCGAGCCCCCCCGAAGCGGGAACGGCTTGTAGACGAACTGGACCTCGTCCTGGTACTTTGAGACCAAGGTGCTCATGGTCTTGTGGAAGGTCTTGCAGTGGGGGCAGTTGGGGTCGAAGTACTCGACGATCGTGACCGGTGCGTCGGCGGGCCCCTTTCGCACGTCCTGAAAGGTGACGAGGCTGGAGGGGTCCTGGACCGGCTCCTTCTGGGCGTTGAGCTGACACGCCGCGCCGCTGGACGCGCGCTGCTGGGCGGCCTGCTCGTCGGAGGCCGGGGCGAGCGAGCCGAAGTAGGCAAAGTCGGCCCCGATCACAACTGCCGCCAGGGCGGCCAGGTACACGTAGATGGTAAGGTCGCGCTTGAAGAGGCGTGTGGTCATGGTCGTCGCTGGTCGTTGGAATTCGCGAACAAGGAGCAGGACCTGTCCTGCGAACAGCAGGCCTGCGAGGACAGCCGAGAGGAGGCACAGGGCACAGAGCGCCTCCAGCACCTCCACCTGGACGTACACCAGATAGACCGAGTAGGCCGCGCCCCCCACGAGGACCCCGAGCCGCCCCAGGTGTACCCACCGTCGCAGGCGGGGGCCGAGCCCGAAAGTCATCAGGGTGAGGATAGCAACCGTCAGGTAGAACCCAAGCCCCCACGTTATGTTTGACAAACCGAGAAACGACCCGGCCCCGCTCGTAACGACGGCGGAACAATCAAACGCCATCTGCTCCGACCCCAGGCTGGAGATCCCGAAACACCCCCGATCAAAGTTTCGGGCCTTCTGGATGGACAGGTGCACCACAGTGAGCACTCCGAGCAGCGAAAGCCCGAAGAGGCCCCGCTCCCAGCCCGGCCGGTACGACTCGAACCGCTCCAAAAACGATCCCAAAAACGACATGCCGGGCAGAACACCTGTGGGTTCCGGAGAGCATCGACCGTCTTCGAGCGAAAACCTCAGCGAACTGCAAGTTCCACCTGTCTCGCCGAGGGGGCCCAGCGGGTCGGGTGCGTCGTCCCCGGCAGGGGCTCGGCCGGAGGCGCCCCGCGCCCCTTCGTCGCTGCGGGCCACCTACACGGCACTGGCCCCCTTCTACGACCGACTGGTCCCCCTAATTTCCCGCCGGGCGCGCTCCGTGGGCCACACCTGGCTGGCGGTACAGAACGGCGAGCAGGTCCTGGACGTCGGTACGGGGACGGGCCTCAGCCTTGCCCCCCTGGTGGCGACCAATCCGAGAGGGTGGACGGCGGGCGTCGACGTAACCCCCGCGATGCTCCGCCGCGCCCGAGGCCGCCTGGCCGACACTCCTCAGGCGCAGTATTCCCTCCACCGCGCGACGGCCGGGGCCCTCCCCTACGCGACCGGGGCGTTCGACGCCGTTTACTCCAGCTACCTGATTGACGTCCTGCCCCAGTCCCGCGTCCGCCCGGCCCTCGCGGAAATGCGTCGTGTCCTGCGGCCCGACGGACGCCTGGTGCTCGTCCACCTGGCCCCGCCGACCCGGCCCCTCGAGCGTCTCTGGGCCCGCCTGGCGCGTCGCGTGCCGTTCCTCTTCGGGGGGGCCCGTCCCCTTGCGGTGCGCCCCGCGCTCCGACAGGCCGGCTTCTCGGTGCAACGAACAACGGCCTGCACCCAGTTTGGCCTCCGCTCGGGCGTCGTCCGCGCGGGGCCCCGATGACCCCGGCCGTCCTGGACGTCCGCGGGCCGGGTCGGTTCTTTTCGCATTTCTAATAGACAGAGTCCGGGCCACCCGCTACGTTGTACCGCAGTCGCTGCCCCCTTCACGCGAGCCGGTCCGGCGACGGGCCGTCCGTCGCACCCGCCACTTCCCCCGACCCACTCCCCCTATGAGCACTGACGCTGCCCCTACGTTCGACGCCCTTACAGCCCCCACTGCGGGAGCCCCCATCACCATGTCGGGCGACACCCTAGAGGTGCCGGACCGCCCCATCATTCCCTTCATCGAGGGCGACGGCACGGGCCCCGACATCTGGAACGCCGCGCAGCCGGTCTTCGACGCCGCCGTGCAGACGGCCTACGGCGACGGCCGGGAGATTCAGTGGTTTGAGGTCTTTGCCGGCGGAAAGGCGCAGGACCACTTCGACGAGTGGCTGCCGGAGGACACGTTCAAGGCGATTCGCCACTACCTCGTTTCCATCAAGGGGCCCCTCACCACCCCGGTCGGCGGCGGCATCCGCTCCCTCAACGTGGCGCTGCGGCAGGAGCTGGACCTCTTCGCCTGCGTCCGCCCGGTGCGGCACTTCCCGAACGTCCCCTCCCCGCTCACGGAGCCGGAGCTGGTCGACATGGTGACCTTCCGCGAGAACTCGGAGGACATCTACGCCGGGATCGAGTACGAAATGGGCACCGCGGAGAACGAAAAGGTCAAGCGATTCCTGATCGACGAGATGGGCGAGACGGCCGTCCGCTTCCCCGACACCACCGCCATCGGCATCAAGCCGATCTCGGAGGAAGGGACGAAGCGCCTGGTCCGCTCGGCCATCGACTACGCGATCGAACGGGGGCGCGACAGCGTGACCCTCGTCCACAAGGGCAACATCATGAAATTCACGGAGGGCGCCTTCCGCGACTGGGGCTACGAGGTGGCGACGGAGGAATACGGCTCGGAGGACCTGGACGGCGGCCCCTGGCAGGTGCTCACCACCGACGACGGCCGCGAGATCGTCGTGAAGGACTACATCGCCGACGCCTTCCTGCAGCAGATTCTCCTTCGGCCCGACGAGTACGACGTGATCGCCACGATGAACCTGAACGGCGACTACGTCTCGGACGCGATGGCCGCGGAGGTGGGCGGCATCGGCATCGCCCCCGGCGCCAACATCAACTACAACACGGGCCGGGCCCTCTTCGAGGCCACCCACGGCACCGCGCCGAAGTACGCGGGCCAGGACAAGGTGAACCCGAGCTCCCTCATCCTCTCCGGCGAGATGATGTTCCGGTACATGGGCTGGGAGGCGGCCGCCGACGCGATCATCGACGGGCTCGAGGAAACAATCCGGCAGAAGCGCGTCACCTACGACTTCGAGCGCAACATGGACGACGCCGAACTCCTCAAGTGCAGCGAGTTCGGCCAGGCGATCGTGGAGAACATGGGGTAGGCCCGCCCCACGCTGAACGTTAGAACGTTGCAACGTTGAACGGGCGGCGGCATCGGGGAGAAACCCGCGGTGCCGCCGTCCTCGTTGCGATCCTCACTGCTACACTCCCGACCCGGTCCCGCGACGCATGCGCAGCACGACCCTTATCGACGAAAACGGCCACCTCATCACGGTTAGGAGTTACGCACTTGAGGGTAGAACGTGAGTTGGATCAGCCAGATACGC